>CALZJF010000043.1 GCA_945787885.1 uncultured Bacteroidales bacterium | reverse complement strand
CCAAGTAAAACAGAAACACTGCCTTACATTGAAAACTAATTTATAGAACCTACCTTAGTTGATGAGAAGTGCCGAACGCATAGCCCTTATCCGAGGGAGCTATGCGGGGCGTGCCTTGTGCTCATGCCCGTTGATAAATCAGCCTCAGAAAACCCATTTTCGCCCTCTCCCAACCCATGAAATCCAATCTGTTCAGACTGGAATGAAAGGTGAATCTGCGGTGAAAATGGCGGGCTTCAAGGGCCTTCTGCTGAGATTCCGCTTCCCAAGTGATTATTTTCACCCCGGAAAGTGATTGCCCTGACCCCGGGAAATGGCCATTTTTCCCTTCAAAATGGTCACTCCGAGGCGAAATGCAGCGTGGAAGCAAGGCAGCTTACCACAGACTTTTCTTACCTACTTACCATAAAAAAAATTGTTTTACCTACTTATGCGACAAAACAACAAACGCTCGCTATCGCGCATCCTCCTTTCGATGCTCCTCCTCATGCTCCCTCTCATGGCTTCAGCGCAGAGCAGCTTCATCACGCAAGAGGAATGCAAGGCGGAAAACTGCATCGGAGACCTCGATGGCAAGGGCGGCGTGCTGATTCTATCGAAAATCAGCGACCTCGTCATTATCGCCAACGAGCGCAACGATGCCATCGTCACTGCGGAGGGGAAACGCGAAGACGGACTCTATGCCTACGAGGTGGTCGTGCCTACCACGCCTACCAAGGAGGTGAAGCTCGAAGTCAGCAAGCGCGGCGACATTGACCGCACGAGCTTCACCGTCACGCTCAAGCCCGACTTCTTCTATGCCTACACCATTGATGAAGTCAATAAGCCCATACGTATGGTCAATCAGACGCAGGCCACCGACCTCATCACCGATGAGGATCTCTGCGAGGTTGAAATCACTTCCTCCATCTCTGACCTCCAGATTGATTGCCCCGCTGGACTCCTCGCGCAAGTCAGCAAGAAGACGAAGAAAGACGATGCCAGCATCACCATCACCAACATCATCTTCCCCATCCGGACACTGCAAAACCTGAAAAAGGCCATCGAACGCAATCAGCACACGCTCGACAGCATCAACAACATCATCACCGAACAGCTCAACCAGAAGACGATGAGCGATGCGGAGATTGATGCCTTGATAACAAAGCAAGAGCAAATCTCCGACGACCTCTCTGAGGCGCAAGCGCAATTTGCTGACCTGGCCCACATCGACCTCTTCGCCGAAGGCACCAACCGCCTGAGCATCGACATCAGCGAGGCCGGCCCGCGCAAGAAGTTCTGCTGGGGCGTGCTCCTACGTGAGGTCCGCGTACCGGTGACAGAGTTCGACGCCAAGATTCAAGAAGCGGCGCGCCTCTACGGACTGCGCGACTACAAGGGTGCGCGTGCCAACTTTGTGGCTGCCCTCGATATGCCCGATGTCAGGGAAGACCTCGTCCCCACCATTCAGAAGAACATAGCCGACTGCGACTCCGTTGCTTTCTACCACAACCTCACGGGCAAGGCGCTCTCCATCTTCAAGAATGCCAAGAATCAGCAGGAGATGATCGACTATGGCTATGCCGCCATGGAGTTTCTCTTCATCTGCAACCGCTACAATCCCTGCAGCTTCTATGAGAGCCGCATCAAGAAAATCGAAGAGACCATAGAGAATGCTCCCTTGGAAATCCGCTTCACCATCGTCGAACGCTTTGCCGACTATGCAGGCATGGTGGAACGCGACCCGATGGCTAACGTGGAAATCTGGGGCGACAATAGCATCTCGCCGATAAAGGTGAAGAACTACAGCGAAAGCTCATTCAAGAAGATGACGGCGGATGAGCCGTGGCGCTTCAAGCTCATCGGCACCACGGACGACAATGGAGTGGCGGACCTGAAGCTCAATCGCAAAGACATGCCGAAAGCATTCGTCGTCTATGCCAGAGGCAACAAGAAGGCCGACTTCAAATATATGACCCTCAAGGAGTTCATGAGCAAATCCACGGGTTCGTACGTCAAGCGCCAGCTCCGCCTCGGACTCGTCGTCAAACGATAGTCTCCGCACCCTCCAAGCAATCATTTTTTCATCTTAATTTCAATATCACTGTTTAATTTCAATATCACTTTACCCACATCATGAAAGCAACATTCAAGACCGCTGGACTTTGTTTGGCACTCCTCTGCTGCTCCTCTGCCGACGCCTCTGCTCAGGGATTTCTCAAGAAAGTGAGCAAGGGCATCAGCAAGGTGACCAACACCGTAGAAAAGGCTGCCAACACCGTGAGCGAAGTCACTGGTGCCAGCACTGCCACTGAAACTCCCGACGACGCCAATGCCGACGTAAAGAGCATCAACTGGGAGGCCATCCCCCACTATTCGCTGCAGAAAGTTTTTCTCGTCGATGAAGAGGGCAACAATCTGCTGAACGAAGACGGCACGCAGCAATACAATGTTTATCTCATTGACCAAAACGGCAATCGCCGCAGCAAGGAGGCAGTGAAGGCGCAGAACAAGACCATCATGCTACGCTGCACCGCCATGCTTGCAAAACTTACGGCCACTACCGCAGTCGGCGCGAAGAAGGGTGGAGTAGGAGGCGCACTCTTGGGAGGTGCCACCGGTCTCTTGGCCTCTGCGGGCGACATCAAAATGATCAAAAAGCAGATAGAATCGCTGAAAGAGCAGAAGAAGCTCATCGAGTTCTATTCGCAAAACTTCACCGACGAGGGCGCACCGAAAGAAGCCAATATCGACATCACGAAAGAGACGGGCATAGAGTTCAACGACAACAATACCGTTTCGCAGACAACTGCTCAAGTGAAGGCATTGCTCGAAAGCGAAGACTTCAAGACCCCCGATGAAGCTTGGGACCTTGGCGGCGAAACCTCCAGCGAATCCTAATCCTCTGAACATGAGCTATCAATGCTCCCCCGCAGCATAATGCTCAAAAAGAAAAGGGAAAAGGCAAACGATGTCTTTTCCCTTTTCATTTTTTAAGCCAGACTGCCCTCCGTCTTGTTGCTTTGCCAGAATATTTAGTTAAAGCGCGAGGGGAAAACGGGGGCTATTCAACCTCAAACGTGAACCGTTGGCCCCACTCTCTCAATACGGACATCGTGACGCTCTTCTGCGTGAGGTTGTAGATTTCTGACCATTGTGTGAAGCCCGTAGAACGCTGCACTTCAGGGCCTTGCGACACCTTGCGCAGGAGGTCCATTCCCTGCGTCGGGGTCAGCTGATATTTGTTCGCAAGCAATACGCTCCGCAAGTCTTTGTAGCGGTTCATGCCATTTCGAGGGCGAAAAGTCCTCCTTCATGCCGAATGTGCGCGTGAAATGGCTGAGGGAAACGAATCCTGAAGAGGCGGAGACATCCTGCACTCTCATGTTGGGATGCTGCTTCATGAGGCGTTTGGCATATTCGATGCGGAGGTCGGCAATCCAGCAGCGGAAGTTTTTGCCATAAACGCTGTGATGTATTCCGAGAGAAAAGCCAGTAGCAGAGGAAATATGTGGAGAGATTCATCAAAATCGTGGCATTGACATCGCGCTGCCTGATATTGCAGAAAAGATGGACAGCATAGTTGAGAGCATGAGCAGGGCAATGCCCATCAGCCGGCGCGAAAAGGATATAGCGTGCAAAGACGTTTTTCTCTGGCGCACGCCCAAGAAGCATGTGAAACCCGAAAAACAGCATCAGCGGCAATGCTGTTTTTCGGGTTTCACATGCCTATTCAGAGTCTCTTCTCCTACTCAGTTTTTTACCGTTCTCTCTATCTTGCAGGCGTGTTGCTTAGTCTCGCGGTCGTAGTTGATACCCACGAGGAGCAAGTCGCCTGTGTATTCAGCTATCTTCGCAGGATATTCCTTCCGCTTGATTTGGTCGATGGCGGTGTCGGCGGTGTGGTTGAACTTCAATTCTATGACGATCGCGGGCTTCGCGACATTGCGGCGAGGAATCATCACAAGGTCGGCATAGCCCTTACCCGTGGCATATTCGCGATGGATGATATATTCGTTGCGAGCCCAGATGTAAGCCACGGTCAGCACGCAGGCGAGGGAGTTCTCATCGTTATAGGAGAGGATGCTTGTGTGTTCATCGTGCGCCACGTCGATAGCCCGTTCCACGGCTTGCTCATTGCCAGCAATGGTGGATTCGAGGAGGGCTTTTGAATTTTGTATAGTCTTGACTAACGGTTCCCACGATGTCGCCTTTATGGCATTGTTCATTTCGTCCGCCACCTCCTTGTTCGGCATGTAGCATTCCTGTGCATCCTCATCGTAGGCCAGGTAGCCAAGATGTATCAGCACGGTCAGCACATCGTTCTTGCTGCGCACGATGTGCATATCGTTGAGAAACTCCGTGGTATCTACATACACTCGCTCCCCTGCCAGCATTCGGATGATGTCGTCCTTCAGACCCTCGAAGTTCATCTGTATGTAGGTGATGACGGAATCGTAGGCCCCCGTCGTCGTCCAGAAACTACGGAAACGCCTGTCCTCAATCGCCCGCATGACGGAGTAGGGATTAAATATATGCGATGCCTCGCCGATGCGATAGCCGTCATACCAGCGTTCCATATTCCGGATGTCCATCCCGTGTTTCTCGCATAGCATCTCCACCTCCTCGCGGGTAAAGCCAAGAGAAGTGGCCAACCTGCCAGGACGAACCATTGAGTATTCCCGGAAGTTGTTCAACGCAGACTCCGTGTTGTATTTCTTAATCGGCAGGATGCCCGTGAGGTAGGCTCCGGCAAAGACTCTGTCTGAATCCTGCGTCTTGAACAATCGGCGGAGCAGCATGACATATTCGTCCAGGATGGTGGGAGCGACGGTGTCGGGGTCGCCCTTCAGCTTCTGACGCTCAGGGAATTCGCGACAGATGGCATCCCATTCGTCGATGATAAAGAAGAATCTTTCGCCCGTGCCATGGTAAATGGATGAAAGCACATCCATCAGGTCTGAGTTCTCCTTATATCTTACATCAGGAAACGCTTCTTTCATTTCATAGATAATCTCATCCTGCATGGCCCGCACGAGGTTTTTCCTGAGTTCGGGGCGGGCGGTGAAGGAAGTAACGTCCAGATAGATGACGCTGTATTGATTGAGATACGTCTCGAACGAAGGGTCCTGCTCGGCCTTCAGTCCGCGGAAAAGTTCGCGCGAGGAGCACGACTTATCGTAATAGGCACAGAGCATCTTCGCCGCCATCGATTTTCCAAAACGGCGGCAGCGCGTCACACAACTGTAGCGGCTCTCCGTGTCTATCGTGGCATTGATGAGCGGAATCAACGATGTCTTATCCACATACTCATGCCGGACGATGTTGCAAAATTCTATATTGCCTCTGTTGATATACGTTCCCATAGTGATGAAGCACGGCGCAGGAGAGATAAGCCCACGGCCTCGCCCGCAAAGTTACGAAATAAGTGGGTGACTCTGACAAAAAAACAAGGAGCTTTTGCCATTTTGCCACTTGAAACCGCCTCACAGAAGGCAGCGAAGCAGCGCGATGATGAATTTTTGAGACAAAATTTTGAGGCAAAAAGAGGGATACAAAGCAGAAAATGATCGTTTTTTCCTAATTTTGCAGCGAAATGAGCAGGTAATGAAAATTAGTTTTATGTTTAAACGCTCCGTTTGATTGCAGATTTTAGTCTTGAAATAAAGGAAAATAGCAAGCCCTGTGACAGTTTTCAAGGCTAAAACCTGCGCCAAGGAGAGCGTTCAAGCATACCAACCATCATCATTCTATCTATATTTACCTACATTCTATCTATATTTACTACAAAACAATTTTTATCACCTACATTCAGGCATAGCGAGCAGGGTTCTCCTTGCCATTTACGATACGCATGAAAAAGCAAGCAAGACGATGAAGAAAAAGAAAATAGTGGTGCTCACGGGAGCTGGAGTGAGCGCCGAGAGCGGTTTCTCCACCTTCCGCGACAAAGGTGGGCTTTGGGAGAAATATCCCGTAGAGAAAGTGGCAACACCCGAAGGTTGGCGCGCCGACGCCGACTTTGTCAATGCCTTCTACAACGGTCTGCGCCGGCAACTCGTGGAGGCAGAGCCCAACGCTGCCCACCGACTGCTGGCCACGCTTGAGAAAGACTACGACGTGGTGGTGGTGACGCAGAATGTAGATAATCTGCACGAGCGCGGCGGCTCATCGCACGTCATCCATCTGCATGGCGAACTGATGAAGGTGTGCTCCAGTGCCGACCCTGAGAATCCGCGTTATGTGCGCACGCTCCCCTTGGACCATCTGGAAGTGTTGCCCACGGACAAGGCGGGCGATGGGTCGAAACTCCGCCCCTTCATCGTATGGTTCGGCGAAGCTGTGCCAGAGATTGAGCGCGCAGCAGCAGCCTGCATGGAGGCTGACATTCTCATCATCATCGGTACATCGCTGCAGGTGTATCCCGCTGCGGGCCTCATACGCTACTGCCGAAAGGACATTCCCGTCTATCTCATTGACCCGAAGGAGGTGGCCACGCCGCGAGACTACGATGTGACCGTCATCAAGGACATCGCTTCAAAAGGCATGGAGCGACTCCTGCAAATCCTGCCCCGACCATGAAACGAGAGGGCATGGGCGATATATTCGGGCGGGCGGAACGCCTCGTCGGGGCAGAAGCCATGAAGCGTCTGGCCGCCGCCCGCGTCATCATCTTCGGCGTCGGCGGAGTGGGGAGCTGGTGTGCCGAGAGTCTGGTACGCAGCGGCATCGGACGCCTGACCATCGTAGATTCTGACTGTGTGGATGCAACGAACGTGAACCGGCAAGTGATGGCCACCACGCTGACCGTGGGCGAGGCGAAGGTGGAGGCACTGCGCCGCCGCCTGCTGGAGATTAACCCCCAGTGCGAAATCACCGCGCTCCGCGAAGTCTATGACAGCACGACGGCGGCGAGCTTCGGGCTGGAGCACTATGATGCCATCGTGGATGCCATCGATTCGCTGGCGGAAAAGGCAGAACTCATCTTGCACGCTGCGCAGACGAAGGCGGTGTTTGTGGCCTCCATGGGCACCGCGCGCAAACTCGACGCGACGCGGCTGCAGATGGCAGAGTTTTGGAAGGTGAAAGGCTGCCCCTTGGCGCGGGCCCTTCGCGAACGCTTCAAGCGCACAAACAGATTCCCGAAAAGAAAGTTTCGCTGCGTGTTTTCTGACGAGGTGCTCCCCAATTTGGGCGAGGCGTGCGAGCCGGCGGCCACGGCTGAGGGCGAGGAAGCCAGCTGGCACGCGCGGAAAGTACACGTCAATGGCAGCATGGTACACATCACTGCCACTGCGGGCTTCATGTTGGCAGGAAGCATCATTCAGGGACTTCTCAGCAACAGAGAGCCTGCATGAGCGCCGCCGCCACAACGGTGAAGAAATTTTCAGGCGAGTCTTGCTCTCCAAATGGTCATTCTGACCCCCGAAAATGGTCATTCTGACCCCTGAAACAATCACTTTGAGGGGGCAAAGCAGTCACTTTCGCCAGTCTGCCTCTGTGGGGCGCGGCTCAGGCTCAATATTGTACACCTCAAAACCATAATAATCATGGAAATCACACAAACACCCCTGTTCAAGGAAAAATGGGAATCATTCAAAGGGGCATACCTCTTGGCAGATGTCGTCAACAGCCCCACGTCTCCCGCCCTGTGGGCAGAAATCGAAGCAGAATGCCAGGCTCTGCGCGCAGCCTTCACCCCGGACAGCGTGAAGCTGCGCAGTGGCATCGCCGCCACCCGCGCTGCCTATCGTGCCTGCGGGAAAGACCCCTCGCGCTATCGCCCCGCCTGCGAACAGTTGGCACGCCGCGTGCTGCAAGGCAAGAGTCTGTACAGCGTGAATACGCTGGTGGATTTGGGCAACCTCGTTTCGCTGCGTTGCGGCTATGCCACGGGGTTGCTCGATGCTGACCGCGTGGTGGGAAACGTGGGGTTGGGCATCGGGCGTGCTGACGAGGCGTATGAGGGCATCGGGCGCGGCAGCCTGAACATCGAGGGGCTCCCCGTCTATCGCGATGCAGACGGACCCATCGCCTCGCCTACGAGCGACAGCACCCGCACGATGCTCAGCATGGACACGCGTCGCCTGCTCTTCATCATCAATGCCTACGATGGCGATGAGGCGAACATTTGCGCCACCATCGACTATGCAAAAGACCTCCTTATACGGTATGGAGAAAGCAAAAAGGTGGAGAACGGGCGATTTTGAGGGATTTATTGAAAAATAATTGGGAGGAAACAGCAAAAAAGGCGTACATTTGCAATTCAACATGCTCTATTAGTGGGCGATACGCGTGTCAAAGAATAAAGGCACTAACGATAATAACGACATTAACGCCAATAACGTCAACAACGATAATAACGATAGTAACGCTAACAACGTCATAACAAAATCTCTATGGATAAAATATCTTACGCTCTCGGCATGCTCATTGCCCAGAACCTGAAGGAAATGCAAGTCAGCGGTCTTGACACCGCCCGTTTCACCCAAGCCGTGACGGCCATGCTCAACGGCGAAACCACCGAGATGACACTCGGCGAGGCACAGATGACGGTGCAGAAGTTCCTGCAGGAGCGCGAGGCCGAGGCCGGACGTGCTGCCCGCGAGGCTGGCGAGAAATTCCTGGCAGAGAATGCCGGCAAGGAAGGCATCGTCGTGCTGGAGAGCGGTCTGCAATATGAAGTGCTGACGGCAGCCATCGGCATGAAGCCAACGGCTGAGGACAGCGTGCGCTGCCACTACGAGGGCCGCCTCATCGACGGCACCGTCTTCGACTCCAGCTATCGCCGTGGCGAGCCCGCCACCTTCCCCCTCCGCGGCGTCATCCGCGGATGGACCGAGGGCTTGCAGCACATGGCAGTAGGTTCGAAGTTCAGATTCTACATCCCCTATCAGCTCGCCTATGGCGCACAGGGAGCGGGCGGCAGCATTCCCCCCTATGCCGCACTCATCTTCGATGTGGAGCTCCTCGGAATAGAAGGAAAATAAATTTACTGGTAAATATCTATGAAAAAATTATTATTCGCTGCTGTTGCAGCCGCTGCGCTCCTGAGCGCATGCGAAAAGCCGGGCACTGCCAAGGCAAACCTGAAGACTGACGTTGACACGCTGAGCTATGCCCTCGGTGTAGTCAATAGCCCCACAGAAGCAGACATCAAGAACTATCTGATGCAGGCTGGCGCTGACTCTATGTATGTAGAGCAGTTCATCAAGGGCATGAAGGACGGACTCGCCGTCGCTGACAACAAGAAGGAAATGGCTTATCAGCTCGGTATGCAGACGGGTATGCAGATGAAGACCCGCATGTTCACGAGCCTGGAGAATCAGGTGTTCGCCGGCGACAGCACACGCCATATCTCCGAGAAGAACTTCCTCCTGGGTCTGAACGACGGACGTCTGGACCGCATCGCTCTGACGGACACCGCTGGTGTGCCCTATACGCGCCAGACCATCCAGCCCATGCTCATGAAGACCATTCAGACCATGACGGCTAAGGCCAATGAGAAAGTCTATGGCGAAAAGCGCAAGGCAAGCGAGGAGTTCATGGCCAATGTGGCAAAGCAGGAGGGCGTGAAGACTCTCGCCGAGGGCGTTTGCTATAAGGTCATCACTGAAGGCAAGGGCGCAGTGCCCACCGCTGACCAGACCGTAGAGGTGGAATATGAAGGCCGCCTCATTGATGGCACCGTCTTCGATGCCTCGAAGGGCAACGCCGTCAAGTTCCCCTGCAACGCCGTCATCAAGGGTTGGACCATCGCACTGACCAGCATGCCCGTCGGCTCGGAGTGGGAAATCTATGTTCCCTGGAATCTGGCATACGGCGAAGAGGGCACAGGGCCCATTCCTCCCTATTCGGCTCTCGTCTTCAAGGTGAAGCTCGTCAGCATCGTTGAGAAATAAAATTAATATAAAATGAAAGCCCAAGGCAGAGGATGATACATTTCTCCTCTGCCTTGCTTGGCATCGTCTATATTCCATTTATTATAGAACATGAAAATCCGTAAAATGATGTTTGTGGCTCTGGCCGGAAGCCTCTGTCTGGGAGCCGCAGCCAGCCAGCCGGCCAAGAAGAAAACCGGAAAGAAGGCCAAGGTGGCCGTAGTGGCAGAACCTGAGGTGAAACCCGTAGATGGAGAGACGTTCTCCTACGCCGTCGGCGTCGCACAATCCCCCAGCCTCAAGCAGTACATCGGGCAGGGCAACAACGTGGACTCCCTCCACTATGCCGACTTCATCGATGGCATGCTGGGCAAATATTCTGAAGCAGAAATAGCCAAGATGCGCGCCATCATCATGGGAACCACCATCGCCGGCCAGAACGAGAAGCAGGTGATTCCCGCGCTCAACAAACAGGCTTCCGGCAGCGATACTGCCCGGTATATGGTGAAAGACCTCTTCATCAAGGGCTTGACCGAGGGTCTGCTCGGAAAGTCGACTCTCACGCCCGACTCTGCCATGAAGATTGCAGAGCAGCAGTTTGAATACCGCCAGATGGTGGTGAAGAAGGAGAATGCCGACTTTCTGGCAGCCTATGCCAAGAACGACAGCGTGAAGCAGACCGGAAGCGGACTGCTCTACAAGGTCATCAAGCAGGGCGAGGGCGCACTCCCCACGGATACGAGCAAGGTGGAGGTGAACTATGAGGGCCGCCTGATTGACGGTACCGTCTTCGACTCCAGTTACAAGCGCAAGCAGCCGGCAACGTTCGGTGTGACGCAAGTAATCAAAGGCTGGACCGAGGCACTGAAGATGATGCCCGTGGGTTCGGTCTATGAACTTTGCATCCCCTACAATCTGGCATACGGCGAGCGCGGAAACCGCAACATCCCGCCCTATTCCACCCTCGTCTTCAAGGTGGAGCTCCTGAACATCAAAGAGAAATAACCGAGGAGAAATAACCGAAGAGAAACAATCAAGGAGCGACAACAGGAGCCGCAAGGCAAGCCCTCCGGCTGCCTGCCCCCCTCACGAGAAAACAATGGTCAAAGAGGAGCCTGACAGCTATGGCTCCTCTTTTTTTCATCATCAAACCCATGGAAGAGAAAAGAGATTTAGCCTGGCAACTGCGCGAAGTGAAACGCATGCTGCGCGGCATGATGAGCGGCCCCGTCAGTGCGTCGATGCGCCAACAGGGTCTGGCATACAAGGTGAACTTCGGCGTCGACCAGCCCCGCCTTCGCGAAATGCGCACAGAAATAGCCGGCCTGACCGACGATGCCGCCGCGCTGGCGCAGGCTCTCTGGAAGGAGAACATCCGCGAATGCCGCCTCCTGGCCTGCATGATTATGCCGCAAGAGGCGTTTGCAGCCGACCTGGCAGAGGAGTGGGTGAGCCAGTTGCGGTATGCCGAGGAGGCACAAGCCCTCACGATGTATCTGCTGGCCGAAGAAGACTATGCTGCCGACCTGGCGTTCCGCCTCGTGGCGGCAGACGAACCGATGCAGCGCCTCGTGGCATGGCTCATCTTCGGCCGCGCATTCAGCAAGGGGAAACGCCTCAGCGAGCGCGATGCCGACGAATGGCTCGACCATGTGGCGGCAGAACTCCACGACCAGACCGCCGATATGGAACTCCGCCGCACCGCCCTCAATGCCCTCAACCGGTATATGGACCTCGGAAAGGCAGAAGAGGCCCGCGGAATGCGCATCCTCAATGCGCTGCCATAGAGCGAGCATCCTAAGAAACATGAGAATCGTGCGTTTGCGAGCGCACGATTCTTGTGTATAGGAGGGCAGGATAAAATTATTTTCATAGCCTTCTCCATCTGATTGCAAAGTGAAAATAGGGAGGCAGACGCTAAAAACGAATGAGAAATTTTGCCATTCCGCCTTTTTCATCTACCTTTGCACCCAGTTTTACTGCCCGAATGGTGGAATGGTAGACACGAGGGACTTAAAATCCCTTGACCAGCAACGGTTGTGCGGGTTCGAGTCCCGCTTCGGGCACTAACAGAGAAGCGATAACTCCAGAGCATACGGGGTTATCATTTTTTTCCCCTTAAATGTTCGGTCTATGTCAAACGTCAGAAGCGAAATCAAGCAGAGCCTTCTCTCGCGCACGTGGTGGCTCGACATGGTAAAGATTTTCGTAGGTTGTTCGATTTTGTCGATGGCCTTTGTGCTTTTCATCAATCCCTACAACATTGTCCCGGGCGGCGTATATGGTGCCAGCATCGTGCTCCACAGCATCTTCCCCAGTATCAAGGTCGGCACGTTCGGCTATATGTTCGACGTTCCGCTCCTATGCCTCTCCTTCATCGCCTTTGGCAATAGCCTCGGCGGACGCACCATCTTTGCCGCCCTGCTCACGCCCGCCATCATGAACCTCATGACGGAATGGTGTTATCCCCCAGAGGCCGTAGAAAGTCTGGACCCCGCCATGCTGCTCGGAGGCATCCTCAACCTCAGCGACCATCTGCTCCTCAGCGTCATCTTCGGCGCACTGCTTATAGGAATAGGCAGCGGTATCATCATCCGCACGAAAGCCACGTCTGGCGGCACGGACATCGTGGCGATGATGTTGCAGAAATATCTCGGCATCAAGTTTTCCGTCTCCATCATCCTCTGCGATGCCATCGTCGTCACCTCCGGCATGCTCGTCATCGCCTTAGGGCTTGGCGAAGAGGCAAACCCTGCGCGCGGCGTGCTCCTCTCGCTCTATAGCATCCTGGCAGTTTACATAGCAGGAAAGACAGTGGGCATCGTCATCAACGGCACGCAGCAAGACAAACTCATCTTCGTCATCTCTGACCGCAACGTGAACGAAATGCGCGATTTCATCCTCAACAAGCTTGACCGCACCGCCACGTGTGTGAAGGCTTCCGGCCTCTATACGCGCCGGGAGAAGGAGATGTTCTTCCTCGTCGTCCGCGAGAAGGAGACGAACATGGTGAAGCAGCAGATTCGCGACTACGACCCTCGCGCCTTCGTCATCGTCATGAGCGCGCAGGCCGCATACGGCGAAGGATGGCGAGCCCTGCCGCAGAAGAACGAACTCGTGCCGGAATAATTCCTCCTATTCATATATATATATACATACAGCACCCTGCAAGAGAAAGTGACTCTTGCAGGGTGCTGTATTTTCACAGGTGTTAATAGAATATCAGCCTGCAAAAAGCAAGGCGGCAGAGGCGTAATATCATCTGCATCGTTGTGTGGGGAAATTAAGGGGAGTACGCGAGCCATATAGCCTACAAGCCCCCCCCTACAGCGAATGGAGATAGCAGCGAATGTCGCCATCCTGCTGCAGGAAGACGAGCATACCCATATCATAGAAGAGCAAGTGCCAACGGTCATCGCAGTCTAATTGCAGCAGAGTTGTCCAGCCTGGAAAGAGGTCTTCTATCTCGTCGAAGAAGGGTTTGCCGAGAAGTTTGAAGCCATCCGCCTTGTCCGGGCAATGCTCAAAACTGATGCTCTCTGCCGGCAAGCCGTAGGGAGTGCCGTCGTCGAAGACGATACGGTGGGGGTGCAAGTCGTCAGACTGCTTGCTGTAGAGCACTCTGAAATAGCGCGAATCCCATTCGCCCATGCCCGGACTGGCGAGAGCATCGAAGTTGCCAAAGAAGTGGTCAAGGCAGGCGAAGAAATAGAGCATGCCTTCGTGGGGAAGACGGCCCTCGGGGTCGAGCGCGGCTATGTCGGCGAGACGAATTTGGCAGACGAAAGTCATGGGGTCTTCTATCGTTTCGTCGCCATCTTCCACGCTGACCGTGGGATATTCCAAAGCGTCAGGCAAATCGGGGCATCCCCACATTTTGGAGCAGCCTGCGAGGGGCTGTTCCGCAGGATTGAAAATTAAGCGTATGGCCATCGTCTGAAACAGGATTAGAGGGGAAAGAAATGAAGCGTTGAGGACAAGTAGGCAAAAAATTATTGTTAGTTTTGCACGACGAAGGTATTATTGGCGTAGGAGCAACGATAGCGGTAGAGGGGGATGTTCCGCTCATGCTCCACGGCCCCTGCCGTCACCATGCCCTGCTCGTTGAGCCCGTATCTGCGCTGGCATCGTGTGCATTCGGCATAGTCCGTCCCAGCCTCGCCCAAGCGCAGTGCCCGCGTGACGGCATCGTTCTCCCGGCAGTTCGGACAGACGAGGTCGTAGCAGATGGGGGCGAAGTCGGTGCTCCCGACGGGGAGTACGGAGGGAGTGCCGATGAGCAGTCCGCTCACCCATATGCGCGAATGATATTGGTCAACGGCATTGATGGGATACGTGTCCGTCTGGCCATCCATGGCTTTGAAGATGAACGAAGTGGCACTGACGCTGACGCTGCACCATTGCCCCGGGCTGGTGAGAGCGGGGTAGAGCGTCTTGGGGGCTGCCGTGACGGGGGAGAAATGGAAGTACGCCCGCAGCGAGGCATACTCATATTCCGTATCGTCGCAACAGGGAAGCAGCAGCAGGGCTATGAGGGAAAGAAGAAAATGCTTGATGATGCGCATGGATTAGCAGTGCAAAAGAAAAAACACAGGGGCATACTCCTGAAAGTATGCCCCGAAGAGATAAGCTACATCGCCAAGAGATAGCAGAGGAAGTTGGCAATGCCGTCGGGAGCCTGCTTGAGATATTTCTCCACCATTTTTCTGACGAAGAAATTCATGTCGGCGCCCACCGTCACCTTCATCTTCGACTGGTAAGGACCTTGCGGCAGGAGTTGCACCCAGAGAGTGACATCCACGGGCGTATTGACGCCCTGAAGCTTCACGAGTTTCGGAGCTTCGCGCTCGGTGATGGCGAGGGTGATGAGTCCCATCTTCGACTCAAAACTTACGGCGTCTTCCGAAAACACCACATTCTCCAGCTGCTGCTGTATCTGCTGAATCTTCTCGGGCGACACTTTGTCAGCATGCTCGGCAGGGACGTTTGCCATGACTCGCTCGGCAAAGTCAGGCATAGTGAGCAGAGAGCGGAGAGCCTCAAAGTTCTTCAGGTTCGACATCCGCTCGTAGGCATGCTCCTGCGTAGCATTGACCGTGTAGATTTGGCTTTCGTATTTCGTCATGGCAAGCGTTTACTTTCCCCATTCACTGGGATTGGCGCGCCATTCTGCGAGCATCGGCACGTGTTTCTCTTCGATGTATCCGCTGGCGAGGGCCGTGCTTACCACGGCTTCATAGTTCGTCAGCGTGGTGAGCTCTACATTGGCAGCCTTGAAAGCCTCGGCAGCGACGGGGAAGCCATACGTATAGCTGGCCACCATGCCGAGGATTTCAAATCCCGCAGCGCGGAGTGCCTCGACGGCTTTGAGGCTGCTGCCGCCCGTGCTGATGAGGTCTTCCACGACCACCACCTTCGCACCCTCCGGAAGCGTGCCTTCGATGAGATTGCCCATGCCGTGGTCCTTCGCCTTGGAGCGAACGTAGCACATCGGCAGATTCAGGGCATCGGCCACGAGGGCACCCTGGGCAATGGCACCCGTGGCAACACCGGCGATGGCTGTTGCTTCAGGATATTTCTCGCTGACGATGCGTGCCAACTGCTCTTTCACGAAGGTGCGGACCTCAGGGTAAGCCAGCGTCTTGCGGTTGTCGCAGTAGAAGGGAGAGAGCCAACCGCTCGCCCACGTGAAGGGGGCTTCGGGCTGAACCTTGATGCACTTCACATTGAGGAGCATCTCGGCAAAACGAGTGGAAATTTCGTTCATAGGTGTATAATGTGTTTATAGGGTTTGTCTGATTGGCTAAATAAGTAGGTAATAAAAATTATTTTATGGTAAGTATATAGTAGGAATTATTCACGGTAAGATGCCTTGCTTCTACGGAAGATTTCGGCGCAAACTGACCTTTTTGAAGGGAAAAATGGCCATTCTCCGGGGTCAAGACAATCACTTTGAGGGGTGAAAATGATTACTTGGAAAGCGGGAGCTCAGCAGGAAGATGGCCATAAAATGATTCTTGGGGCTTACCTACTTAACTTATCTACTTTTTTTATGGTAGGTTCTATAAATTAGCTTGCGATGTATTTGCGACTATCGTGCCGTAGGTTTTTGTTTTTCATTCAGTCACGTAGCCCGCTACGCTCCCTCGTGAAAAACAAAAAGATACGGTGCGAGAGGCGTGAAGACATCCAAGTAAAACAGAAACACTGCCTTACATTGAAAACTAATTTATAGAACCTACCTTATGTGGTTCGTGTTCGCCCAGCAGCTGCATGATGCTGTCGGCAGCCACCTCCGGGGCACCCACAGCTCCCAGTTCGCTGCGCATCTCGGCATAGTCGGCCAGCATCTTCTCGCGCACGTCGCCGTCGAGGATTTCGCGCAGACGCTCCAACACTTCCTCCTGATTCATGTCCGCCGCCACGAGTTCGGGCACTATCTCGCGTCCGACGATGAGATTGACCAGCGAGATGAAGGGGCAGTTCAGGAAGTAGGGTTGCACCCAATTGATGAAACGTCCGCCCATGATGTGGTAGCACACCACCTGCGGGACGTCGAGAATGGCAGTCTCGAGCGTTGCCGTCCCACTCGTGACGAGTGCGGCTCGGGCAGTCATGAGCAAGTCGTAGGTAGGCTTGCGCCAGATGTCCACGCGGAATCCGTGGGCATGGCGTTTGATGATGCGCTCATACACCTCATCTTCGATGTTGGGAGCGGCGGCGATGAAGAAGCAGAAGGGGCGTTTCACATTTTCGTCCTGCAGCGTGGCGAGGGCTTCGAGCATCGTCGGGAGGTTGCCCGAGATTTCCTGTCGGCGCGAGCCTGGCAGCAGCGCGATGATGTCGGCAGCCTTCCGCCCGTTCTGTCCGAAGGTGGAGGCGTCGGCAATGTCGCGTCCCGTGGATTTCAGGTGGTCAGCAATCTCGTCGTAGGTAGGGTTCCCCACGTATTCCACCTCAAAGCCATGACTGTCCTGATAATAGTACGGCTCGAAGGGCAGTATGGAGAGCACACGGTCGGTATAGCGTCTGATGGCGCGGATGCGGTGCTCCTTCCACGCCCATATCTTCGGCGGAATGTAATAGACCACGGGGCAGATGCCACGGCGCTTCACGTACGAGGCTATCCTGAGGTTGAAGCCGGGATAATCTACGAGGATGACGCAGTCTGGCTGCCACTCCCGTATGGCCGCCTTGCATTGTTGCAGCCCTTTCAGAATCGTTCGGGCGTGCAGCAGCACCTGCACGAATCCCATATAAGCCAGCTGCTTATAGTGGCGGAGCAACTTTCCACGCGTTCCCGCCGCCGCTGCCATGAGGTCGCCTCCGAAGAATCGGAACTGAGCCTTCCTATCGCGTTCGCGCAGGGCGGTGATGAGATGCGAGGCATGGAGGTCGCCCGATGCTTCGCCGCAGACGATGAAGTATTTCATTAAGTAGGTAATGAATATTATTTCTTAGTAAGCACAGTAAGAATGATGATGGTATGTATAAAAACTAACTTTCATCACCTACTTACTTCACTTATCTTAAACATAAGCCCTCATTCTTCATTCCATCTTCCAGTCCTTCAGCAGCGCATAGGCGGTGGTGTCGAGGGTCTGGGGCGTCACTGCCACATAGCCGTGGTAGAGAGCCCAGCGGTCAGTGTCGGTGGCTTCCGGCTCCAGTTCCTTCACCTCGCCCGTCAGCCAATAGTACGGACTTCCGCTGCCCGGGCGATGGCATTCTGCCACTTCGTTTATCCACGCGCTGCGGGCCATTCTGCACACCCTGATGCCCTTGTAGCCCGCGGAGGCGGCGGCCGCGACATCGCTCTTCCCTGAAGAGGCAGCAACGGGGTTGCAGTCCATCGAACAGCCGTAGATGCCATCCGTACGGGGGAAGTTTACGTTCAGACAAGTGAAAGGCGGCAGACCTTCTGCAAGAACTTTCTCCACGATGCGCACGATGTAAGGCCCGCAGGCTGAGAAGTCAGCATTCGCCGACATATCGCAGAGGGAAAAACCAATGCTCGCCACGCCCTGCAACGTGCCTTCCGTGACGACGCCCATCGTGCCGCTGTAGAAGGAATTGACCGATGAGTTGTCGCCGTGGTTAATGCCTGAGACCACCAGCGACGGACGTATGCCCAAACGCGGGAGGAGAATGTTGAAAGCCAGTTTCACGCAATCCACCGGACTGCCGCTGCAGGCATAAACGTCAATCCCCTCGTCGTGGCTGACAGGATGCAGGGTGAAAGGGTTCTGCGTCGTGATTTTGCAGCCATAGCCAGAGCGTGGGCCGTCTGGTGCCACTACGATGAGATGCCCCAGCGGCTTCAGCGTCTCTATGAGATAGCGCAGGCCGGCAGCCTGATAGCCATCGTCGTTTGAAAGGAGTATATAGGGTTTCATGTTTGTTTCTGTTGTTGATGATGAGCGGCGCATGATTATGAGCGGCGCAGCGTGAGGATGGCAATCACCACGGGGGCTCCAATGAGCGGCGTGATGCAGCCAAGGGGGAGTATGGAGTGCGAAAGCCCGAGAATCACGGGAAGTCGCGAGATGAAGAGGCACGCCAGCGCGGTGCCGCTGCCCAAGAGGAGCGTGGCGAGGGCCAGACGGCGGTGGAGGGCGGAGCGCGTCAGGCGGCGAGCAGCGTGAGGCACTGCCAGCCCTATGAAAGCCACGGGGCCGCAGACCGCCGTCGTCACCGCCGTCAGCCATCCCACGAGCAGGAGCAGCAGTGTGCGGTGCCGACGCACGTTGATGCCCACGCTCAGCGCATAGTCGTCGCCCAAGAGCAGGGCATCGAGCGAGCGAAACGTCAGCGGAAGCAGCAGCAGTGACAGCAGGCAGCAGGCGGCATACACCCCCAGACGCTCACCCTGACAACCATTGAAATTGCCAAGACCCCAGATGACGAAGCTTTTCACGCCCTCGTCGGTAGCGAAGAAGTTGAGCAGCGAGGTCAGACTGCCTATGATGCTTGAAAGCATGACGCCGACGACGAGCAGCGACGTGGAACTCCTCACCCACGCCGACGTTGCCACGAGGAGCGAGATGGCCACGATGGCTCCCACCATGGCTGCCGAGGCTGTGGCAAGCAGTCCGATGCCAGAGAAGGCGAGCAGCACGATGGCGGTTCCCAGGCCTGCGCCACTGCTGATGCCGAGAATGGAAGGGTCGGCAAGGGGATTTCTGAAAAGCGTCTGCATGAGGAGTCCGCCTATCGAAAGCGATGCCCCTGCCAGAGTGGCTGTCAGCGCAGCAGGAAGTCGGCTCTCCATCACCACGAAGCGGGCAACGCCATCGCCTTCGCCCATCAGCACCTCCCACACTTCACGGAGCGAAAGCGAAACCGTCCCCCATGCCACATTGGCGAGAAAGAGCAGGACTACTGCGAGCAGGAGGAGCAATGTGCGGAGCATGGATGAAGTAGGGAGAATTATAAAAAATAGGGAGAATTATGAAAAGGTGGAGTCTGATTTCAATGCAGACGTTCGAAATACTGCAAAGAGTCGGCGGCTGCCTGCTGCCCTTGGCGGGCTATACTGATGAGTTCGCGCAGGAGCTCTGAGGGAGCAAAGGGGAGAATGTCGTAGTAGGGCGTGGTGAGCGTGTTGCATTGCCAGACGTTGCCCGTCTGCAGCGGCCGGAATTCCCCATATCGAGGGTCGGCACGGCGGAGTTCGGCGGCAGAAAGAGATGACGCCGTGCGCAGCAGCCAGCAGTCAGCCTCGCGCCCCAAGGCATACGCCTCATCGAGCGTCAGGGCCACGCTGCCTGCCTGGCGATATTTCTGAAAGACGTAGCGAAATCCCGCATCTTCAAACAGGCGTCCCAAATAGCTCTCAGCCCCTGGCACATGCCACGCCTCGCCCTGCATTCTATCTACCAGCAGGCTTGGCCGTGTAGCCATAGCCGTCGTCGCAGCCTCGCGCTGCAGGCTGACATAGCGCGCCGTTTCAGCGGCAAACAGGCTGTCGGCTTCGGCCCTGCATCCGAAGAGCCGGCCATAGAGTCGCATCCACTCGGCGCGCCCCAGAGGCGAAGTCTCCATATAGTCGGCACAGGCGATGATGGGCACTCCGCGGTTCTCCAGCACGCCATATCCGCTGCCCGCAAAGGGGGAGAGGAGCAGGGCATCGGGGCGCAAGGCAGCCAGACGTTCTATGTCGGGATTCATCGCACCGCCACAGTCCGTCAGTAGTCCGCTGGCGATGGCGCGGCGCAGACTGTCGCTGACAGCATAGTCGGCATCGAGCAGCCCCGCTATGCGCCCTCCGCTGCCGAGGCGAAATGCCAGATGGGCATGGGGCGTGGCACCGCAGACGGCTCGCTGCAGGGGGACGCGGATGTGCAGCCCTTCGATACTGTCGGCAGCGGGGTTTGCCTCCTCCGTCAGCACGAGGCGCTGCATGACTTTCCCTTCGTTCCAAGGGTCCATGATGCTGCAGAGCGTATAGCCCGCGCCTTCCTTCATCCGCAACCATTGTGCATATTCCAGCCGGCCATCATCTTCCGCCCCGTCGGTTGCCGCGCAGGCAGCAAGCACAAGCAGGGGCAGCAGGCAGCAGGCAGCGCAGTTCTGCCATCGGCGCAGGCTTCTGTACAGGCGTTTCAGCATTTTTTCTTCGTTTAGACAAGATTTATCCCCTGACGTTCACCTCTCCTGCAATGGATATCGACATGAGTTGCCGAATCTCCTCCTGCGTGCAGTCGTGTCCGAGGAGGAACATCAGCTTCGTCACTACACATTCGAGCGTCGAGTCGTAACCATTGAGCACGCCCGCACGCAGCAGTTGCAGCGAGGTCTCATATCGCCCCATCTCCACCGTTCCGCGCTCACACTGCGAGGTATTGACGACGATGATGCCGCGGCGGTTCAAATCGTGGAGAATGCTGATGAACCATTCCTTCTGCGGAGCATTTCCGCTGCCGAAGGTCTGGAGGATGAGTGCCCGCAGGCCGGGCGTTTCTGCCACGGCGCGCACTACGCTCTCGTCGATGCCGGGGAAGAGGGTGAGGATGGCCACATGATTGTCGTAGCGGTCATGGACGATGAGCCCCTCGTGCTGCGGCCTTCCCGTCTTCTCGCGGAGCAGCGCATAGCATGCCGAAGAGGCAGGAGTGGGATGCTGAATAATCTCGTGGGTGTTGTATTCTATATGTATGCCTGCCTTCGCCAACGGTGGGAAGTTGTAGGAGCGGAAGGCGTTGAAGCCCTCAGAGTTGATTTTCGTCGTGCGGTTTCCGCGCATCAGCTCGTTCTCGAAGAAGATGCACACCTCTGGCACGATGGGCAGCCCCTCGGCATCGCGTGCGGCAGCTATCTCGATGCTCGTCAGGAGATTTTCCTTGCCGTCGGTGCGAAGCTGCCCGATGGGGAGTTGGCTGCCGGTGATGACGACGGGCTTCGCCAGTCCTTCCAACATGAAGCTCAGAAATGAGGCGGTGTAGGCCATGGTGTCCGTGCCATGGAGCAGCACGAAGCCATCGTAGCGCGCATAGTTGCTGGCGATGGCGTGGGCCATGCGCACCCAGTCGTCAGGCGTCATGTCGGAAGAGTCGATGGGGTCGCCCAGCGTGATGGCATCAATGTGGAAATGAAATTGTTCCAGCTCCGGCACGCGAGCCTGCAGATGGCTCCAGTCGAAGGCTTCAAGCGCATGAGAGGCATGGTTTTCCACCATACCGATGGTGCCACCCGTATAGATAATCAGGATTTCCGGCGATTTCATAGTGGGCGATTTCATAGTGAAGGATTCAGATGACCAAGAGATTCTCAATATAAAGCCAGAGGCCTCCTGCAAGGCAAGGGCTTCACGTAGGAAAACGATGGCTTTTTACCGCAAAAATACGCCTTTTCCCCGATTTTTCTTCTTTCTGACGTAGGAAATCAAATTTACCTTCGTATTTTTGCCACAGAAATGTATTGTTCGACTGGTAGAAAATGCAAAACTTCAGGGGGCTCCTTTAGCTTTTTACACCGTAAAATGGAGAGAACACGCCCCTCACCTATATAAGGTAGGTTCTATCAATTGGCTCGTGATGGTTTCGCGGCTATCGTGCCGTAGGTCCTTGATTTTCATGAGGGAGCGTAGCGGGCTACGTGACTGAGTGAAAAACAAAAACCTACGGTGAGAGAGGCATGAAGACATCCAAGAACAAATAGAAAAACTACCTTACACTGAATACTAATTTATACCTAAAATCCGCAAGCAATCTCAATGGCAATCTCAATTGCAGTAAAGAGCTTGAACACTATGCATCATGATAGTATGAGCGTGAATTTTGTCCGATTTGTGCATACCTTCCCCTTACCCCACAATGCGACTTGAGGCAATACGCAGATTAAAACCATAAGGAACGGACTTTATCCGAATCCAGTTTTGAAGGGTTTTGCATAAGCTCGGTTCTCTGTGTAGATATTCAGCACGTATT
>CALZJF010000042.1 GCA_945787885.1 uncultured Bacteroidales bacterium | reverse complement strand
ATGTCTTCACGCCTCTCGCACCGTATCTTTTTGTCTTTCATTCAGTCACATAGCCCGCTACGCTCCCTCGTGAAAAACAAAGACCTACGACACGATAGTCGCAAATACATCGCAAGCTAATTGATAGAACCTACCTAAAAATAGTTTTTTACGGATGAGGCTCAGCAGTCTCATGCTCCGCAGACAAACATCCGCGTTCCGAAAAATCATGCTCCTTCACACTTTATCCCCTATGAAACGAGTACTCACAAAGTCTTCCGACCGCAAAATCTGTGGTGTATGCGGCGGATTAGCAGAATATTTTGATGTTGACCCCACCATTGTTCGCATTGCCTTCGTGCTGCTGATTTTCTTCACCGCACTGTTTCCTGCCATCATTGCCTATGTGCTGATGGCACTGATTATGCCAGAATAACCCACTCATGTCAGACTTCAAGCTCACAGCCCCCTATAGCCCTACTGGCGACCAACCAGAAGCCATCCGAGAGCTGACGGAAGGTGTGCGCGCTGGCGAAAAAGCTCAGGTGCTGCTGGGAGTGACGGGCTCGGGAAAGACCTTCACGATAGCCAATGTCATTGCGAATATCGGGAAGCCAACGCTCATTCTTAGCCACAATAAGACACTGGCGGCACAGCTCTACACGGAGATGAAAAACTTCTTCCCTGAGAATGCCGTGGAATACTATGTGTCGTACTATGACTACTATCAGCCCGAAGCCTACATCGCCGCCACAGACACTTATATCGAAAAAGACCTTGCCATCAATGATGATATCGACAAGCTTCGGCTGGCTGCCACTTCATCCCTGCTCTCCGGGCGAAAAGACGTAATTGTCGTCTCGTCCGTTTCGTGCATCTACGGCATGGGCAATCCCGCCGCTTTCTACGAGAACGTCATCACCCTGCGCGTCGGGCAGTTCATCTCCCCTGCCGAGTTGATGCGTCGCCTCGTCGATAGTCTCTATAGCCGCAACGATGTGGCTCCCGCCCGCGGCAACTTCCGCGTGAAAGGCGACACCGTCGATATCATGCTGGCCTATTCTGACAGTATGCTGCGCATCAACTTCTGGGGCGATGAAATCGATGCCATCGAAGAGGTGGATGCCGACACGGGCCATGTCCTCCACTCCTTCGACGAGTACAAACTCTATCCTGCCAATCTTTTCCTGACGAGCAAGGAAACGAAGGAACGGGCCATCCGCCAAATTCAGGACGACATGGTGGAGCAGGTGGCACTCTTCAAGGAGATGGGCAAGACGCTCGAGGCCGAACGCTTGGAACAACGCGTCAGCTACGACATTGAGATGATTCGCGAACTGGGGCATTGCTCGGGCATCGAGAACTATAGCCGCTATTTCGATGGCAGAGCTCCCGGCACTCGCCCCTACTGTCTGCTCGACTTCTTTCCAAAAGATTTTCTGCTCGTGGTCGATGAGAGCCATGTCTCCATGCCGCAGATTCGGGCGATGTATGGCGGCGACCGCTGCCGCAAGGAGAGCCTCGTAAACTATGGCTTCCGGCTTCCCGCAGCTTTCGACAATCGTCCGCTGAAATTTGAAGAGTTCACTGCCATCGTGCCGCAGACCATCTATGTCAGCGCCACCCCCAACGACTATGAATTGCAAGAGAGCGGCGGTGTATATGTCGATCAGGTGATTCGCCCCACGGGGCTGCTCGACCCCGAGATTGAGGTGCGCAACACGGATTTCCCCGTTGACGACCTCCTCGAAGAGATTCGCTGCTGCACCCAACGTGGCGAACGCACACTCGTCACCACTCTCACCAAGCGCATGGCAGAAGAGCTGACCGAGTATCTCATCGACAAAGCCGTGAAGACGGCATATATCCATGCAGATGTCGATACGCTCGAACGAGTCAAAATCATGGAAGACCTCCGCGCCGGCACATACGATGTCCTCGTTGGCATCAATCTCCTGCGCGAAGGACTCGACCTCCCAGAAGTTGCGCTCGTAGCTATCCTGGACGCGGATAAAGAGGGATTCCTGCGCGACAAGCGAAGCATGACGCAGACGGCTGGGCGCGCCGCACGCAACGTCAATGGACGCGTCATCATGTATGCCAAGAAAATCACGAAGTCCATGCAAGCCACCATCGACGAAACCAACCGCCGACGGGCGAAGCAAATGGCTTACAATGAGTTGCACCATATCACGCCGACGCAAATCAAGAAAGAGATTGGCGGCGAACTTGCCATCGCTGGCAAAAACCGCGTGCTGGCTCGTGAAGGAAAGACGGCGGAAAGCTGGGAGAAGAAGCCCACGGGATATTCCCAATATCTCGACCTTGCCGATTCCGAACCGCTGCTGGCTGCTGAGGAAACGGCTATCTACAACGTGCAAGCGCGCATCGAACAGCTGCGGGATGCTATGAAAAAAGCTGCCGCAGACCTTGATTTCGCCACGGCAGCCATGCTGCGCGATGAAATGCTGCGACTGGAGGCTTCGCAGAAATAAAAAAAACTCGGCTGACAATGCGCAGCCGAGTTTTTTTTGGCTTATAGGTCATTTCGGGTGTTTTTTAGGGGTTTTCTTTGGCATATTCCAAATTGCATAATGCTGTATATCAACACTTTAAAGCATGTTGCAATCAGTCGCTAGACCTTTTCAAAACTTTTGAACCATCGTAACAAATTGATTTTCACAGTAGTTACAGCGATTTTAGCACCCGAAATGACCTATACGCCTTTTTTTTACGGGTTTATTATTGACGTGTCAGCAAGCAAACAAGTTCTTTTTCTCCTGTCTGATCATCGTATTCATAGAGATAGAGCTTGTTGCCTGCAACTTTATAGATGTATTCATCCGTATCATATTCACCCTCATCTTCAGGATATACAAAAACAAGTGTGTCACCATCGGTGTACCATGTAAACGTCTCCATTTCGTTCTCACAAGTGTCCCAACCTGTGTAATCGGCATTAAAACACATCGTCAACATGTAAGTACCTTCGTCCTCCACTGTGCCTTTCCACACACCGACAAGGCCAGTCTTGTCCTGTTCTGCTGAACCGAGATTGTCATCTTCATCGTCTCCACAAGCAGTGAAAGCAAATGTCGTGCAGGTCAGGAGCATGAAAAACATCGTAAATTTCACGAAAACTGAACTCAAAGATTTTTTCATAGAGCGTAATATTATGTTAGTTAGAAAAAGTAATTATCGGACTACGAGCACAAACATCATATAGGGGAGGGGGAAATACTGAAAAAAGATAATGATACAGATACCACCGCACACATTCTGATAAAATAATGAATCGCAACAAAAGGTGGGGCATCCCTCGGCATCGCTTCCCCTGTCATTATTTCAAAGACATCAGTATTTGCATGGTATTGTTCCCTCCCGGCATGACAGCTTTGATGATACAAATTTACACATTCTTGCATTTTCAAACCATCTTCCAAAGAGTACAATCAAGATTTAATGTCATTTCCTCATGTTTTGCCAATCAAAGTTTACATATATCCGACGTTTGTTCAAACTCCATAGCAAATTCAGGAGTGTTTTATATGAATATCGCCCTGACAAAAATCCAAGAAACAAGGCTTTACCATTCTGCAGATAAAAATCAAATGTGCATCCTGAAAATTTGCTTGTTCTCTGCCTAAATAATTGTTCACTTTTACCCCCATAAGTGAGTTCCTTTGCCCCTTTAAGTGATGACTTTTACCCCTCTATGTGGTCACTCTGAGACCAAAAGTGCTGTTGAAAATTGACAATCGACATCAAGCATCCTGTCTGCATCCTCTGCTTGAATACACCTTTTATCAGCCAAACATACTGCTGTTTGAGTTTCTTTTCTTACTTTTGCATCATTGAACAGCGTTATACAATATAGTCTGTCAAAAGCATCTACCACAGAGCTGCGAAATCCACTTCTGCCAAGAAGCAGACGATGGTAAACACAATGAAAAGCTGGTCATTCATACCCTATGATAGAGAAAAAGGGTGGCAGTGCAAATGTCGGTGTAAACGATGTAAACATCTGTGTGACAAAGAATATCTCCAAAAGGCAAATAGTCACTAAGGAAATTATTAGTCAAAAGCTGACGATAACAGCCAGCCTGATGCAAGAGGCACTATCTGTTACACAATGCCCCATTGAACGAGGCTGATTTATACTGTAAAATCTAATGTCATCCGACATGAAGGCAGCGACAAATCTGACGTTTAGGGCATTCCAGAACCCTGTAACCCGAAGAATCTGGCTAAAAAAAATACTATTCATTAACAAGAAGCATCTTTCAAACAGATATGGCAAACAACAGCAGGATAAGAGAAGAGGAAGTGAAGAACCGCATACGCGACAAGTTCTTTCAGGAATACGATGCCACTCCCATACTTGGCGACATCGACTTTGCCGTGACACTCCGCCAGCATAAAGATGGCACGGAACTCTTCGACCGCGAATATTTCCTTTGGGCAGAGGCCAAGGCAGGAACCAAAGAAGACATCCTCGCTTCGTTCGTACAGCTCATCATAACCATTGGTAAGGCACGCACACACGAAGAACACCTGCCACCTCGCTTTCTGGGTGCCTTCGATGAGGAGAAAATAGCTTTCATAGAGTTTCACAACGTGATGGAAGTGTTCTATCAGAACGACTTTAACTGGAATGTCACCCCATCCAATCACGAAACACGCGAGTTCAAGAATCTGTACGATAAGCTGCACGACCAACTGAGCCAAAAAATATTCCAATACAACTATAAAAAAGATGAAAAAGCCCTTCGCCGCTTCATCCGCTCAAACTTCAAAATGGGGAAGCAGCATACAAGTGGCATCAACATCACCAAAAATAATTTCCTGTTCGTATTCCAGCGATGGGTGGAAGAAGTAAAGCCCTCTATCGCCGTCAATTGGGACGATGTGCCCAAGAACAGCATAGTGGATTTCTTTTATGCTGACCTCATCTCACGCAATGACTATACGCTGCGTGAGAAACTTGCCGTAGTGCTCCGTGGCGACTACTATAAGATTCTCCAAGACTTCATGAGCGGTGGCACAGCACTGTTCAGCGAAGCCACGTTCAACGACAAAAAGACTGCCTATCGCCAATTTTGGAACAAATACAAGCGTCCTCCGCACCACGAATATCTTGACATTATACTCAAGCGACGCGATTTGCTCATCCCGCAAGACTTGCGACGCTATCAAGGCGCATTCTTCACACCGCCCCAGTGGGTGCAGAAATCGCAGGAATATCTTGCTGCGGAACTCGGTGAAGACTGGCAACAGAACTACTACGTATGGGATTGCTGTGCAGGCACGGGTAACCTACTGTTCGGGCTGACAGAGCCTTACCAGATTTGGGCATCCACGCTTGATGAAGCTGACGTGCAGGTGATGAAAGATCGTATCAAGGAAAAAAGCCTTGACCTGCTCGAAAGCCATGTGTTCCAATTCGACTTCCTCAACGACTCCTTCGACCGTCTGCCCGAAGGGCTGCGCAAAATCATCAATGACCCTGAGAAGCGCAAACATCTTGTCATCTATATCAATCCTCCGTATGCGGAGGCAGGAGAGATTAGGCAACTAAGAGGTACTTCAAAGAATAAGACCGATGTAGCCGTAAAGACCAAAATATATCAGAGATATCTACCCATAATGGGTATTGCAGGCCGTGAACTCTTCGCACAGTTCATGATAAGGATTTATAAAGAAATCCCTTCATCAGTGCTTGCAAATTTTTCAACGTTGAAAAATCTGCTAGCACCGAACTTCCGTGATTTCCGGCGAGCTGTCAGGGCGAAGCCAGAACGGCTTTTCCTTGTCCCAGCTTCCTCTTTTGATAATGTAAGAGGGAAATTCCCAATCGGGTTCTATATTTGGGATTTTTCAAAACAGGAATTGTTTGACTCAATAGAAGCTGACGTGTTCCTTTCCGACGGTACGTTTGCCCGTAAAAAGACGGTTTATTGCTATGATAAGGAGAAAGGGGTTATTGGCAAATGGGTTTTAGAACACAAAGATGAAGCAGGCAAACGGTTAGGATTCATGAGCAATGGAAGAAATGATTTCCAAAACCAGAAACTTGTTTATCTGATGAACAAAAAAGAGCAAATGCCTACACCAAGAGGATGGTGGGTAACACCAAATAACCTTATCGTCATTTGCATATTTCTTGCTGTCCGCCACAGTATAAAAGCCACTTGGCTCAACGACCGCGACCAGTTTCTATA
This sequence comes from uncultured Bacteroidales bacterium, assembly GCA_945787885.1. Taxonomy (GTDB): domain Bacteria; phylum Bacteroidota; class Bacteroidia; order Bacteroidales; family Bacteroidaceae; genus Alloprevotella. The sequence goes on along the minus strand of CALZJF010000042.1, from coordinate 16,193 downwards.
TCCAAACGACGGATGGAAAACGGATGCGATATTCCAAAGCGACTGCCTTACCTTTTCCCTCTTTAGCAATTCAAACAATATCCAAAGCCGTCACGGCGTGAACCACTGGATACCATTCACCGAAAAGGAGGTGGGCGCACAGGATGCTTTCGACAGTCATTTCATGCACAACTTCATCTCTGGCAAGACTTCCACCAGCAACGAACCAGCAACCCAACAACTCGACTTGTTCGGGCATCCTGCAACCTCTTGCTTTCCCCAAGGTGCCATAACATTCTCCAGCGAGGCACAGGCTGTGATGGATGCAGGGCGTGAGCTATGGCGATACTATCACAAACAGCCGGGGGCAAACCCCAATGCCTCTTATTACGATATTCGGCTTCACTTCCAAGGCACGAAGACCACCGCCAAGGGCAAGGAGCAAATGAACTCCGAAAGTTCTGACCCTCAATACACCGCCCTGCTCTCCACGCTGAGGCAACGGATGAAGACATTGGCGGAAAAGATTGAACCCAAAGTATATGAATATGGCTTCCTGAAAAAATAATCCTGGCCTCTCTCTTTTCATCGTAAGGCAGAGGACTGCGCAGCTCATTCGTTTCAAAATGCTTCTTTAGCCCACACATCCATAAACAGAAAGAGCCTCGGAGGTATGCACTACCCCCGAGGCTCTTTCTGTACGCCCTCGGCAAAACTTCAGCTTATCCCTCGCTGTTAGCGGCGGGGGCGCGCACGATATTCCCATACACCACGCCTGACAGGACATATTTCCGGGAAACGACGGTGGAGGCTCGACATGGGCAAACTCCGAGGCCGTTCTAAATAGCGTTGTTCGTAGAGCTGGCTAATCTCTGAAATCGTCAGCGGACGATGGGCATCGTAGATGATGCGAGCCAGGCGCACCATCGTTTGCGATAGCTGTACGGCTACCAAACGATACGCCCGATGCTGACGCTCTATCCAGTTGTGCTGTTGCAACAGCCGGTGCAGGAAAGCATCGTGCGGAACTGGCAGGCCATACGGGAAGGTGCCATCGGGCAGCATGGCCCACTGAGCTATGAGGCGGGACAATTGCTTTTCGCTGCACGGAGCATGGGCGACATCCTGCAATACGGAAAAAAGCCCGTGCAGTGTGCGGCGACATTGTTGCACCTCGCCGCGGCGTACGATGTAGTCGGCATCCCATGCTGCATCCATCTGACGACGCTGCATCAATGTCAGGCCAAAAACCGAAAGGAAACGCGCTGGCACCATGCGCTCCAACACTTCGAGCGGTGATGCTACGGAATAGCACAACTCCTCCTGCAACGCTTCAACATCGCGAAGCAGACTCTCCGAAAAACGAATGCCACAGAGCGTTTCGCCACGCAGCAGCGGCCGAAGAAACTGCTTCTCAACGACTTGCCCCACAACTGCTGCCGATGAAAAACCTTCACTGCGGGCAATCTTCGTCAGCGATGCACCCTCAATGAAATAGAGGCGCAAGATGCCAGCATGCTTCCATCGCGTCTGCAAATCGCGGATAGCTGCCACAATGCAGGCTTCAAAACGCGCTATTCTGTTCATCAGCGCATAAGGGGATTGGGCATCCTCGCCCGCTTCACAGCCTTCCTCGTCTTCTGCTGCCCATGCTTCCGCCGTCAGCATCATGCCGAAGAAGTCGGCGGGCACTGCCGTATCTTCCTCCAGAGCATCGGGATATACGATGGGCTTCACCTTCGTTTCCCACTTTTCTATATATTTCTCAGGCATTGCCATTACCTCCTGTTGCAGCCGGAGGAGGATGGGCTGGAAAGCTGGCCCTGCTCCGGGCCAACTGAGTGCTGTGGGCGCAGAAAGGCTGACGAGCTGCATCAGATTGCGTATGCCGCCTCGGTGCAGAATGGCTTTTCTGGATGCCGATAGCTGAGCGTCGTCGAACACTGTCAGGCCAATGCCGCGAAACTTCTGGGCTATGCGCATAGCCTGAGCTTCGGTATGCCCGTCCATGAAATATAAGCTATCAGGAAATAGGGTGGTTTCTGACATAGTCTGTGCAACTTTTTAAGGTGGGGAGGTAGAAATAAGATGCGTTTCCTGCGTGAGTGGCATTCGGGGGTGCTCAGTTACTGGAAGGTTCTATAATGTAAGGTAGTATTTCTATTTTAATTGGATATCTTCACGCCTCACGCACCGTATCTTTTTGATTTTCATTCGTCACGCAGCACGCTACGCTCCCTCATGAAAATCAAAGGCCTGCGGCACGATAGCTGCGAACACATCAGAAGGCAATTGACAGAACCTACCTGCAATGAATTTCCCCAAAAAGGAAATCGCAGTTTCATTTCGCAAATTTACAACCATATTCTGAAGAAATAAAGATTTTCTGACTTTTCTTTGTTGTTTCAGGCCGTAACCTCTATCTTTGCAAAAAACAATCACTTTATCTTCTACAATATATATGCAAGAACTGGCATTAAAGTATGGTTGTAACCCCAACCAGAAACCTTCTCGTATCTTTATGTCTGACGGCAGCGAACTCCCCATTGAGGTGCTTTCAGGACGTCCGGGATATATCAACTTCCTCGATGCGCTGAACGCATGGCAATTGGTCAAAGAGCTGCGTGCTGCCACTGGTCTGCCTGCCGCTGCAAGCTTTAAGCATGTGAGCCCTGCGGGTGCAGCCGTCGGTCTGCCGCTTACGCCGACGCTCCGCCACATCTACTTCGTGCCCGACACTTTAGGCGATGACATCAGCGCGCAAGCGTGTGCCTACGCCAGAGCCCGAGGTGCCGACAGAATGAGCTCGTACGGCGACTTCATCGCGCTGAGCGACATCTGCGACCGCGACACGGCACTGCTCATCAAGCCCGAAGTGTCTGACGGAGTCATTGCTCCTGCCTATACGGACGAAGCTTTGGAAATTATGCAGGCAAAGCGTAAGGGAACATACAACGTACTGAAGATTGACCCTGCATACCGCCCGAACCCCACAGAGTGCAAACAGGTGTTTGGCATCACCTTCGAACAGGGACGCAACGAGATTGACCTTTCTGCGGATGCCCTCTTCGACAATATTCCTACGAAGGCGAAGCACTTCAGCGAAGAGGCACGCCGTGACCTGAAGATTGCCCTCATCACGCTGAAATATACGCAATCAAACTCTGTATGCTACGTCAAGGACGGACAGGCCATCGGCATCGGAGCCGGACAGCAAAGCCGCATACACTGCACACGCCTGGCAGGGCAGAAGGCTGATATTTGGTGGCTGCGACAGCACCCGAAAGTCATGAACCTGCCCTTCATACCGGGCATTCGCCGTGCAGACCGCGACAACACCATCGACATCTATATCTCTGAAGACCACGACGATGTGCTCTGCGATGGCGCATGGCAGCAGTTCTTCACTGAAAAGCCTGAAGTGCTGACGACTGAAGAGAAAAAGGCTTGGATAGCCCAGAACACCAACGTTGCCCTCGGTTCGGATGCCTTCTTCCCGTTCGGCGACAACATCGAGCGTGCGCACAAAAGCGGCGTGACCTACGTGGCACAGGCTGGAGGCAGCGTGCGCGACGACCATGTCATCGACACTTGCGACAAATATGGCATTGCCATGGCTTTCACTGGCATCCGCCTTTTCCACCATTGATTCCCTAAGATTATGACCATTCAACGCCACGTTAGCGACGACGAGGTGCAGAAGGCCATACAGGGTGGCATCACCTTCAAAGGTGCCAAACTGAAAGGGCCGAAGCCCGAAGAAAAAGTCAAGACTAAAGCCAAAAAGAAAACGTACATCACGGGTACTCACGGCAGTGCCAGCGCCAAACATAAGGCTGACATCAGACAGCGGAGAGCCAACCGCCATAAGAACAAATAGCTCTCTGCCGTGCCTCACGCACACACCTGCATGCAGGCGAGTGGGCTTCCTCTTTCCATATCATATATAGATGAGGGGGAGCACACTCGCCTGCATTATTTGTTTGAGTGAGGGGAGGGAGAGGAAGGATTGTCCGTTTTTTACAGATGTTTGCTACATTTTTCTCGTACATTTGCAGCGAGTTTAATCCAAAAGTACAGAGATGAATATACTGATAATCAACGGAAGTCCGCGCCCCAACGGACTTATTCAGCAAATGCTCAGAATCATTCAAGAGGAAGCTGAACGCCATGAAGCAAAGGTAGAACAAATAAACACTAACAATCTCAGTATCAAGGCTTGTATAGGATGTATGGCCTGCCGGTCAAAGAATAAATGCTCGCTCAAAGAAGACGACTCTCAGCAAGCACTGAAGAAACTTCAGGAGGCAGATGCCATCGTCATGGGTGCTCCATGCTATTGGGGCAATATCCCCGGACAAATGAAGCTGCTGTTTGACCGTATTGTCTATGGCTTAATGCGCGACACGCCCCGCTTCCCAGAACCACTAATGAAAGGAAAAAAATGTATTCTGATAAGCACCTGTACCACGCCATGGCCATGGAACATCCTCTTTAATCAATCGAGAGGTGCTATCCGAGCCATGCGTGAAATCTGCAAGTATGCAGGTTTTGACATAGTGAAAACCATTGAACGAGGCGGAACGGCACAACATCCTTCACTCAACGAGACTGACCGAAGAAAGTGTGTCAAGGCTATTCAGAAGATACTTGCTTCCTAACGATCTATAAGCAACAGACATAAAACAAACATGTAACAAACATGCAATAAACAAGCAACAAAATGAACATACGATTAGAACAACCGTCAGATTACCATGCTGCTGAACACCTCACGCGTGAAGCATTTTGGAATGTATATGCTCCAGGATGCGTGGAACATTTTGTGCTTCACCACTATCGAAACAATCCCGACTTCATACCAGAACTTGACTTCGTCATGGAAGAAGGCGGGACGCTGATTGGACACATCATGTACTCAAAGGCAACGATTGTGAAGGAAGACGGAAGCATACTCCCTGCCTGGACATTCGGCCCTATCAGCATTCATCCCGACTATCAGCGAAAGGGATTTGGCTTGAAGTTGCTCAAATATTCTATGGAGAAAGCACGCGCAATGGGAGTCGGGGTGCTCTGCATGGAGGGAAATCTGGCGTTTTATCAGCATGCAGGCTTTGTGGTAGCAAGCACGCTGAACATACATTATCATGCAGAACCAAAAGAAGCAGATGTGCCTTATTTTCTTGCACAGGAACTTATCCCGGGCTATCTGAACGGCATAGAAGGCACTTATCATACGCCAAAGGGGTATTACATAGCTTTCGAACAGCCGCAGGCTTTCGAGGAATTTGAATCTACGTTTCCTCACAAAGAAAGAAAAATCTTAGAGGGACAACTGATGACTGATTCCATGCACCCACAAACAGGCGATGACTTGGAAAAGGAAATTAAAAGAAAGTTCTGATTGCTTACAGAAATTATTGAAAGGGGGAAGGTCGGAAAAAATCTGACCTCCCCCACTGTTTTTATGATGTTGCCTGCTGCAAATGGGCAAGTATGTCGGCAACCACGAAACTACTGCCTCCGATGAAGATGACATCGTTTGGCAAAGCTTCAGCACGCGCCTTCTGATAGGCTTCGACAACACTACCGCAGGCACTGCCCCTGAGATTCAATTGCCGAGCCATAGTTTCCATCTCATCTGCTGGCAAAGCGCGCTTTACGCTGGCCTGACAGAAATAGTAAGTGGCATCTTGCGGCAAAAGACTGAGAACGCCACTGACATCCTTATCGTTCACCATGCCAAACACCATACGGAGCGTAGGCGCAGGCAAATGCTGCTCAAAAGCGTTCTCACGCTGTGCTTGCATCACGTGTGCCAACTGTCGGACGATATACTGAAATCCGCCGACGTTGTGCCCCGTGTCGCAAACGGTATAAGGCGTATGATGAAGGATTTCCCAACGCCCTCGCAGACCTGTCAGGCGACAAACACCGGCAAAACCTTCACGGATATCATCGTCCGTAAAGCGAAGTCCACCATCGCGCAGACTCTGCAGGGCTGCAAGGATGGTTCGGGTGTTGCGCTCCTGACAGAAACCGCCGAGACTCCCATAGAGCAAACCCAGACTTTGCGTGTGATACACGAAACCCTCGGCAGCATCTGGCTCTGCCTTGAGAAGTTCTGTCTGCTCCTCCGCCCAGACAATAGGAGCTTTTGCACGGCGTGCCGCCTGCTCGAACACGGGGCGCGTCTCAGGAGTCGTCTCTCCTATCACTACAGTGACTCCCTCTTTGATGATTCCTGCCTTCTCGCTGGCAATGGCAGCCAACGTGTTGCCCAGGAATTGCTGATGATCGAAGGAGATATTGGTTATGACAGACAGCAGGGGATGTATGATGTTTGTGCAGTCCAGACGGCCACCCAACCCTACTTCTATGACGGCAATATCTACATGAGCATCAGCAAAATACTTAAACGCCATGGCAGTAGTAAGTTCGAAGAAGGAGGGATGAAGGGGAGCGAAAAAATCTCGCTCTTCTTCTACAAACCTCACCACATAGTCTTCCGGGATAGCTTCGCCGTTGATACGGATACGCTCGCGGAAATCTACAAGATGAGGAGAAGTGAACAGCCCGACCTTATAGCCCGCCTTCTGCAAAACGGCGGCGATGGTGTGGGAACACGATCCTTTACCGTTCGTCCCGGCAATATGTATGGTGGAGAAACGGCGATGTGGATGTCCGAAATGTTCGTCTAAAACCTGTGTGGTGGTCAGTCCTGCCTTGTAGGCTCCAGCTCCCACCTGCTGAAAAAGGGGAGCTGAACTAAACAGATAGTCAACTGTTTCCTGGTAATTCATACAATAAATTCTATAGAAGCTACCAATAAGTGGAGGATGTAATACTAAAAAAACAACCTGTCAAAAGCTTGACAGGTTGTTTTTTTCTGAAAATAACGAGCCTCTTGTCGGATTCGAACCAACGACCCCAGGATTACAAATCGAGTGCTCTGGCCAACTGAGCTAAAGAGGCAGGGGGAGGGAAAGCTCACCACATCGCGCTGCTACAACCAACTACCCTTGCTGCGGTCAAGCCCTGGGGGATTCGAAGGGAGCTAGCCGTGTAGCACTTTCCCGTATTGTTTTCGAGTGCAAATTTATGACTTTGTATGCAAACGAGCAAGGAATTATGGACAAAAATGCTTTTTAACGAAAAAAACGAGCAACGACACATCGTTTTTGAGAAACAAAACTGTCAATTCTCTTTGTAGCATCCCTGCTTTTTGTTATTTTTGCAAACTGAAATCAGACAACTTCCGTCCACTCTTCTTTGCAGACTTAACTATCACTGCACCATAGTGAGCCATGGGCGGGACAAATTCTGAATACAAAGAGACGCACACATTGTTAGGCGAGACATTACTATGTTCGTAGCATTGTTGTTGAAGCAATTGTAGTTATAGCAATGGTGGTCAATTATCAAACTCTTAAACCCTTTTTACCATGAGCAAAGCCATCTTCAAGGGCTATATAGCCCGCAACAGCGACGACGCTCTGCGTCTTTTCCTCAATCGTCCCGTCCGCGACCATGGCGGTTGGTCAGCTCCCCGCTTTCGTGGTAGTATGGAACTTTCTATCGATGCTTTCGAAGACTTGCATTGGGAAGATGAGCCCGTTGAGGTCACTGTCTGCATCGAAACGAACTGAGTTCCCCGAGAAACGAAAAAAACAATAAGGTGTATCAAAACATTTTCTGATACACCTTATTGTTTTTATGTCGGGGCGACAGGATTCGAACCTGCGACCACCTGGTCCCAAACCAGGTGCGCTACCGGACTGCGCTACACCCCGATTTTCAGTGAGCAAAGATAGCCAACATTTTCAAAACGAAGAGGAAAAGATGAAGAAAAGTCAGCATTTTTCCATATTCCACCACACTCTTTGCTATGACTAAAATACAATTACGCTATTTCACCACTTCCATCCCGGAATTTTCTTCAGGAGAATCAGGGAGGAAGGGGATGTGCGTCACTCATAGCGTATGGACTTGGCGGGCTGAATATGGCTAATGGCGAAACTGGGGCCTACAAGCGTCAGGACTGTCACCAGCAGCGTGCCTGCATTCAGCAGCAATATAGGCCACCATGCCATTTCTACGGGGATGGTATCTACATAGTAGCTTGCAGGGTCCAGATGGGCAAAACCCCAATACTTCTGGGCAAAGAGCAATGCCAAAGCCAAAACATCGCCGATGAGCAAACCTCGTATCGTGATGAAGGCGGCGAAGGTAAGAAATATCCGCCGAATGGTGGTATTAGTGGCTCCCAATGCTTTGAGGATGCCGATTGTGCCCGTGCGCTCAATAATCAGAATGAGCAGACCGCTTATCATGGTGAATCCTGCTACGGCAAACATCAGGACAATGATGACAAGCATGTTAGTGTCGAGCAGGTTGAGCCATGAAAAAACTTGCTGATAATGCTCCGTCACACTCAGCGGCTTGCGAGGGTTAGCAGCGGGATCAGGATGTTTCTCGTGATACCGCAGCATCTCCGCCTGTACGATGGGAAGTTTTCCAAAATCTTCCAGCCTGATTTCTACGCTGCTGCAACGGTCATTCTGCCAACCATTGAGCTGTGCCACCGTAGCAAAATCCGTGATGGCAACGTTTTTATCGAAGATGCCCATATTGGTGCAGTAAATGCCGCAGACGCTGAAGCGTCGCATACGGATATTCTCTTCGAAGAAATAGGTAAAGACGCGGCTGCCCACCTTGAGTCCTAAAGCGTCGGCCTGCATGCGCGACAGGAGAATCTCGTTGCTCTGCCCTCCCCCGCCGTCCTTTCCGCAGAGCTGGGGCATACGTCCCTCGACGATGGAGGCTGCAATGAAGGTGCTGTCGTAGCCTTGCGGCAATCCTTTCAGCGTGACACCCTGAAATTCTGCATCCGTCTTCAGCAGTCCTATCTTCTGCGCTATGCAATCTACTCTCTTCACGCCATCTATCGACCTGAGTCCTTCGAGATAAACTGGCGAGACGGACACGGGATAACCCTCTGGCGATGCCAGCGAACGTATGTCGAGCACTTCAATATCGCTGGCAAAGCCGCGCACCTTGCTCATCACCTCTCTCTTAAAACCCATGATGACGCACACCGTGACAATCATCACAGCAAGCCCCACAGCCACTCCTGCCGTAGCAATCGTGATTGTAGGGTTGGAGGCATGACCTCTGCTATCGCCAATATGGCGAAAGAAACGTCGAGCGATGAAAAACGGAAAGTTCAACGTATTTTTTATTTAAGGGGCACTTGCTGATTGCTACCAGCACGCACTACTCCCATATTATTCAAATGATGGCGAAACAATAAAGGTAGGTTCTATAAATTAGTTTTCAATGTAAGGCAGTGTTTCTGCTTTACTTGGATGTCTTCACGCCTCTCGCACCGTATCTTTTTGTCTTTCATTCAGTCACGTAGCCCGCTACGCTCCCTCGTGAAAAACAAAAAAACTACGGCACGATAGTCGCAAATACATCACAAGCTAATTTATAGAACCTACCTAAATAGCATTTTCAGCACGTCCGTCCGGGATATGCCTCCAGAGCCTTCTCGAGTACGAAGAGGGCTCGCAGCAGGTCTTCCTTCTTCAAGACATAGGCTATGCGCACCTCGTCCCGTCCTGCACCGGGGGTGGTATAGAATCCTGCTCCAGGTGCCATCATGACGGTTTCGCCTTCATAGTCAAAATCGGTGAGACACCATGCGCAGAATTTCTCCGAGTCATCCACTGGAAGTCGCGCCATCGTATAGAAAGCCCCCATAGGTATCGGACTATAGACACCAGGTATGCGGTTCAGACCGTCGATAAGGCATTTTCGGCGATCCACATATTCATCATACACCTCGCGCATATATTCTTCGCTGGCATTGATGGAAGCTTCAGCCACCAACTGTCCGAGCAACGGCGGACTCAGGCGTGCCTGGCAGAACTTCATGACAGCTTGCCGAATCTCTGGATTCTTCGTTATGAGAGCTCCAATGCGAATGCCACACTCGCTGTAACGCTTCGAGACAGAGTCTATCAGCACCACATTGTCTTCAATGCCTTCGAGATGGCAGGCTGAAATATAGGGCGAACCCGTATAGATAAATTCGCGATAGACCTCGTCCGAAAAGAGATAGAGGTCATATTTCTTCACCAAATCGCGAATCTGGTTCATCTCCCTGCGGGTATAGAGGTAGCCCGTAGGGTTGTTCGGGTTGCAGATGAGAGTCGCCCTCGTGCGCTCATTGATGAGTTTTTCAAATTCTTCTACTTTTGGCAGCGAGAATCCTTCCTCTATCGTAGTAGCAATACTGCGAATTTTCGCGCCAGCGGATATGGCAAACGCCATATAGTTGGCATAGGCAGGCTCAGGAATGATGATTTCATCGCCAGGGTTCAGGCAACTCATAAAGGCAAAGAGCACGGCTTCCGAACCACCACTGGTGATGATGATATCATCGGCAGTCAGATGGATTTTATACTTGGCATAGTAGTCCACCAACTTTTCCCGATATGACTTGAAGCCTTGCGAAGGACTATATTCCAGAATTGTTCGGTCAATATTTCTCAGCACATCAAGACCCTCCTGCGGTGTCTTCAAGTCAGGCTGACCAATATTCAGGTGATAGACCTTCACTCCACGCTCCTTTGCTGCCGCTGCCAGCGGTGCCAACTTTCTGATTGGCGACTGCGGCATCTCTACGGCACGATTTGATAATTGTGGCATAATTTTCTGCTGTGTGGGATTAGGGGGATTACCTACTTAGAACTTCACTCCGAGTGTGATTTGGAAATTGTTGCGGTGCAACTTCAATTGCTGTCCTTCCAAAGCGTTCTTCACGCCGAAGCGACCGTCATCACAATAGTGGAAAGCATACACCGTGGCCTCCTGCATCTGATGCTGATAGGCGGCATCAATATAGAAATACTTTGTGCTATAACCCAATCCGAGTGTTGCGCGGTGGGTCTCGCCCAAATTCACATAATCAGTGTTGGAGGCATAATAATACGATGGGCCTTCTGCCAGCAGATTGAGGTAGGCATCCTTGTCGAAGGGCGACGATACAAAGTTGTAGCCTGCACGCACGGCAAAATTGCTCGACGGACGCGCTTCGATGCCGAGGCGGAAGGTGTGCACATTGCGCATCCAATTCTTGATCTCCGTCTGCAGTCCGAGGTCTGTGCTATAGCTGCTCCAGCCGCCTTCGTAATAATCATCGTAGTAGTATTCGCCGCTGTCAGAATAACGCACGGCAGCACTCGAATAGTTCTGCAATTCATATTCAGCATCCAGCGCTAAGAAATTTCCTACCGTGGTGGCAGCACTGAGGTTCAGTTTCCAAGGTGTGCGGATTCTGTATTTATTATTGCTGTCCATTTCGCCCCAAAAACCGTCAGGATGATCATCATCGGTATAGGGGGAGTAGAGATACAGATTGCTGGATGTTTCCAAATCGTATGCCGTGGGGGTAGTGACAGACAATCCCATGCGGAAGGGGCTTTCCTCCATCGGGCGAACGATGATTCCTACTTTTCCGTCGAAGCCCACACCCGTCATGTGCTCCTCCAGTTGCATATTGGAATTTCCGAAATGCTGCCCCTGATTGTTCAGCAGCATCTCATCGTAACAGAGCAGATTGTGCCACGACACATCATAAATGCCCATCGTTACGCCGACGTAGAACCTCTCACTGATATTCGTAGAAAAGTTGATATCATACTGATGAATACCACCCCATTGCGCCCGTCGATAGTTGTATGCCTGGGCAGCACTTCCCAAATAGTCTGTTATCGTATTGTCCTTGATGACAGGGTCGATGAGGTAAGTGCCATATCCCAGCAGGGTGAGCGGTGTCGTCTGGTCACGGTCTTTCTCGTTTTCCAAATCCAGCCAATAGCCATCCATGTCCTGTGCAAGGTCAAGCATCTGCCAGGTCTGCGATAAACCATTGGGCGTACTGATACCATTCAGTCCGATATACTGTTTGAAGTTGCGCGCCCGTTTGTAGTTGAAACCGATATTGAAGAATTTTAATCCCGTGTCATTGCCCGTTCTGATGGCATAGACCATACCTGCCTGATTCACGAAGCCTCGCGTCTTGTCGGGTCCGAGCTCTCTGGCATTATTGATAAGGTGCATACCGTCGGGCTGCGAAGAGAGTCCTGCCGTAAACGACACGTCCGACCTGCGGTAGAGTCCCGTCGAAGCGGGATTAGTGCCCATAGCAGAAAGGTTGGCACCCAGTGCGCTCATCGCGCCGCCCATACCCACATAGCGAGCATCGCCATCCAGGTCGCTCCCTGAGAGCATCTCCACTTTATATATATCCTGCGCGTGCAGTCCTGCGCAAAAGCAAGACATCACCGCACATGTCATAAAAATCTTTTTCATACTACTCTATACTTTATTTCTTAGTTTTTCACGACATATAAGTCCTGTTGTACAGCTATCATCTGCGTCCGCCGCTACGTCCGCCTCCGCCAGAGAAGCCTCCTCCTCGACTACTGGAGGAAGAAGATGAAAATCCACTCGATGACGAACGGCTGCTCGACGACGGACGGCTATAGGAAGAGCTGCTCGACGATGACCGACTACTTGACGACGAACGATTGTAAGAAGAGCTGCTTGACGAAGAACGGCTATAAGAAGAGCTGGGACTTCCCGTCGAAACACGATTGCCTGCTGCACTGCCGTACGATGTTCCACGCTGTACGGAACTGGGGCGCAGACCATTTGCGCTGTTTCTGCTCGTCGTGCTGCCATATCGGCTTCCTAACGACCCCGTGCTGCGTCCCGTACTCGTAGCTCTGGTGCTCACACTGCTGTGTCCAGTGCTTCTCAACGCATTGCCTCTCGTACTGCTACGCATACTGCCTGCATTGGATGCCAGATTCCGACTCGGCCTGCTGAAGCCGTGGCCTCTCAGCCCACCATCCGTGCGACCTGAAGGACGCGAGAAGCCGATGTGGGCACCGTGGTGTCCCCAATGGGGGTCCCAGCAGGGATCCCAATGGTGGTGATGTCCCCAAGTCCAGCCCCAGCAGAAGTCATACCATCCCCAACGATGATACCACGGCGTGTACCACCAACTACCATAGAACCAAGGGTCAAAGTAGAACGAGGAATAATAGTACGGACTATAAAGGAAGTATGAGCTATACATTCCTCCGTACAGCCAAGGGTCATAATAAGCCAAGTCATAGACATAGTCCTCATAATACGGCGAGGAATAGACTACGCCGTTGGGCGCACGGAATCTCACCAAGCGTGCCGTGGGGCTGCCTGCCTCTTCCTGATCTCCCTGCTGTGCAGCTGGTGCAGCCTGCATGGCCAGCGAGTCGTCGCTTTGCGTATCAACGAGGAGTCCGCTTCCACGACGATTGTAGGCATCAACGTCCATAGTGGTATTGTTCTGCCCGTCTGCCCACGTGTCATATTCAGCATCCGTGTCGGAGACTTCAATCGGAGTGTAAGATGATTTCGCTTGTTGTATCTCGCCCTGCCGTTCGGCCTGACGCTCCTTCAGGATAGCTTTCTTAGTCGGAACGAAATAGACGTCATCCTGCGCCATTGCTCCTGTCGGAACGGCAACGAGAACCAAGAGTGTCAAAAGAACCTTTTTCATTGCTATCAATAATTAAGTGTGTGAGGCAGCAGGCTGTGCAACGATTATGTCAATAAATTCGTACACCTGCTTAACAGCCCCCGCACAAGTAAAACATGTGAGGTTGCAGCCTTCTGCTCTCTTCCGCCATCCTGTATGTCAGGCACAGCATCGCCAACATGGGGGCGAGCGTAGGAGGAGAGAGACTGCAACTTTTATGATGCGAAATTAACGAAAAAACTCGAACGAAACATAGAAACAGGTCACTTTATAGTCAAAACGGATTTTTTTTAACACAAAAAGCAGTGTTTCTCTCTCATTTTTTATAGAAACAGGAGTTTTCAATGACGAGGAAGAACCGTTGTAGCCGTCACTCCCAAAGAACGCCGCCGTGTAAATTGCACCCAGCGTACCGACAGCCTCGCAGGAATATGCTGCAAGCAACAAAAAGCTACCTCGTCAGAGTGGCGCATCTATTATGCTATCTTCCTTTGTTTTCAAAACTAAAATCTGCATCCAAACAGAGCATACATACATAAAACGGACTTTCATCACCCTCTTATCAAAACATTTTGCTAATTTTGCGCCATCAACCCTTTACATCCCCCTTATACTATCTTCTTATGTCTATCCTGAAATCCATCTACAAACTCTTCAAGACCACCCCTGCCCCCCGCATCCCGACCAGTTTTCCTGGTAGCATAGCCATCATCGGTAGTGGGTCGTGGGCAACCGCCATTGCGAAAATCGTACTGGAGAATGAGCCCCGCATGGGATGGTATATGCGCAGCAACAGCAGCATCGAAGATTTCAAGCGTCTTGGTCATAATCCGAAATATCTGACCGATGTCATGTTCGACACCTCGCGCATTGATTTCTCTTCAAATCTTGATGAAATCGTCCATCAGCACGACACGCTCATCTTCATCACTCCCTCCGCCTACCTGAAGTCCCAGCTGAAATCTCTCAGCGTTCCGCTCTACACGAAGTTCATCGTCACAGCCATCAAGGGCATCATCCCCGATGAAAACATGGTCTGCACCGAATATTTCCGCAAAGCCTACGGAGTGCCAGAGCGCAATCTCCTCGTCATCGGTGGTCCCAGTCATGCTGAAGAGATTGCACTCGGCCGCCTGACGTATCTGACCATCGGCTGCACCAGCATGGACCGCGCCACCATCTTTGCCCATCGGCTGCGCAACGACTATGTGCGCACTTCTACATCGCAAGATGTCATCGGCATAGAATACGCCGCCGTCTTGAAGAATGTCTATGCCATCGCTGCCGGCATTTGCTTGGGATTGCGCTATGGCGACAATTTCCTCAGTGTCCTCATCTCCAACGCCATGCAGGAAATGCAGAAATGCCTCACGACACTGAATCCCACAGACCGCAGTATCGTTGGCAGTGCCTATTTGGGCGACCTCCTCGTGACGGGCTACAGCAATTTCTCCCGCAACCGCGTCTTCGGACAGATGGTCGGACGAGGTTACAGCGTGCGTTCCGCACAGATGGAGATGAATATGGTGGCGGAAGGGTATTTCGGTGTCAAATGTATGCACGAAATCAACAAACGCTATCAGGTGGAAATGCCCATCCTTGATGCCGTCTATAATATCCTCTATGGAAATGCTTCCCCCCGTTCTGAAATCAAACGCCTTTCTGCGCGTCTGAAATGATGCTGCGCCTCGGCATCTCTCGTCCCACGCTGCGCCTTACTCAAATAGCTGCGCCTTACTCAAATATATAAACAGGGCAATGCCCCTTTCTACCCTCCCCTCCCCCACGCGCATACCAAGATAATCTGCGCACGTGTGGAGGCTGAAGCTGTAGAAAGGGGCATTGCCCTGTTTTATCATCAACTCGGGAAACTGAGCGTATGGATTTTTTCAAGCCGCTGCCGCAAGCCCTCCATCAGGCTTTGGCGGATGCCCAGCGTCAGAATGACGGAGTTTGAAGTATAGTCGCGAGCAAGGATGTCAGCCCCCGCATCGCGTATGGCTCTCAGAGCCACGTCTTGGTCAGCATAGGGTGCCTCTACGCGCAACTCGTCCATCATTATCTTTTCGGTGATGGTGGCAGCATCGAGTGCCATGCCCGCCGCCGTCTTGTAGGCAACGGCAAGTCCTCCCGTTCCGAGTTTCACACCGCCGAAATACCGCACCACTATCACCGCTGTCTGCGTCAGCCGTCGTGCGCGGAGCTGCCCCAAGATAGGCTTCCCGGCGGAACCTCCCGGCTCGCCGTCGTCGCTTTGGCGCGTCAATGCCGTACCAAGGGCGATGGGGTCGTAATCTTCAGCCCATACATCCGTGCCAAAGGCGTAGGCGTAGCATACGTGGCGCGCATCATAATATTGTTTGCGAATTTCCGCAACGAATGCCTTTGCAGCGTCCTCATTCTCTATGTGGCGGGCATAAGCTATGAATCGCGAACGCTTCTCCACCAGTTGGGCCTCACCGGGAGTAGCAAGCGTCAGATAAGCATCTGTGGCAGACATAAAAGGAGATAAGTAGATAAGTAGGTAATAAAAAAATATTTTATAGTAAGAATGATTTTGGTTTGTGGTAGGTTCTATAAATTAGCTTGCGATGTATTTGCGACTATCGTGCCGTAGGTT
>CALZJF010000041.1 GCA_945787885.1 uncultured Bacteroidales bacterium | reverse complement strand
CTACGGCACGATAGTCGCAAATACATCGCAAGCTAATTGATAGAACCTACCTTCTCAGGCAAAAATAATGAAGGGGGAAGGATGGGCCATCAGGAGTTGCCTCGGAGCCCTCAGCGGAGCTTGTCGAAGAGGGCAATGATGCGCTCCAATTCTTCTTCAGAGCTGAAAGCGATGCTGATGCTTCCCTTTCCCTCGCTGGAACACGTCATCTGCACCTTTGTCTGAAAGAAGTCGGCAAGATGGTCGCGCAGGGGCACATACTCTTCGGGCAGCCCCTTCTTGCGGTCCTTGAAACGCTTTCCGCCGCTCGTCACGGTTTCGCCGGCATTGATGGCCTTCACCATCTCCTCCACCTGCCTCACGGAATAGCCCTTCTGCTGAATTTCGCTGAAGAGCTTCACCTGCATGGAAGGCTGCTGGAGTCCGAGCAGTGCGCGGGCGTGCCCTTGGTCCATCTCGCGTTTCTGTATCGCCATCTGCACCTGTGCGGGAAGTTTGAGCAGACGGAGATAGTTGGCTATCGTCGCGCGCTTCTTTCCCACCTTCTCCGAGAGCGCATCCTGCGTGAGGTCATACTGCTCCAAGAGGTTCTGATAGGCCAGGGCTATCTCGATGGCATTGAGGTCTTCGCGCTGAATGTTCTCCACGAGTGCCATCTGCATCATTTTCTCATCGTCGGCCGTACGCACGTAGGCAGGAATGGAGTCGAGCCCCGCCATCTGGCAGGCGCGCCATCTGCGTTCTCCGGCAATGATCTGGTAAGAGCCGTCTTCCATCTTCCTCAGCGTGATGGGCTGGATGATGCCTATCTGGCGGATGCTCTCCGTCAGCTCTTCGAGGGCTTCAGCGTCAAACTCGCGTCGAGGCTGGTTCGGGTTGGCCTTGATCTGTCCGATGGGCACCTCGCTGATGCTCGATGAGCCGCTGGTGTGGACTTCATCGGTCGAGATGAGGGCGTCGAGGCCGCGTCCGAGGGCGTATTTTTTATGTGTTGCCATGTTTGGAGGGGTTGCTAAGTAGGTGGGCAGAATTATTTTTATGATTGCAGGGGCAGCGGGCGATACAAAGAGTGCAGTGACTCCTGACCGTCATGCCATCCTGACAGTGCGCAGCAGGCAGTGCAAATCTTATCTGAAGACATTGCACCCCTACCTATGAATCGGGCGTTTGAACAGGGAGCCTCCCTGCCCACGCACACGAGGAGCGGAGACTATTCGCGCTTCGCGTTCTTCGCAATAATCTCGCGCGCCAGCGCCACATGGTTTATCGAACCTATGCTCTCCTCATCGTAGAGAATGGCAGGCAGTCCGTGCGAAGGTGCTTCCGAGAGCTTCACGTTGCGCTGAATGACGGTCTTGAACACGAGTTCCTGAAAGTGTCGTTTCACCTCGTCATAGATTTGGTTGGCGAGCCGGAGCCGGCGGTCATACATCGTGAGGAGGAAACCCTCGATTTCCAGACTCGGGTTCAGGCGTTGCTTGATCTTGCGTATCGTGTTCAGGAGCTGACTGATACCTTCGAGCGCGAAGTATTCACACTGCACGGGTATGATGACGGAGTCGGCCGCCGTGAGGGCATTGACCGTGATGAGTCCGAGCGATGGCGAACAGTCGATGAGTATATAGTCGTAGTCCTGCCGTATGGTGGAGAGCATTGTCCGCGTGACGTATTCGCGCTTTTCAAACTCCATCAGCTCCAGGTCAGCACCCGATAGATTCACCGTCGATGGCACAACGTCGAGATTATCAATATCCGTGGTATAGACGGCCTCACGAATATCTTTCAGCCCCACCATGGCTTCATAGACGGAGCAGTCCACCTTTCCCGGATCCACTCCGATACCGCTGGAGGCATTGGCCTGCGGGTCGCAATCTACGAGGAGCACCTTCTGTCCCAATATGGCGAGCGATGCTGCAAGGTTCATGGCAGTCGTGGTCTTTCCCACTCCGCCCTTTTGGTTCGCGATGGCAATGGTCTTTCCCATGAGGTTTGTAATGGTTCAATATTGGTTATTTCCGCGTTTCCAGAGTCTGGCATCCTCCCGCCTGTTCCCCTCTCGCCCACTCCTTATATATTATGCACGCGTACGCGCGCGCGAAGCGTAGAAAGCAGGGTCTGAGGAACTGCAATCCTGAGCCTATGATTACGCGTACGCGCGCGGGGCGTAGTGTTTATTGGGCATACGTGCAAGATTCAGGCAGTAGAAACCACACTTTACGCGGCAAATTTAATAAAAATTCCGTGAAACACGAAGTTTCACGGCATTTTTTATCCTTCTCGCTGCTTCAATAATGCTTATTGTCAGTTGTGCTTGGGCATTTTTGCGCACATTTCATTTAGCATCCCGTGAGCAGCCCCTTCAGGCAGGCTTTTCGGTGCTGCCCCTATGGGGCAGGTGGTTCAAAAATGCGTCCGTGCATGGTCATGCCCCCCGTAGGCGCGCGATAATTGGTAGCCCGGGGGCTATATGGTATTGCCCTCGAAAATCGCCATCTTGCCCTGCCTTCGCAAATTCCGAGGGATATTCTCAGGATTCCGACGGCATTCCTTGCCTGCAAATGATGACTTTCTGGGGTAAAAATGATGATTTTTCGGGGCTGAAATGATGACTTTTGGGGGCTGAAATGATGACTTTCTGGGGAAATTGACAAAGGATGTTTGGACGAACGCCAGCAAAACACTAACTTTGCCTTATCATTTTAGGTAGGTTCTATAAATTAGCTTGCGATGTATTTGCGACTATCGTGCCGTAGGTTTTTGTTTTTCACGAGGGAGCGTAGCGGGCTACGTGACTGAATGAAAGACAAAAAGATACGGTGCGAGAGGCGTGAAGACATCCAAGTAAGACAGGAACACTGCCTTACATTGAAAACTAATTTATAGAACCTACCTTTACTCCAAGTAGGCAATGAAAATGAGTTTTATGCTTGACTGCACTGTTTGGATGCAGGTCTTAGTTTTGAAAAAAGGAGCATGGCGAGAGCTATATGACTGTTTTCAAGGCTAAAAGATGTGCCAAAGAGAGCGTTCACGCATACAAACCATCATTTTTCTTGCCATACTTACCATAAAACAACTTTCATTACCTACTTAATACCATGAAGCACGCACTGCTATCTATCTTTTGCGCGGTGGCTGCCGCTGCACATGCCCAGCAGGCTCCCGCACCCATCACGCCGCTGCCGCAAGACTGCCAGGTGAAATGGCAGAAAATGGAGACGTATGCCTTCGTACATTATGGCCTCAACACCTTCTGCGACCGGGAATGGGGCTATGGCGACACGGATCCGAAGATGTTTAACCCGTCGAGACAAGATGTCGAGCAATGGGTGAGGACATTCAAGGAGGCGGGCATGAAGGGAGTCATCGTCGTTGCCAAGCATCACGATGGATTTTGCCTGTGGCCCTGCGAACTGACGGACTACAACATCACGCAGTCGGCCTACGATGGGCCGAAAAACCGCGATGGAAAGACGGACCTCATCATGGAGGTCAGAAAGGCTTGCGATAAATACGGACTGCAGATGGGGCTCTATCTCTCACCGTGGGACCGCAATTATGCCGACTATGGCAAGCCGGAATACGTGGACTACTACTACAAACAGCTGGAACAGATTCTGACGCGCTACGGACGCCTGTTCGAAGTGTGGTTTGACGGCGCAAACGGCGGAGACGGCTACTACGGCGGTGCACGAGAGAGCCGAACCATAGACCGCAGAAACTACTACAACTTCCCGAAAATCAACGAGATAGTGCGGAAATGGCAGCCTGAGGCCATCATCTTCTCTGACGGCGGACCGGGCTGCCGATGGGTGGGGAACGAACGGGGATTTGCCAGCGCGACGAACTGGGCTTTCCTGCGCTCGAAGGAGGTCTATCCGGGCTATCCGAAATACAGGGAACTGCAATATGGCCATGCCGACGGCGATGCGTGGATACCATCGGAATGCGATGTGAGCATCAGGCCGGGATGGTTCTACCATCCGGAGGAGGACGAGCGCGTGAAGACGCCGGAGCAATTGGCCGACATCTACTATCGCTCCGTGGGGCACAACGGCACCTTCCTCCTCAACTTCCCCGTGAACCGCGAGGGGCGCATCCACCCCACTGACAGCCTGAACGCCGTAAGATTCAGGGAAATCATCGACCGCGAACTGGGCACGAACCTGCTCCGCCATGTGCCTGCCAGCGTCTCCTCCTGCCGCGGCGAGAAATTCAGCAGCACGATGCTGACCGACGGCGATTGGGACAGCTATTGGGCCACGCCCGACGGTGTGACGACGGGCGAGGTGGAATTTCGGCTGAAGGCGCCCACGCGCATCAATCGCCTGATGCTGCAGGAATACATACCCTTGGGGCAGCGCGTGAAGCAGTTCAGCGTGCAGGCACTGGTGGGAAGGAAATGGCAGGACATAGACTGCGGCGAGGAGACCACGACCGTGGGCTACAAACGCATACTGCGCTTCAGGACGGTGGAGGCCGAGGGGCTGCGCATACGCTTTGAAGATGCTCGCGGCCCGCTCTGCATCAACAATATCGCGGCCTTCTATGGCGGCCCGGAGAGCGAACGCACCGCTGCCGAGGCTTCGGGGGGAGAATTTGCCAGCGTGAAGTTCGACATCGTGCGGCAGGACAAGGGCAGCGTCATGCTCGACTTGGGGGCGGAACGCGCGGTCAGGGCTTTCCACTATCTGCCTGACCAAGGGGAAAGCCCGAAGGGACTCGTGCACCAATATGAGCTCTGGACGTGCGACGCTGCGGGCACTCCCCTGCAACTGCTGAAGAGCGGCGAATTTTCAAACATCAGGAACAATCCGATTCTCCAGTCGCTCCGCTTTGCCCCGACGCCCGCCCGCTATCTCCTGCTGAAAGCGGTGAAGATGGTAGAGAAGGGGGAGGCCCTGGGCTTTGAAAAACTGGGCGTAGAGGATATCTGAATGCTTTAAGGTAGGTTCCATAATAGTTTTCAATGTAAGGCAGTGTTTCTGCTTTACTTGGACGCAAGCTAATTGATAGAACCTACCTTAAGCCCCATGCACGCAAGACGGGAGCAGGCTATTCCGACTGTCGGAATCAGCCTGCTCCCGTCTTGCTGCCATGAGGGGGAGTCTGCTTGAATAGGGGGGGGGCCTTATTCAAAGTAGAGATTGATGGTCACCATGTTGGACGTTGCGCTGCTCACGCTCTGCGTAAAGATGAGCTGAGAAGGGTCGGTGAGGTCGTTGCGGTTCTTTTTCAGCACGTTGCCCAGTCCGAACGAGAATTTCACCTCGGGAATGAGCTTGAAGAAGGGCATATAGAGGTCGCAGCCCAGTCCGACTTCGAGGGCGGTCTGGAAGGGCTTTGTGCGGAGCTTTGTGTGCTTCGTGGAGGTCAGGTCGTACTGCATGAGGAATCCTGCCAAAGCGTAGGGGCGATAGTTGTTGTAACGCTTGGCGCAGAACTTCATGTCTATGGGAATGCCGATATACGTGGACTTCATGTCCTGACTGTCCGTCTTGCCATCAAGGAGATTGACGAACTGTATATGCTTCGCCCCGAAGCTCAGACCGGGATTGAAGCGCAACTCAAGATAATTGTTGAGCTTGAGGCTGCCCAGCACACCGACGCTGAGCCCGATGTTCTGGCGGTCGCACTCTGCCACCCATTGATTGCCTGCCTCATCGGTGTATCCATTGCCGACGAGGTGAAGCCCTTGGTCGTGGAAGCCGATGTTGAAGCCATAGTGCCAGCGACGCGTGTCGATGAAGGGTTTGTTCTGTATCTTCCGCCGCTGCCCCACGGCAGAAAGCCCGACGGTGAGGCCGAGCACAAGCAGGAGGAAGCGGAAAATGCGAGAAAATTTCATAAGTTCTGATACGGTGTTGAGGAATATTGCTGGAATATCGCAGAGGCAATGTCGGAACATCGCAGAGGCCCATGCCCACTGCGGGCTTATTCCGCCGAAGGCTGGAGGGCGATGCCCACATTGCTGACGCCGGGAATCTCCTCCTTGCGCATCAGATGGCGGAGGGCGATGCGCACACTGTCGGCAGGACGACAATGGCGCGAGGAGATGGCATAGTCGTATTGATGGAGATTGATGCCTTCCGTCGCCCAGACCGTCTGTGCGAAATGGCATTCCACGGTGTCAATGCGCACCGCGCCGTCTGTCCCCCACTGCTGCCGCACCTCTACAAAGAGCGACTTGTAGGGATAGGGGTGGGCGGAACTCATGCGGAGCAGCAGGCGAAGGTCATAGGGGCCTGCCGACGGGACGGGGCCAAGCGTGAACGACAAAGGCTCGAAGGCACCCCAGCTTGCTTCATCGACCGACTCATATTGCACGCTTCTGAAGCCATCGCCCGCACACGACGAGAAGATGGCCAGCACGACGAGGGCGGACAGACTGCGCGCCCGACGCAGCATCCTGCGATAGCCATCGGCGATGCGAGCGGCTGCCGGGAAGAAGAGGGGGCGCATCATTCCTCACCTCCCTGCTGATGTCCGCCGCGAACGAACTTCTTGCGCTTCTTGCGCTTCTGCTTCTTGTCGAAGCGAGTCAGATCGTCCTGCTCGGCAAGGTCGATGGGGCGGGGCGGGGCTGCGGGGCTGTCTTCGTTCAGGGCTATCGGCTTCTCGCCATTGCGGTTCATGGCGATAACCTCACGGGCACGCTCCGCGGTGATAGTCTCCAGATTGGCAGCGAGGCGACGGTCGGTGGAATACGTGACGAGACCGCCGAGAATATCTCCCTTGAAGAAATAGTAAGTGGCATCGGCAGTCTCCAAGTGGACATTGCGCTCGGGCATTTTCTTGCTCGCTTCCATGTAGGTGGGAAGCTCATAGTTCAGGCAACACTTCAGCTTGGCACACTGTCCTGCCAGCTTCTGCGGATTGGGACTGATGTCCTGAAAGCGCGCCGCACCCGTATTGACGCTGGTGAAGACCTTCATCCATGTGGCGCAGCATAGCTCCCTGCCGCACGGACCAATGCCGCCGATGCGTCCTGCCTCTTGGCGCGCACCGATTTGCTTCATTTCGATGCGCACGTGGAAGGTGTCGGCAAGAACTTTGATGAGCTTGCGGAAATCCACACGGGCATCTGCGATGTAGTAGAAGATTGCTTTGTTGCAGTCGCCTTGATATTCCACATCGCCTATCTTCATGTCGAGCTGAAGCTCCTTGGCAATCTGGCGGCTCTGAATCATGGTGCCCACCTCGCGGCCTTGGGCTTCGTGCCATTTTTCTATATCCACGGGGCGAGCCTTGCGATAGACGCGGCGAATTTCAGTGCCGGGCTTCAGGCATGCCTTCTTCATCTGCAGGGGGACGAGGCTTCCCGTGAGGGTGACGGTGCCGATGTCGTGACCGGGATTGGCTTCGACGGCGACGATATCGCCCTTGACGAGGTCGAGCCCATTGTCGTTGCGGTAATATCCCTTGCGCGTATTCTTAAACTGCACTTCGACGAGTTCGGTCGTCTCATTGTTGCCTGGCACATCGCTCAGGTAGTCATAGGTATTGAGTTGGTGGTCGCTGGCACCGCATCCGCAGGCAGCGAAGCCACGCAGGGTGGAATCTGACATATATCGGTAGGATTTTTTTCTGTGTTACGATGGAATGGAAGGGCTTCTCAGCCCCATCCTTCAGAAAGCAGCAAATCCCTGCCTCTACCCGCTGGGGCAGAGACAGGGGATGCCTGCGCTATTTGCTGGAAGGTCTTGCCATTCGGCCGGACGGCGATGGCAAGGCAGATTTCGGAGGGAGGTATGGGGGGCGTATCACGAGGACCGACAGGCTAATTGATGGTCACGCCATCGAGTTTTCCTCCACTGACGGTGGGCAGACCATCTACATCCACCATCTTCGTGCTCGACACCTTCGAAGTGGGATTGCGTTTGATGAGTCCGCTGTAGAAGTAGAAGTTGCGCTTCACCTTGATGCCGCGACATTTTGCAGTGTCGCCATCGGGAGCGGTATAGGTGTTGCCGTTCGCCGTGAGGTAGATATAGGGATTCGTCTGGTCGGTGGAGCCTTTCGTGCCGACGGTCAGGTCAATGCCAACGTTGATGCCGCGCGAACCATTGCCGTTGGCTACGGCATTGATGGTGCCGCCCGTGATGAGCATGCAGTCGTCGGACTTCAGTGCCTTCGTATCATCGGCATCGACAGTCAGATTGAGCACACCGTTCTTGATGTGTACCTGCCCGTTCAGGGAATCGTTGGTGAGAGTGACGCCATCGTCCTCATAAGTATAGGAGACATCAATGGCATCGCCTAAGGTTTTGCTCACATTGACTGTGCCTCCATTGACGATGAGATATTGCTCGATGTGCATCCCATCGCTCTTCGCCCCGAGGATATTGAGCGTACCCGTGAAGGAGGCTTTCAGGTCGGTGTATTCATTACTGCTGTAGGCGTGGCGGGCATTGCCGAGAATGTTCACCGTCCCGCCTCCTTTCCACTCGGCATGACCTTTCACATAGAACGCGCTCTTCGCCGTATTGGCAGCAGCGTCCTCGAAGTAGTTGGTGGTGCCTGCCGCACACTGTATGTCAATGCGTTTGCCATTGACGATATAGAGGGCGGGGGTGGTGCCCGTGGCCTTCAGCGTCACGCCATTGAGCTCGATGGTGGATTTGTAGTCGCCCGTGAGGGTGAAACTTTCGCCCGTGCCGCTCAGCCTATAGACCACCTCCTGCGTCAGCTGCGGACTGGCGGTGATGCTCACCTTCCTGCCCTCAACCTTGCAAGTGAGATAATCGGCCAGACTGCCGTCGGCAATGATTTGCGGGCTGTCGCCGAACTGCACCTCTACGGTGAGGGCTTCGGGCTGCCCCGAAGGATTGGCGCGCAGCATAGTCCCTGCCAAATCGAACATGGCACCGCCGACATTCAGCTGGCTGCCGGCACTGAACGACATTTTCCGGGCGGCACTGAGCACATTGGCATCGTAGCGCCACGTCACGCTGCCGCACCGCACATCCAGCGTCTGGCTGCATACTTCGCAGACGACGCTGACTGCCAGTATAAAGAGTAGGGAGAGTCGTTTCATAGAATCAGAGTCATTTCAGGTAGGTTCTATAAATTAGTTTTCAATTATAAGGCAGTGTTTCTGTTTTACTTGGATGTCTTCACGCCTCTCGCACCGTATCTTTTTGTCTTTCATTCAGTCACGTAGCCCGCTACGCTCCCTCGTGAAAGACAAAAAGCTACGGCACGATAGTCGCAAATACATCGCAAGCTAATTTTTAGAACCTACCTTCATAGAATCTGGGGACTGCGTTATTTCTTTATGATCACCTTGTAGGTCTTTCCCTCGGCCTGCACAATGTAAATGCCTGCGGGAAGAGCGAGCGGACTGTTCTGGCTCCAGCGAACTTCCATTTTTGTCCGTCCGTCCGTGCTGACAATCTTCACAGGCATGCCCTCGGCGACAGTGTCGATGAGGGCTTCCTGTATGGAAGTTGCCTCTACGGCAAACCACATATCCCGCATCTCAGTGAGGGGGGCGCGAAATTCGCCATCTGCCGCCTTTGCCACGAGTTCACCGTTGGCAAAGCTGATGTCGATGCCGCCGCTGAGAGATAGGCTGTGCTCCGTCCCGTCAGTGGTTTGGAAGGTCATGTATTTCACGCTTTCTGCCTTGGCTATGGCAAGGCAGAAGCAGGCTGCAAGGAAGAGGATTGCTTTTTTCATACAAAAATCAGAATTTGAATTTATAGCCCAGACTCAGCACATGGAGATCGGCATCGCCCGTCTCCTCTTTCTCGCCGTGCTGATAGAGATAGGCGAGGCTCAGCGTATGGCCTTTCCGGATTTTATAGTCAAAACCAGCCTGCGCCCGCTGACGCACCAGCTGCAGGCTCTCGCCCAAATCGTTCGCCACCTCGTAGCTGACGAAGGGGGTCAAGGGGCAATGGCGGATATTGTATTCCACGGAGAGGCGCGAACGGAGATAATGCTTGTCCTTCGCCGACTTTTTCTCCAGCTCCGTACGCTCAGGGTCGAGCTCGAAGTATCTCACCGTGCCGTCGGGCATCACAGCCGTCAGATAGGGATTGGGAACTTCTGCGGCATTGGCATACTCCTGACGATAGCGATACTTATACTCCTTCAGGTTGTCTATCGGCATATAGCGGGTGTATTGATAACGCTCGCGGAGGGCGAAGGTGAAGCGTCCGCACTTCAGCTTTCCCGTGATGTCGAAGAAGAGACGATGCTTCGAGCGCCAATAGCTTTCATCGACATTGAAGCCCGTCACGCGCTGCGCAGGGTCGTCGTCTTTGTATTTTACCTTTATTTCTTCCGGACTATAGTCGCGTATGAAGTCGTAGCCGATGCCGAGCTTCAGCCACGAGAGAGCCTTCCAGTCCAAGCCGCCCGCTACGTCATAGCGAGTATATCTGGACCATCCGTCTTCCTCAATGCGCGAGCCAAGGCTGAGGTCGAGGGCGAGGCGCTTGTTGAAGTCGTGGGTGGCATCTATGCCATACCAAAGTCCGCTTTCAGCATGTGCGGCACCTGAGGCGGCTATGAAACACAGGGCAAGGAGGTGTTTTTTCATGATAGTCGTATAGGAAAAAGTGTAGGGAGAACGGCTTGGTGGGCCTAAAAGCCATGCAGAATCATTCGCGCGGCAGGCTTTAATCGCGCGGCAGGCTTTAATCGCGCGGCAGGCGGAACATTCTATCCACGGGCTTTATCTGTCCGCCCTCGTCGTAATAGAAGACGCGGAGCATGGTCATGTCCTTCAGGAAATCAACGGCTCCCACCTCCACGCGCAACACCTTCACGCCGAGCCGCTCCGTCAGGTCGGCCACGAGTTCGTCATAGCGGTCAGGGCGTATCAGCTCGATATTGTCGTAGCGCACATATTTACAGCCCTCGCTGTAGCTGCGATGGAGGAGCTTTTCTGCCACCCAAATGACGAGGATGAAGAGGAGGCTCAGCCCGACGATGTACGTGACCGTGACGATCAGGCCGTCAGAAGCGGAGAGGGGAACGTCGATGGTGTTGTTGGGGTCCTTCGGCAGTGGGAATTTCTCTACGAAATACAGGGTGCTGCCTATCTTGCCGTTCATCACGCTCAGGGCAACGAGGAGGAAGAGATACGTCATCTCGCGAATGGGCACGCTCTCCGTACGATAGCGCACGATGCTGAAGATGGCAAAGAGTCCGAGTGCCACGCCCGTTCCCACGCTCTTATCGCTTCCCAGAAGGAGATAGATGAGCGCGAAGACGCTGATGCTCATCAGGATGAAGGAGAAATAATAGTCGCGGCGGCGTCCCTTGGGGAAATAGAAATAGTGGACGATGACCCAGACGAAGAAGGTGTTGAGGGCGGTGCTGACGAGCAGGTTCAGCAGATTGACGTTCTCTGTGAAAAACCGTGTTAGGACTTCCATTGTGTTAGTATAATGATTAAGTTTAAGGTTTCGGGCAGGCAGGTTGTGGCGTACTGCGAATCCCACTATTATACGCGAGGCGTTCTATTATAATAAATGAGGCGTACTATTATAACAAACGAGACGCACTATTATATGCGAGGCGTTCTATTATAATATATGTGGGGGCTGCTTCGCCACCGTCTTCTCCACGCTTCTCAGCTTGAGCTTGAAATTATTGACGCGGAGGCTCTTGTTCGTCACCACGCTTCCGATGCAATACTTCGAGAATCCCTGCGGCTTGATGCGCAGTTCGCGGAGGAGGGGGAGAATGGGCGAGGGCACACGGCCATCGCGCTTGAGCTCAATGATGACGGCATCGTCCATCATGCCGTCGGCGCCCGTCTCATAGTTATGGAACTGCAGTCCGAGGTCGATGGTCAGACGCTCCGTCTTGCCGAAATTCACCAAGGTGATGCGTCGGAAACGGTTTCCCACGGTAGGCACGATGTCGCTCCACGTCAGCCCGGAGGCTTCAGTGAGGAAGTCTTCGCCCGCCCGCTCCTGCAGCACGGCTTCGAGCGATGCCACCTTCGTGCGCCGCTTTGTCGTCTTGCCATGATTGTCCTTGCGTTTTATCTCAAGAAACGTCAGTCCGCTGCCCACATAGGTCCTCACGCGCACCTTCGTCCGGGGGCGGTGGCCGGCCTGATGGCGGGCAAACATCCGATGACTGGCGGCATCGTCGAAATAAGTGGTGGCATACGCGCTGAGCACCTCGCCATCCACACGCTGCGCATAGTAATGCCCCCGGCAGCGGGCAAGCAGCATCTCCAGCGTGGCGCGGTTGGTCACAAACTTCATGTCCGTCCGTTTCATCAGGCGGATGGACTTCATTTCGTCGAGTGTGATGGGCGGCAATTCTTCCAGCAGCTGGCGTATGCCTTGCAAGTCTGTCACGTGCGGGCCTTATTAAGAAGTTAGACGAAGGGGGGCAGAGCGTGGCTGTCCTTCTATACAAGGGGAGGCAAAAAAGGGGAGCTCGCTCTTATTTTACAGCCCCCCGTAACGCATTGTTTGCGGCAAAGTTAGCCAAAAAAACAGAGAACATCCTCGCAAATGACCGAAAATCGACAAAAAGTTTGGCAGTTTCGCCAAATCCATCTACCTTTACAACGTTTTTACAGCGAAAAATCTTTTCACAACACTATAAACCTATTACCATGAATGTAGAAAAAACACTGGTTCTGCTCAAGCCCTGCACGGTTCAGCGTGCCTTGATTGGCGAGATTATTCAGATTTTCGAAAAGAAAGGTCTCCGCGTGGCAGGCCTGAAGATGATGCAGCTTGACGATGCCATACTCGCCGAGCACTACGCGCATCTTGTGGACCGCCCCTTCTTCCCTGGCCTGAAGGCTTCCATGATGGCTACGCCCGTGGTGGCCCTTGCTCTCGAAGGCGTAGAAGCCATTGAGGTGGTGAGGCAGATGGCTGGGCCGACGAACGGCAGGAAGGCTCTCCCCGGCACCATACGCGGCGACTATTCGATGTCTGGCCAGCAGAACATTGTCCATGCTTCCGACGGGCCTGAGTCTGCTGCGGCTGAACTTCGCCGCTTCTTCCGTCCGGAGGAAATCTTCGATTGGGAAAATCCTCTCGACCGCTCTCTCTACAGCGACGACGGTTGCTGACGTTCGCCTCATATATTATATAAAGGAGGGTGTGCCCACGGCGGCGCGCCCTCCTTCTTTTTGCCTGAAGCTGCCCGAAGTTGTCAGGAAACGCCGCATTTTTCGCCAAGACGTTAGTGCAATCTGCATAAATGTGGTACATTTGCGCCGGCAACACACTAACAATCCAACTACACACACAAACACAATGAACAGAATTCTTCTCTATTTCGTGATGGCGTGTACGCTCGCCTTACCATTCGCAGCCTGCTCCACAGACGACGAGCAGGACACCGATTCAAGCATCACTGACGGCGGAGCCGGGGGCGACTCCATTGCCGGGGGCGACTCCATCACCGGCGGCGACAGCATCATCGGGGGCGACAGCATCATCGGGGGCGGCGACAGCATCCCCGTTGGCGGCGACAGCCTCATCATTGGCGACAGCACCTCCACATGGCACGGCGACAGCATCGTGCTCTGCTGCAAAGGCAGCGACGGCAGGCAGATTTACGGCATGCTCTATGCCGACCCCTCGTCCAGCCATCCTCACCCCACGGTCATCCTTGCCCACAGCGCATCGCTGACACACGAAGCGATGGCGGGATATGCCCTCCGGCTGGCCAGGAAAGGCATGGCGGCCTATTGCTTTGACTTCTGCGGCGGCAGCAAGGACAGCAAGAGCGACGGGGCTACCGATTCGATGACCGTCTTCACCGAGGTGGAAGACCTTCGCGCCGTGGTGAAGGCCATCCGTCAGCAGGGATTCGTCGATAAAGACCATGTCTATCTGCTGGGCAGCAGTCAGGGCGGACTGGTCTCTGCCCTGACTGCCGAGGAAATGCCTGACGAACTGGCTGGAATGGTGCTCTTCTATCCCGCCTTCAACATTCCCGAACTGGTGAAGCAATTCAGCGGATGGGGAAACATGGGCAATTGGGGTGACTTCGGAGACTGGGGCGACTGGGGAGATTTCGGCGACTTCGGCGGCATGATGTCGATGAGCGAAGCCTACATAGCCAGCATCAAGGACTTCGACGTATGGGCGCACATCGGCTCCTTCCCTCGTCCGGTCTGCATCGTCCACGGCACGCAGGACATCATCGTCCAAGTTTCCTATTCCGAGAAGGCGGCGAAGCTCTATCCCAATGCCACGCTCCACAAGATTGAGGGGGCTAACCATGGCTTCAATGCCGCCAACTTCGGCAGCATGGGGAGCAGCATGGGCATGAAGGACTGCGATGACGCCGTGATGCCCATCGTCTATGAATTCCTGGGTTGCGAATAAACTTCTGCTGTCCTTTCAGGTAGATTCTATCAATTAGCTTGCGATGTGTTCGCGGCTATCGTGCCGTAGGTTTTTGTTTTTCACGAAGGAGCGTAGCGGGCTACGTGACTGAATGAAAGACAAAAAAAATACGGTGCGAGAGGCGTGAAGACATCCAAGTAAAACAGAAACACTGCCTTACATTGAAAACTAATTGATAGAACCTACCTTTAGTCCGACGGCATTTTTCGTCTGCAAGTGATGACTTTCGGGGGTGAAAATGATGACTTTTGGGGGTGAAAACGGCCAGTTTTTGGGGTGAAAACGGCCACTTGCCAGGCCGAAGCTCTGACGAAGGAAGCCGAAGCACAGGCGAAGGGGCGAGAAGCTCGCGATTTTCGCCCCGCCATCGCGCTTCATGCTTGCAGAAACAGCAGGGGGCGTGGGGATTTGTTCAGGCTCAGGACGGGCGTCCTGAGCCTGATTCATCAACAGGCATTCGCGCAATACGCAAAAAAGACTACACATCTGATATTTTTCACAGGCAGGCGCACCAAAAAATCCGTACATTCGTCAGCAGCCTGAGGAAATGCCACGAGGGATTGCATGACAGGACTCGAAGGATTGCATGAGCGACAGTACAGCCGCAAATCGAGGCCAATGTCATACAATCAGTTTTGATTACCTACTCGCCTGCTTAAAAATTAAAATCTTGCCAAAAACGCCCTTGCGATGGCAGAAAAAACACAAAGTCGCCACTATTTTCCAAAAGAAAGCCTTAACTTTGCCCACAAAGTCAGCGGCATTTTCAGACTGCGCTGCTCTCTGTCTGGGCCCTGCCCTCCGTGAAACGACCAATCATTCAAACAAATATACTATGGCACAGCTACCAGAATTTCGCTATGCGCCGATGTTTCAGCTCGGCGAAGATAAGACCGAATACCGCCTGCTGACGAAGGACTACGTCAGTGTTGGCGACTTCGAGGGTCACCCCATGCTCAAGGTGGAGGCTGAGGGTCTCCGCCTGCTGATGAATCAGGCTTTCCACGATGTCAGCTTTATGCTCCGCCGCAGCCACAATGAGCAAGTGGCAAAGATTCTCAACGACCCCGAGGCAAGCGAGAACGACAAATACGTGGCCCTCACCTTCCTCCGCAATGCCGAAGTGGCGTGCAAGGGGCAGCTTCCCCTCTGCCAAGACACGGGCACTGCCATCATCCACGCCGAGAAGGGCCAGCAGGTGTGGACGGGATATGAAGACGAAGAATACATTGCCCGCGGCGTCTATGACACCTACACGCAGGACAACCTGCGCTACAGCCAGAACGCTCCCCTCGATATGTACAACGAGGTGAACACGCGCTGCAACCTCCCCGCGCAGATTGACATCGAAGCCTGCGAGGGCATGGAATATCGTTTCCTCTGCGTCACGAAGGGTGGCGGCTCTGCCAATAAGACCTACCTCTATCAGGAGACGAAGGCACGCATTCAGAATCCGGGCACGCTCGTGCCCTTCCTCGTCGAGAAGATGAAGAGCCTTGGCACGGCTGCCTGCCCGCCTTACCATATCGCCATCGTCATCGGCGGAACGAGCGCGGAGAAGAACCTCCTCACCGTGAAGCTCGCCTCTACCCACTACTACGACGAGCTCCCCACGACGGGCGACGAGACGGGACGCGCATTCCGCGACGTGGAATTGGAGAAGGAACTGCTGCAGGAGGCCTACAAGATCGGACTCGGCGCACAGTTCGGCGGAAAATATCTTGCCCACGATGTCCGCGTCGTACGTCTGCCGCGCCACGGCGCAAGCTGCCCCATCGGCCTCGGCGTCAGCTGCTCGGCTGACCGCAACATCAAGGCGAAGATTAACAAGGACGGCATTTGGCTGGAGAAGATGGACGACAAACCCTACGAGCTCATCCCCGAGGCTCTGCGTCAGGCTGGCGAGGGCGAGGCCGTACGCGTTGACCTCAACCGCCCGATGGACGAGATCTGCAAGCAACTCTCGCAATATCCCGTCAGCACGCGCCTCTCGCTGAACGGCACCATCATCGTCGGACGCGACATCGCACACGCCAAAATCAAGGCACGCCTCGATGCCGGAGAGCCCATGCCGGAATACCTGAAGAACCATCCCATCTACTATGCAGGCCCTGCAAAGACTCCCGCCGGCATGCCTTGCGGCTCAATGGGCCCCACCACGGCAGGACGCATGGACCCCTATGTCTATGAATTCCAAGACCACGGCGGCAGCCGCATCATGCTCGCAAAGGGCAACCGCAGCGTAGATGTGACGAATGCCTGCAAGGACCATCAGGGCTTCTATCTCGGAAGCATCGGCGGACCTGCTGCCATCCTCGCCCAAAACAACATCAAGAGCATCGAGTGTGTGGAATATCCCGAACTCGGCATGGAGGCTATCTGGAAGATTGAGGTAGAAGACTTCCCCGCCTTCATCCTCGTTGACGATAAGGGCAACGATTTCTTCAAGCAGCTCAAGCCGAACCCTGGCTGCAGCATTCTCTGATTCCTGCGGCGACATCGCAAAAAGGCTTTATGTCCACACAATAATTCATCTGCACTCAGCATCCCGTCTTCGCCCGTAGAGCTGGCCCTCTGTCTTTCTGCGGGAGAAGACGGTTTTCCTTTATCCAGGCGCTGAACGCTCATTCTCAAAACACTCATCTCTAAACGCTCATTTCACCACTAAAGCATCATGAACTATAAGCATCTACTCTCTCTGGCATTCTTAGCCGCCTGCACGCTCTGCGCCTCGGCTGCCAAGACCCCGAAATATGTGTTCTACTTCATCGGCGACGGCATGGGGCTGAACCAAGTGAACGGCACGGAGACGTATCTCGCTGCCACTGAAGGGCGCATCGGCATCGGCGAACTCTGCTTTGCCAGTTTCCCCTATACGGCTTTGGCCACTTCCTACAGTGCCAGCCACGGCATTACCGACTCTGCCGCTGGCGGCACCGCCCTCGCCACGGGGTGCAAGACGTACAACGGCTGCCTCGGACTGCGCCCTGACAGCGTGACGAGCGTCAGCTCCATCGCACAGTGGGCGAAGGAGGCGGGCATGGCCGTCGGCGTGACGACGAGCGTGAGCATTGACCATGCCACGCCCGCCGCATTCTATGCCCACCAGACGTATCGCGGGAAATACTACGAAGTGGGATGCGACCTCGCTGCCAGCGGCTTCGACTTCTTCGCCGGAACCGACTTCCTCAAGCCCAACAGCAAGGACTCCGCCACCCCCGACCTCTACTCACTCTGCCAGAAGGCAGGCTACACCATCGTGCGCGGATACTCGGAGTTTCAGCAGAAACGGCGCGGAGCGCAGCGCATGATCATGCTCCAAAGCGAGGAAGCCTCGAAGATTGACCGCAGCGCACTGCCCTACGCCATCGACCGCAAGCCGGGCGACATGACGCTGCAGGAAATCACGGGAGCCGCCATCGACTTCCTCTACGGCAAGAGCCCCAAAGGCTTCTTCCTCATGGTAGAGGGCGGAAAGATTGACTGGGCTGCCCATGCCAACGATGCGCGCACCGTCTTCTCCGAGGTCATAGATTTTGACAATGCCATCCGCATTGCCTACGATTTCCTCAGAAAGCACCCCGAGGAAACCCTCATCGTCGTCACCGCCGACCATGAGACGGGCGGACTCGGACTGGGCAACTACGACTACACGCTCTATACGAACCTGCTGAAATATCAGAGCATGAGCGCGGCGGAATATTCAAAGCATTTGGGCCAACTGCGCCGCAAGCTCGGCGATGGCTTCACATTCGATGCAGTCCGCAAAGACCTCACGGAGCATTTCGGCTTCTGGACAGAGGTGCCCGTGGCAGAAGAGCAGGAAGACCAGTTGCAGCGGGCCTTCGATGCTATCGTCGAGGGCAAGGATAAGGGTGCGGAGAGCATGTATGCCCAAGAGAATGCGTTGGGCAATCTGGCAAAGCATATCCTCAACACTAATGCTCATCTGGGCTGGACATCGGGACAGCACACGAATGGCTATGTCCCCGTCTTTGCCGTTGGCTGTGGCGCCGAAGCCTTCCACGGGCGCATCAACAACACAGAGATTGCACCCCTGATGGGCACGATAGCCGGCTACTGCAAGGGCAATCCGAACGACCAACGCTAACCCGAGATAAAAGCAGAAAGGGCAGGATGTTCAGAATATATGTCTGGCTTTCCATGCAGAACGCATGAGCCAAACATCTATTCTGAACATCCTGCCCTTTTGGGCGCAGTGGCATCCGCCAGGTTCACTTGCCCCACCGCGCGTTCTCCTCAGAACTTCCAGCGGAGCTCTACGGCGACATCGGATTTCCGCCCTGAATGTATGGCGTTGATGCCCTCCCCCAGTTCATCGCGGTCGTAACATTGCATCAAGCCATAGCGGGCGGCGAGGGAGAGGCCGCGCCAGAGCGTCGCCTCTGCCAATGCGGTGGCGGTGAGGCCACGGCCGTAGTAAGCCGTCGAACCAGTGCCGCCTGTCTGCAACTGTGGCGAATAGAGATAGCAGCGTGCGAAATAATCGTCCGTGAGGAATCCGCCCAAGGCTCCCGACAGTCGGAGCCACCGCCAGGGCATCACTCTTGACCGCACGTACAACGCTCCGCCGCGCGAGAAACGCCCGTGATGCTGCCCTTGCCCTGTCTGCGTCGTATAAACCACTGACTCGCCGCCGCAAGTCAGGCTCCACAGCGTGCGTTTCAGCGTGGCATAGAGTTTCACCTTGTGCGTGCTTTTCCATTCCAGCAGCGGGAGGTCTTTCCCCGTGATGTTCGCCTCCCTGCTCGTGAGCTTATACGCCGCCGTCAGCATCCATCCGCTCCCCATTTCCACCACGCCCTGCCCCATCACCTCCATCTGCAGGGCGGGCAGCTTGGCCTGATACGTCGGGTAACGGTGGTGTGCAAGGTCGGCATACGCCATGAGCAGGAGCCACGTCGCAGGGCGCAGCCGCAGGGCCACCGATACTCCCTCCTCGTTTTGCAATATAGAACCAGCCTGCAACGTCTCGCCGAACGGACTGACGAAGTCTCGGCTGAACGCCCGCACGTTAGCCACGAGCAGAAAGTTCCACCGCGGCTGCCAGCGCAGCGTTGTCGTGGCTGCCAGTGCACAGCGTTTGCGGTAGTCCGTCGTTGTCGCCGCGCCCGCATCGGCATCGTCCTCCGGCATTTGCGGCCTGACATTCCGCACAGGGTCGGCAGCCACCTCCCCCACCAACATGCACTTTCCCCACTGCACTCCCCAGTCCAGACTGATGGCTGCGGCAGAGCGTCCGCGCAGATAGTGTTGGTTGTAGGTGCGGTAAGCCGGGAAATAGGTGCGGTCATACCATAGTCCTGCCGCATTGAGGCCGATGCTGAGCGTCCGCGCATCATATCCCCAGCGTGCGCCTCCCACGATTTGTCGTGCCACGCGGCGTTTCCCCGCTTCTTGCAGGGTGCGGTGTAAGCCGTCGGTCTTCCACGCCGTGATGGTGTCTGAGGCATTCTTGTCAAAGCCATTCTCATCATCCGCTCCCTTTACCGTTCCGTCCATTTCCCTACATGATGCAAAGACGATGGCATTCCATGCTCCCTCATGCCCTCCGCGCAGCCTGACGGCGGCACCACGAAGATGGCGGCGGCCATCGCCTCCCGTGCAGGGCGACATACGTCCACGATCCATGCGGACGTTGCCGAGCAGGGCGGAGGTGTTGCCCCAGCCACAATGTCCGACGACGAGCCCTTCTGCCAAGCGCAGCCGATAGTCGCCCACTACGATTTCGCAGGGACTGTATGCCCGACGCTCCCCTTCGCGCAGACGTGCGTCGGCTTTATAATAGAAGTAGGCACTCCCGGCATCCCAGATTCGCGCGCCATAGGCAGCCATCCGCTCCCCGACGTCTTGTTCGAGCGTCAAGCCATACTTCACGTGCTGATTCCAAGCATAGCGATAGCGCAACCGGTGCGAGAAGTTGCTGCCAAGAAACATCTTCCTGGCGTAGTTCTCAGCGTCATAGTCGGTAAATCCTGCACGCTGATAGAGCGGAAATGCAGCCTGCGCGTCGAGGGAGTGCTGGCCGCTCCACCATCGGTTGCCCGCATGGCGATGGTGGCGCATGAGGTTTTCTGCCGGATGTCGCTCCGCTGCGTGGGCAGTGGGGCCGAAACAGACAAAGACAGAGAGCCACGCCCGCGTGATGAAGTTGAGCGAGCGGACAGTCATGAGATCGGAGATGTCGCGAAATCCGCCCAGACTGTCTCTGCGTGCAAGAATGGAGTCGGCTTCGGCTTCGCTGAGGAAATGCAGTTGGAGCAGTTCGTCGCGTCCCACGGCGTTGAGATCCAACCTCTGGCGGTGTATCTCTTCCAACTCTTCGAGCCAGTCGTAGCGCGTCACGCCGTCGCCCTGTTCCGCAAGCTCGTCGGCATACTCCTGATATTCTTCCACGAAGGTCTCCCATGGATATTCGGTGCTCGGCAGCCGCCCCGCCGTCTGCGCGCATGACACGAAGGGAGCCACAGCCAAGGCGATAGCACAAAACACAGCGGAGAGCGCATCCTGAAGTCTGACTTCCGGATGGCTCTCCGCTGGTTTATGGTCGTTTCGGCCCACGGCGCACTCCTTAATTTTTTTATATATATGTGTGTGCGTAGCGGGACATCATCTGACGACAGTGCTCACCGCCTCGGGAGTCCATTTCTGAAAGAATTTCAGCACACGTTCGCGCTGATAGCTTTCGCCTTCTTCCAGATAATCGCTCTGCTGAATGTGGACCACGCTGCCCTCGCCGTCAAGAACGACGAGGACGGGGAATCCGAAGCGAGAGGCGTTGCCCAAACGCTGATTGACGATGCGCGAGGGCTCATCCTTCGCCGACTCGTAATTCACGTGAATATACACAAAATCCTTGGCGATGGCCTGGCTGATTTCAGCGTCGTCTTCAATGAACTTGGCAAACCTTCGGCACCACTTGCACCAGTTTCCGCCCAACTGGCAGACCACGTATTTTCCCTCGGCCTTTGCCTTGGCGATGGCTTCGTCCATCTGTGCCACGGGGTCAATGGTTTCATCGTAATACTTCGTACTCTGGGCGCTTGCTGCCACGACGCAGACGAGCGTCAGGAGCAGCGTCAGCATCATTCGGCGAATGGGATTTCTCTTCATGGTTTCTGATGTTTTTAACATGGAATGGGGAACAACGGGCATGCCACTCTGAGACGCGCGCCCCCTGCTTCGCCGCAAATTTACATCTTTTTTTCTGACTCCTCCGTGCAGAAAGCCCGAAATCTACTCATTTTGCCGCACCAATGCCTCCGCAAGCAGGCGCAAACGCGGCTTACCGCAGCACTTTCCTGCCGTTCGCGATATATTCCGTCGTTCCTGCTTATTATGCCATAACAACCCACACACCACCATTATCCTTACCTTCACGCTTCAGAACGCGCATCTTCTGCAAGGCAGAAAGGTCGCGCTCAATGGTGCGCTGGCTCACCGACAAAGTCTCCGACATTTGTCGGCCAGTGATTGTCGGAGACTCTTGGATAAGATTCAA
Organism: uncultured Bacteroidales bacterium; assembly: GCA_945787885.1. Taxonomy (GTDB): domain Bacteria; phylum Bacteroidota; class Bacteroidia; order Bacteroidales; family Bacteroidaceae; genus Alloprevotella. The sequence goes on along the minus strand of CALZJF010000041.1, from coordinate 1,040 downwards.
TATCTTCTGCTGACGCTCAGTTAGTTTTGTCTCCGACAACTCTCCGTCATGATCTCCGACATCGGACGTTTCGGCGGAGGCGAAAATAATGGTCTGGAATTGAGCTGGAGTAGATTTGAAAACAGGTTTTAGTTCATCCCTATATCCTTCCAATGCCTTTGTCTCATTGCAGATACGCGTAAGTCCGCTGCCACGCTTCTCCATATAATCCAATTGGGCCATTACGTTAGCAAGTATTGGATTGCGTCTTTCGGAAGACACATCTGCTATGTCTAAGTCCTGAATCAGCATGCCGTTGTACATTCCACCAGGAGACGTAACGATGAGACGGTCATCGTAAATGTCAAGATGTACTTCACCGCCTATAACAGTATAGTCACGATGGATAAAATGATTAACCATTGCTTCAAGAATAGCTCGTTCAGCATACTCTGGCTTGTTCTTTCGTCCATTGGGCAGTTTCTCCCAGCCTTTCTTTGTATTGGATTTCACAAAGTTCATGGCCTCACGAAGCAGCATGAGGACATTGCCTGTAAACTCTGCATCATTGATGGCATCACCTTTTTCCTTTCCATTCCAACGTGTGCAATATAGGCGAGATTGCCATAATGGACAGTCATCGGCAAACAAGGCTCCAGCATTTGTAAGGCTCTTTGCACCAGTAACCAAGCCAAACGACAAAAGATACTTCCTTTCCCATTCCTGTTTGGTGCGGTCTTTGAAGCTATTTGCCAATATAGTAAAGGAATAATCTTCTGCTCTATAGTCTGTGGGCAGAGAATCGAAGGTCTTGTTTGAGCCTTTCAATACCAAGCGCACCAATTGCTCTGCCGTAGCAGGCAGGCTCTCGTCGCCAACACGGACAAAAGCTATGCGCTGACCATCGCCGACATAATAATACGGAGTATAATGTCCTGCATTGACTTTAAGTTGCAAGACATGCGAACTATCTACAATGTGAGGAATCATTTCCACCTCTGGCAGAGGATCCATATAGTCACGAATCTTACTACTGATAGCTTCGCAAACATGCTGCACAT
>CALZJF010000040.1 GCA_945787885.1 uncultured Bacteroidales bacterium | reverse complement strand
CACTTTTCTACCGTTTAGAGCGTATAATACTGATAATCAACTAATAATAGATACACGGCCTGTAGCGGATTGGAAAGTATCGTCGTAGAATCTGGGAATACGGTCTATGATTCGCGTGAGGACTGCAATGCTATCATAGAAACGGCCACTAACACCATGATTACAGGCTGTAGAAACACCAAGATTCCCAACTCCGTGACGAGCCTGGGAGATGAATGCTTCTTCTATTGCTGGGGGCTGACCTCCATCACCATTCCCAACTCCGTGACAAGCCTGGGAGATAGGTGCTTCTCTGGGTGTAGTTACGGATTGGAAAGTATCGTGGTAGAATCTGGGAATACGGTCTATGATTCGCGTGAGAACTGCAATGCTATCATTGAAACGGCTACAAACACCATGATTACAGGCTGCAAAAACACCAAGATTCCCAACTCCGTGACGAGCCTGGGATATGAATGCTTCTTCTATTGCACCGGGATGACCTCCATCGCCATTCCCAACTCCGTGACGAGCCTGGGAGATTGGTGCTTCTCCTATTGCACCGGGCTGACCTCCATCACCATTCCCAACTCCGTGACGGAAATGGGATATCAATGTATGTCATGCTGCAACAATTTGACCTCGATTACCATTCCAAACTCTGTAACTAACATGATAGCGCATTGCTTCTATGGTAACACAGCAATGACCGAAGCCCACATAAATCGCGAAACGCCGCCTTCATTACAGAGAGGATATAAGAACAATGGCGATCCCTTCATTGAGTGTCCTGCATTCCAGACTATTTATGTGCCTCGCGGTGCATCAGCGAACTATGACCGTTCCCCTTGGAACGCTTACAAAATCGTGGAAGAAGATGTGCAGAGCGGCATCACGGCAGTGATGGCAGAAGGAGAAGCCACTGCGCCCGTCTATCATCTTAATGGCCGCCGCGCTGGAACGACGGAAAACCTCAGCGCAATGCCTAAAGGCATCTATATCGCGAATGGCAAGAAAGTGCTGCGGTAAGCCGCGATCACACTTGCTCGCAGGAAAACAGTAGCAAGGAACAAAAAACGCAATGTCCCGCCCATCGGCCGATGCTGATTGGGCGGGACATTGCGTTTGCCGTACTCTCCGGCTTATCGCTGTTTGGCTCGCAGCGTGACGAGGGGGATAATCATCTCTTCCATCGAGATGCCGCCATGCTGGAAGGTGTTGCGATAGTACTGCACATAGTAGTTATAGTTGTTCGGATAGGCAAAGAACTTCGAGCCGAGGGCGAAGATGTAGGTCGTGGAGAGATTGGGCGCGGGGAGCAGGAAGCGTTTTGGGTCTTTCATCTCGAAGACTTCGCGCGAGGGATAGCTGAGATTCTTGCCCAGCTTGTAGCGCAGGTTGGTGTTCACGTTCCTGTCGCCCACCACCTTCGTCGGCGTATCGACGCGGATGCTGCCGTGGTCGGTGGTGATGATGATGTCGGTGTCGGCCTCCTTCAGGCTGTGGAAGAGGGCGCGTATGCCGGAATGGCGGAACCATGAGAGCGTGATGGAGCGATAGGCCGCTTCGTTGCTCGCCAGCTCGCGCACCATCTGGCTCTCCGTGCGGGCGTGGGAGAGAATGTCGATGAAATTGATGACGATGACGTTCAGGGGGTGTTGCCGCAGTGTGTTCCACTGTGCGAGCAGGCGGTCGGCACCCTGAGCATCGTTCACTTTGTGGTAAGTGAAGGTCTCGGTGCGGCGGAATCGCTGCAGCTGCTTGGCAATGAGGGTCTCCTCGTTGAGGTTTTTGCCCTCGTCTTCCTCTTCCTCCACCCACAGGTCAGGGTATTGGCGCATGATGTCGAGGGGCATGAGCCCTGCGAAGATGGCGTTGCGGGCATACTGCGTGGAGGTGGGGAGGATGCTGAAATAGAGGTCTTCCTCCACATCGAAGTCGTCTGCCAGTTCCTGCGAGAGGATGCGCCACTGGTCGTAGCGGAAATTGTCGAGGACGAGGAGCGTCACACGGCGTCCGGCGGAGAGCTTCGGGAAGACGCAGCGCTTGAAGACGTCGGGGGAGAGCACCGGACTGCCCTCGCGGTCTGCCGTCCAGCCCTCATAGTGCTTGCGGATGTATTTGCCGAAGCTCAGGTTGGCCTCTTCCTTCTGCTGCCGGAGCATGTCGGAGAGGGCTTCGTCGGCAGTCTCTTCGAGCTGCAGCTCCCAACGCACGATGCGCCGATAGAGCTCCTTCCAGGCGTCGGCATCGGCTGCCTCGTCGGCCATCATGGCTATGCGGCCGAACTCCTGACGATAGCCCGTGGTGGTAATCTCCTGCACGATTTCGCGCTGATGGATATTCTTCTTCAGCGTGAGGAGAATCTGCATCGGATTGACGGGCTTCAGCAGATAGTCGGCTATTTGGCTGCCGATGGCTTGGTCCATGATGTCTTCAGCCTCGTTCTTCGTCACCATGACAACGGGAAGGTTGGGGTGAAGGTCTTTGATGCCTGCCAGCGTCTCCAGTCCTGAGAGGCCGGGCATATTTTCGTCGAGGAGCACGAGGTCGAAGGCTTCGCGGCGGCATGTTTCGATGGCATCGCGGCCATTGGAGGCTGTGGCAACCTCATAGCCGCGCTTTTCCAGAAAGATTCGGTGGGCTTTGAGCAGGTCAATCTCATCATCCACCCACAGCAGTCGTGCAGACATGGGTTAAAGGGGTTTGGGGGGTTGGTAGTGAGTAACGGTGGAAACCGGCGTGCAACTCGCCGTAAGGATAGAAAAAGGCGGTAATCCGGAAGGAGGAATTTCCATTCCCGGTTTCGGACTACCGCATGATCTGTATATGGGGGTATGGCTTATTCGACGAACTTCGGGTCGTTCTGAATGAGCCATTCGGCTATCTGTACGGCATTGAGAGCTGCGCCCTTCTTGATCTGGTCGCTGACAATCCAGAAGGTGATGCCGTTGGGGTTTGCCAAGTCCTTGCGGACACGGCCCACATAGACATCGTCGCAACTTTCGAGGAAGAGGGGCATGGGGTATTCGCCCTTGGCAGGGTCGTCCTGAAGTTTCAGGCCCTGCCCCTTGCGCACGGCCTCGTGGAACTGCTCAACGCTGACGGGCTCTTCCGTCTCTGCCCAGATGGCTTCGCTGTGGCAACGGAGCGAGGGGACACGCACGCATGTGGCACTGACATCGGCATCGGTGTGCATGATTTTCTTCGTCTCGTTGTACATCTTCATCTCCTCCTTCGTATAGCCGTTGTCAGTGAAGACATCGATCTGCGGGATGACGTTGAAGGCAAGCTGATGGGCAAACTTCTCGACCGTGACGGGTTCGCCGGCGAGAATCTGGCGATACTGCTCATAAAGCTCTGCCATGGCAGCGGCTCCGGCACCGGAGGCTGCCTGATAGGATGCCACGTGGATGCGGCGGATGTGGGAGATATTCTCCAAAGCCTGCAGTGCCACGACCATCATGATAGTCGTGCAGTTAGGGTTGGCAATGATGCCGCGCGGACGATTCAGGGCATCGGCAGCATTGCACTCTGGCACGACGAGGGGCACATCTTCGTCCATGCGGAAGGCACTGGAGTTGTCGATCATGACGGCTCCGTAGCGCGTGATGTCTTCGGCATAGTCGCGGGCAGTTCCACCTCCGGCAGAGGTGAAGGCGATGTCGATGCCGCGGAAGTCGTCTGTGCCGTGTACGAGTTCGCGCACCGTGTATTCGCGGCCACGGAAGGTGTAGGCGGTGCCAGCAGAGCGGCTGGAACCGAAGAGGCGCAATTCATCGATGGGGAAGTTGCGCTCGGCGAGAACACGGAGGAACTCCTGACCAACGGCGCCACTTGCGCCGACAATAGCAATATTCATAAGAGGGTCTGTTTGGGTTTTTGTGTGGATGCCTGCCATCGGTCTGCCCCGCGGGCTTCCCCTTCTTCTGCGGATCATGATAGGGCAAGCGGGGAAAACCGTTGCCAGAGGGAGAAACACGGCTGTACGATGCGGAAACGGCAGTGGCCGTCAGGCGGACATCCTACATGTTGGAAAATTCGTGCTGTGTGCGTGTCGTCCTGCCACACAGAGCAATGCGCAAAACGATGGCTTTTTCGGCACCACTCTACGAGTGAGGACTGGCGACATTTGCCTACAAAAGTATAACTTTCAGCGCACAAGTTGAGAATGTTCCAAAGTTTTTTTGTTCCTTTGCAGCGAAATTGCTTTCGAAACAACACGCCAATGTTTCATTTCCCACTGCCCATCACTGACCCCACGTGGATTTTCTTCGTCGTGCTGAGCGTCATTCTCTTCGCACCGATGATCCTCGAACGGCTCCGCATACCCTCCATTATCGGCATGATAACGGCGGGCATCGTCATTGGACCGCATGGGCTTCATCTCTTGGAGCGCGACAGCTCGTTTGCCATATTCGGCAAGGTGGGACTGCTCTACATCATGTTTCTTGCCGCCTTGGAGATGAACATTCAAGATGTGCGGAAACAGCGCGACAAGGCTTTGGCATACGGCCTGATTTCGTTCGGCATTCCGATGTGCCTGGGCGTTGCCATGAACCATTGGCTGCTGGGCTACATCCTCCCCGCCTCCGTCCTGATGGCGGCCATGTATGCTTCCCATACGCTCATTACGTATCCCACGGTGATGCGTTTGGGCATCTCGAAACATCGCGCGGTGAACATTGCCGTGGGGGGAACGATGGTGGCAGTGACGCTTACGCTCTTTCTGCTTGCCGTCGTCGGAGGTCTGTATAAGGAGGGGAGTCAGGGCTGGAGCGGACTCGTGCTCTTGCTGCTGAAGGTGGGAGGACTGGCGTTGATTATCGTGCTGACATTTCCCTACATAGCCCGCCGTTTTTTTCGCAGGTATGGCGACAGCGTGCTGCAGTATATCTTCATCATGAGCTTGGTGTTCTTGGGGAGTGGGATGATGGAGATTGTCGGCATGGAGGGAATCCTCGGTGCCTTCTTGGTGGGCTTGGTGCTGAACCGCGAGATTCCTCCCGGCGGACCATTGATGAGCCATCTTGAATTTGTGGGCAATGCCCTTTTCATCCCTTATTTTCTGATTGGCGTCGGCATGCTCATCAGCATCTCAGCGTTCACTGACCTCGGCGTCCTGACAGTTGCCGCCGTGATGATACTGTGTGGTACGGGCGGCAAGCTGCTGGGAGCATGGGTATTCCAACAGATTTTCCGCCTCTCAGCCTCCGAGCGCCGGCTAATGTTTGGCCTGAGCAGTGCTCGCGCTGCCGCCACGCTCGCCATCGTACTCGTGGGCTACGAAATCATCCTCCCCGATGGCAGCCGGCTATTGGGCGACGAGGTGCTCAATGCTGCCATGTTTCTCATCCTCGCCTCGTGCATCATCTCTTCCGTAGCCACTGACCATGCAGCTCGCTCCATTGCCCTTGCTGGAGAGATGGAGGCAGCGACACCGCCCAATGAAGCGAACGACAACATCATGCTCGCCCTGCGCAATCCGAAGAATGTGGTGGCGCTGGCACAGATGGCCCTCATGCTGCGCACGCCGAACCGGGGCAGCCTCACAGCGGTGAGCGTCATTCTCGATGACGACCCTGACAGCCGCGCCAAGGGGCAGAAGAATTTAGACTTTGCCGCGAAGACGTGTGCCGCGGCGAACGTCAGGATGCAGACGCACTGCCGATGGAGCGTAAACCCCGTCACGGGCATTTCGTATGCGGCACGGGAGCACGAAGCAACGGACATCCTCATCGGCCTTCACCAAAAAGAGAAAATCACTGACCTCTTCTTCGGCCGCTTCACCGAAGACCTCGTCACGTCGGTGCTGCAGCAGGTCATCATCTATCGGTCGGTGGTGCCTATCTATACCATTCGCCGCATACACATCGTGGCCCCCTCGCGCGGACAGCACGACCCGGGATTCCGCCAGTGGGTACACCGCATGGGCATCATGGCGCAGCAGATTTGTGCGCGGGTGTCGGTCTATAGCCGTCCCGGAACGCTCGAAGCCATCAAGAAATTCTGGACGGAGGGGAAATATCCCGTAGAGGCGGAATATATAGAATACAACAGTTGGCATGACTTCACCAGCATTGCCCATCGTATGCGCAGCGACCATCTCATAGCTTTCATCCTCGCTCAGAAGGGTACGCCGTGGCGCCACAACTATCACAACCATGTGCCAGAACAGCTCGAACGCCATTTCTCTGCACGCAGCATCATGGTCATTGTGCCAGCGCGCGTCGGCGCAGGCTCTTCATCATCGGCAGAGTTTCGTGCGGGCATTGCCTTAGAACAGAAATAAGAACAATCAGGTAATGAAGATTAGTTTCATTGCCAAATTAAGACCGGCGGCAGACATCAACAAAGCATCCACCATATGATACACATCAGCAACATACACAAGTCCTTCGGTACGCTTGAAGTACTGAAAGGAATCGACCTCCACATCTCGCGCGGCGAAGTGGTGAGCATCGTCGGACCATCAGGAGCGGGCAAAACCACACTCCTGCAAGTCATGGGCACACTCTATCGCCCCGATGCGGGTAGCCTGCGCATAGCTGGCACTGACATCAGCACCCTCTCTGCCAAGGAGATTGCACGATTCCGCAATGAGCATCTGGGCTTCGTCTTTCAGTTTCACCAGCTCTTGCCGGAGTTTTCAGCACTCGAAAACGTGATGATTCCTGCCATGATAGCCGGACGCAAACAGCGCGCCACACGCGAACGGGCACTGGAACTCCTGAAATTCATGGGTCTGGCTGAACGCGCCGACCATAAGCCCTCGCAACTCTCGGGCGGCGAGAAGCAAAGAGTGGCTGTGGCACGCGCCTTGATGAACGAGCCTGATGTGATTTTTGCCGATGAGCCCTCTGGTTCGCTCGACAGCCACAACAAGGCGGAGCTTCACCAACTCTTCTTCGACCTCCGCGACCGCTTCGGACAGACCTTCGTCATCGTCACGCACGACAACGAACTAGCTCGCCTGACCGACCGCTGCATACACATCGTCGATGGAAAAATCCTTGAACCTGAAGTCGAAGAAGGTGCAAACGCTGCCCTCGCAGATGACACTGCCACAGCCGAGGCTTGACCGCTGCCCCACTCCCCTCTTTTCATCTCCTGAAACACCTATTTCCTCCATGATTCAATTAGGCAACTACAACACACTCGTCATACAACGCTTCACGGAGCACGGCGCTTACCTCGATGGCGGCGAAGTGGGCGAGATTCTCCTCCCCAAGAACTACGTCGAAAAGTCCATGCGCCCCGGCGATTCCGTAAGGGTCTTCGTCTATCTCGACCAGCAGGAACGCCTCGTGGCAACACTCGAAACGCCGCTCGCCACGGTGGGCGACTTCGCCTTTCTGCAAGTCAGCTGGGTGAACCAATATGGCGCCTTCATGAATTGGGGCGTGATGAAAGATCTCTTCGTGCCCTTCCGCGAACAGAAAATGACGATGGAGCAGGGCAAGTCGTATATCGTCTATATATATATAGATGAGGAGACGCACCGCATCGTAGGCACGGCGAAGATAGATCGCTATCTCGCGCCGGCTCCGCGCAGCACGTACTATCGCGGCAAGGAGGCAGAAATCCTCATTTGGCAACGCAGCGCGCTGGGGCTGAAGGTCATTGTCAATAACCGCCATGCCGGACTTATCTACAACGATGAGCTTTACGGCGAAGAGCCTCGAACGGGCGACCGCCTGCGAGCAACGGTGGTAAAAACGCGAGACGACGGGCGCTTGGACATGGCACTGCAACGCATCGGGAAAGGCAGATTCCGCGATTTCGCCTCGCAGCTCTACGATGAGCTCCGGGAGGCTGGAGGTTTCCTCCCCTTCACGGACGCTTCGCCCTCTGAAGCCATCAACGAGCGCTTCGGAGTGTCGAAGAAAACCTTCAAACGCGCCGTCGGCACGCTCTACAAAGACCGAAAAATAGCCCTCGCCGACGATGGAATCCATCTCAACAAAGCGAGAAACGGGGGTGTTCGATAGCAAAATCCATGGAAAACCATCTTTTCTCTAACCTTTTTTATATTTTCTTTCCATAAAATTTGGAGGAAAAGTCAGAAACTCCTAACTTTGCAACATCAATAAATCAGAAACAAGTCTTAATGCTTCCTGATTCATACGGATAGTTTTTTCATCTCTATATAAGTTCTGTGAGGGAATGTTTTCGTCGTGAGACGAGAGCATTCCATTTTTTTTGCGTTCTACGCTCAAATGCCATACAAACGAGCCTGCAATACTGAGCGGCTTATACACCCATCCGAAGTCCTATACGAAAACTTCCGAAGTCCTACACGAAAACTTCCGAAGCTCCATACGAAAACATCCGAGGTTTTGCAGGAAAACCTCGGATGTTTTTTTCTTCGTAGCAAGCCGACATGAGCTTCAGCCAAAGCCTCATGCTCTCTCTCTCGCCTGCGCCTATTCGCAGAGTTGATACCGCTCGCGGCGTCTCGACCGCTTCAGCGAGTCGGGCACAGTGCGTCTGACGGCTCGCGGATGCCGGGTGGAATCGCGGAGCAGACGTGCCAAGTCCATGCCGCGCTCGCCAATGATACGCTGCACGAAGGGATGCGAGAGGAAGGAAGGCGTAGCGTTGCAGACTATATCGCGCACCATTTCGTCAGAGGCATCGCGCGTGTCGTTATTAAACATTCGGATGAAATAGCCCGGACCAAGGGGGTTGTCATAGTTCTCCTTCACGAAATTCACCTCCAACTCCTGCATTTTCTTCAGAATGTCGCGACGCAAGGGGTCGATGCTCAAGATAATCGCCTCCGTGCTCTTCCCTTCATAAATCATATATCTGGCGCGACGGTCCAGATCCCACAAGTCGTTTTCCAATCGCGTGTGCTGAGTGAGAAATTCATTCAGGCGGTCGTTCAGCGGTCCGCCCGTCACGGTCTGCAGCACATTGTCCATCTGCACGAACAGGTTGCCGTTCTCGAGGACCACGGGCATCATGGGATAATTGCCCATATAAAGCTCCACCATGGCCACACTATCCACTGCACCGCTGAAGTTGAAGCAGCCGTGTATCACCTCGCAAGAGTCGAGGCAGACATTATGCACCTCTCCGTTCGTGGTCAATCGCAGATAAAGTTTCTGACCGTCAAGACCGGATATGGACGATGAGCCGTCAATCTTATATTCAGAACTACAGGAACAACAAGTGATGACTCCTAAAATAGTGGTAAGGAATCGCAGGAAATGACGCATAGTAATATGGTTTATCGAGTGCAAATATACGAAATGCAGAAAAAATCGCCAAACTTGTCGATGGCAAGTTTGGCGATTATAACCTTTTTTAATATACTCAACGCGCTGAGACGGCGGATTTTAGGCTTTGTTTGCATCGGGAGCCGGCTCCTCCGTGTCCGCCATCTCCGCAAAGTTCTCTTGGTGCTTCTGCTGCTGCTCCCATTTTTCGCGAGCCATGTCCTGCATATTCACTGCTTCGTCGCTCTCGTCCACGATTTCCACGCCGAGCATCGTCTCGATGACGTCTTCCATCGTGACGATACCGCGCATCGAGCCATACTCGTCAATGATGACGGATATGTGCTCCTTCGTGGCGAGCATCTTCTCCCATATCGTGCTCACGCTCACTGATTCCTGAAACGTCAGTATCGGGCGCATCAGTTCGCCGAGCCTCAGCTTGAAACGGTCGTCAGAGAGGTTGTCGAGCACTTCCGAGCGCAGCACGTAGCCCTTGATGTATTCCTCATCGGCATCGTAGATGGGTATGCGGCTATAGGAATGGAATTCCTCGTCGTCGGCTTCATAAAATTCGCGGAGCGTCATCGTCTCAATGGCAGAGGCCACGACGGTCGAGGGCGTCATGATGTCTTCAGCATGAAGCTCGTCGAGCTTGAGGAACGACTGGATAATCTTCCTCTCCTTGGCTTTGAACACTCCCTCTTCCACTCCCACGCTCACCATCGCGCTCACCTCTTCCCTGCTCACCGCCTGCGGCGCACGGTTTTTGCCAATGATGGAGGTGATGCGCTCCGAAATCCACACCATGGGGAAGGTGATGACGATGAGCACGCGTATGATGCGCGTGGCTCCCAAAGCCAAGCTGCGCCAATAGGTGGAACCGATGGTCTTCGGGATGATTTCCGAAAAGATGAGGATGCCCACGGTCAGGCCTGCCGACACATAGCCCACGACGTAGCTGCCAAACACTTGCGCCGCCTGTGCGCCCACCGCGGCCGCACCCATCGTGTTGGCTATGGTGTTCAGCGAGAGGATGGCGGCTATCGGACGGTCAATGTCGGCCTTGTAGCGCTTCAGCACGCTGGCTATACGATGGCCCTCTTCTTCCTTCTGGGCAGCAAACGACACCGTCGTACTCAGCAGAACGGCTTCAAGCACACTGCACATGCAGGAAACGGACAGACAAAAGATAATGTAGAACAGGAGTAAACCCATGATAGAATGGCGTTCAGGATTTTTCTTCTTGCTAAGTTAAGTAATAATCAGTGAAAATCAGGCTGAAAAGTGCCTGCTGCGCCCCCGAAAAGCCGTTCATCCGCCTTTGCAAATAGCCGCATGAAAGGCCCTCCGTCAAGGACGCACATGGGCAAAGATAGGCATTTTTTCACGTTCAAGCCTGAAAAATAGCTGAAAATCACTAACTTTGCGCCGTGAACACCACGAATTAACGCGTGCGCCATACAATTTCACGGCATTCCCCCCACCCTGCTCCAATCCCGCCATGAGCCTCTTCGCCATGCTCTCGCGGCGGCGGCCGCAGGAGGATTCATGCCACTCCCGTCTTTATCCCCACGCGCATTTTACCTATCCCCCACGCGCTGTTCACCCATCCCCCCACGCTGATTGCACAGGGAGATGCACGCCATCCCCCTATCTCTTTTTCTTCTCGGGCGGGGCACGACAGACAGCCCACGCCCACCTTTATTCATTTTAGGTAGGTTCTATAAATTAGCTTGCGATGTATTTGCGACTATCGTGCCGTAGGTTTTTGTTTTTCACGAGGGAGCGTAGCGGGCTACGTGACTGAATGAAAGACAAAAACCTACGGTGCGAGAGGCGTGAAGGCATCCAAGTAAGACAGAAACACTGCCTTACATTGAAAACTAATTTATAGCACCTACCTTTATTCATACATCAAAAACTTTATGAAGCGTAAAAACTTTCGTAAGGGGCATTCCGCCTTCGTGTTCCGCCATTTCGCCTGCAAGCGCTGGTCGCTCTTCGCAGTCATGGGTCAGGAGGTGAAGGTCGGTGTGCTGTCGGTGGCCACGCTCGCCGTTGCTGCCGCTGCCCAGGCTTCCGCCGCGCAGCAGGCTGGCAAGATGGGCAGTGCGGCAACATCCACCCCGTCTGACAGCACGGCTCTGGCAGACGACGCCGTCGCACTCGGCGAAGCCGCCGTCGTCGCTCAGCACGCCCCACTGCCGGCAGAGATGGCGGCACGACTCGTCACGTGCTTCACCCGCAACGACATCGCGGCGGCGGGCGCACGCACTATCAACGACATTGTCAAACTCTGTGCTGCCGTAGATGTCCGGCAGCGCGGGCCGCACGGCGTACAGACCGACATCAGCGTGGGAGGCGGCACCTTCGACCAAGTCACCATCCTGCTCAACGGCATCAACATCACCTCGCCCCACACGGGGCATCTCACTGCCGACTTTCCCCTCTCAGCCGACGACATCGAGCGCGTGGAGGTGCTGGAGGGAGCGGCAGCACGCAGTTGCGGCACAACTGCATTCACCGGCGTCATCAACATCGTCACGCGGCAGGAGCGCAGAGGCGTTCTTCTTCAGGCGGCGGGCGGCATGTATGGATATGCCGATGCCGGCGCACGTCTGTCAGGAGCCATCGGGCGTGCCGTCGGACACCTCAGCGGAGGCTTTTCACGTAGCGATGGGGCTACGGACAACAGTGCGTTCCAATCGGCACGCGTCTTCTGCCAGGGAAGCATCGCCACGCGCAGCGGCGCGAAAATTGATGCCCAACTGGGATATTCCTTCAAACCTTTCGAAGCCAACACGTTTTATGGCAGTGCCAGCCGCGACCAGTGGGAGAGCAACGAACGCTGGATGGGGGCATTGCGCCTGAACGCCACGGCAGGACGGCTGCACATCCTGCCAAGCGTCAGCTGGAATCGCTGGTACGACCACTATCAGTGGCATAAAGGCAGTCCGGCGGGCGAGAATTTCCACCGCGCCGACACGTACGCCCTCGGCATCGACAATTGGCTGGAGTGGGCGACAGGCCGCACGGCATTCGGGGCAGAGATGCGCCATGAGGGCATCCTATCCACCAAGCTCGGCGACCCTCTCGAAGAGTCAGAATGGGAGCCCGTCGGCGGACGCTCGCACACCACGGGCGGCACGGGCATTGAGGCCGATGCTCCCCGCTACTATAAGTTTGCTGCCGGACGCACGAACTTCTCTGCGCATCTGGAGCACAATCTCATCCTTGACCATTGGACGCTCTCGGCGGGCGTACTGGCAAACATGAACACCGCGCTCGATTCCCACTGGCGCTTCTATCCCGGCGTCGATGCCGCATGGCATAGCGGCACGGGGTGGGCTGTCTATGCTTCATGGAACATGGGACTCCGAATGCCCACCTTCACCGACCTCTACTACAGCGGCACGGGCATTGAGGGCACGCGGAGCCTGAAGCCTGAGCGCACGAACGACGTCAGCCTGAAGGGAGCATACGCTGCCGGGGCATTCGCTGCCGACGCCGGCGTTTTCTATAGCCACAAGACGGACATGATAGACTGGGTGGTCTATGCCGACGAGGCGCTTGCCCCCGACGGCTCACCGCTCCCCGCCGCCGAATGGACCTACCGCAGCGGCAACTACACCATGGAGCACTATGGCATACGCCTGCAAGCGGCATTCCATCCGCAGCGCCTCTGGGGCAATGCCTTCCCGCTCCGCAAGGTGGCGGTGCAATATGCTTGGACTGACCAGTCCATCAGCCGCTCGCGTGCCATCGTGGCGAGCAAATATGCCATGGAGATTGTCCGCCAGAAATGGGTGGTCACCGCCGATGCCACGCTCTTCCGCCGCCATGCTCCGCAGCATCGCCGCCATGCCGACTGGCGCAGCGGCCGCATGGCGCTGGCCCTGTCCTACCGTTGGAGCGACCGCACGGGCAGCGGCAACGAGAGCTACGGCCTGCTCGATGCCCGCCTCACGTGGGAGGGCCGCCGCTTCTCCCTCTACGCCGATGCCGACAATGTCCTCAATGCGTCGTACCACGACTTCTCCTATATCCCCCAGCCCGGCATTTGGCTGACGGGGGGCATGACGCTGAAATTCTAACGAATCATGAAATTCTGCAGAATAACAAGCAAAGTAATAAGCAGACAAACAGGTGTACAGAATTGCTTACAGAATCCTTGCACACCTACTTCATAAACACAACAGGGACAACCCTGCCGGCGACTGCAACAGCCGCACGGAGGGTTGTCCCTGCTATGTTTATGCCAATCCCTCAGCTGCCAAAGCCAAGAGAGGAGGGGGATTATCTGTTCAGGAGCTTGACGTTGCGCACATCTACTCCGTCTTTCTGCACCTTCACAATGTAGGCTCCGGGAGCAGCAAGGCTGATCTGCATTCGTTCACCACCCTGAACCGTGCGCGACTGTGATGCCACGAGACGACCGTCAGCACCATAGACGCGAACGGCATACGAACCTGCGGATCCGAACTCTACGATGGCGGCACCCTCCACGGCATACGCCTGCGTGTCGCTGCCCGAAGCTGCCCGGATGCCATCGCTCTCGCCCACGTGGATGACGCGGAACGTGCGGCTGTCAGCACCCAGAGAGTTGGAGAGCGTGAGCGTCACGCTGTAATCGCCTGCCTTTCCATACTTCACCTTCGCGCTGCCAGCCTCGCCATTGCCGACGGCATCGGAAACCACGCCCTTGCTCGCCTTCCAAGTGGGGAGGGTGACAACGGGATAGGCGGTTCCGCTGACGAATGGGCAGCCGGAAGTATATTCGGGGAGCAGCCACCGGAACTCGCCCTGGCCCTCGCCGCCCACGGCAGCATAGCTGTGCAGGCCGGCCTTGACGTTCGCCTTCGCGCCTACGGAGAGGAAGGCACCTTCTGCGTCAGCCTCCTTCTCCAAATCCCAGTATGCCAGGACGTTCGAGGGCAGTGCGGCGGGATTGATATCGCCCATAGATGCCTTCACCTGCTCTTCGGTGAGGACACCATCCCATACGACCATGTTGTCAATCACGCCGTCGATGCCGCCACGTCCGTGTGCATCGCCGCCGAAGGCTATCACCTGGCCGGCGGTAATGGCGTAAACGTCCGCCTCATAGCCCGGTTCGCCCGTCTGCAGGGAGCCGCCGCTGCGAGCCCATCCCGTAATCTTCTGGCGCACGCCATTGACGTAGAAGTCAGAGCGGAACTTGCCTGCGCTGTTCCAGTCGAAGGTGTAGGCGAGGTGTACCCAATTGCCCACGGGTATGCGTGTGTCGGCATACTTGTACTGCAACTCCTTGTTCTGCGTAGCGTCGGTGCCGCGGAAGGTATAGCATTCTATCGAACCGTCATCGGCAATGTTCGACCACAGCCAGCCCCAGTCCGTCTTGGGCCAATTGTCTTTCTTGTTGGCGACACCGATGAGCTGCGTCAGTCCGGTCAGCTTGTTGATTTTCATCCAGCAGGATACGGAGAACGACTTACGCCCCGTCACGCCGAGGTCAGAACACTGTGCGCCGAACCGCTGCTCGCCGAGGTCAACGCCCTGCGAGCCAGAACCGTCGGCATAACGTCCGGTGTAGGCCATATCGACCACGTCGCCCAGCTCTACCGTCACGTCCGCCTCCTGCGCATTGGCAGTGAGCGTATAGATTTCAGGGAGGGCACCGATGCCCGTGCCGGTGATTTGCACGAAACTGCTGAACGAGCGTTTCTGCGTGGGACGCTCCTTGCCGGCGGCATCGTAGGCAGGGCCGTTGAGTACGAGGTCGTAGCTTCCCACTTCGGTCAGGCCGTCGGCCACCTCGATGGTGTGGCCCTGTCCCTCATAGACCACCTTGCCCTTCATGTCCACGAGCTGCCAAGTGGCGTCTTCATGCTTGGGATCGACGAACGACATGGTGAACGCTTCGCCGGGCTTGATGGTCGTCTTGCTGATCTGCACGTCATCGTTGAAGATGTAGCCCGTGGCAGCCTGATAGTCGCCCCAGACGATGGCCGATTCGATCTTGCGGTCGAGCGAGAGCGCGGAAACGCCGAAGCGAACGTCCTGCGAAGCAGCGTTGAAGTCGAGGGGGACGGAGTAGTACATGCCCGCCCACGAGGTGGTGACGCCCATGAGTATGGGGTCGCACCCCTTCTGCTGGGCGTAGAGCTTGAAGAGCGAGGTCTGCACATCGAGGTTATAGCAGGGCTCGCCGGCAGGCTTGTCGTTCGGCATGTTGAAGATGATCTTGCCGTCCACTCCCTTTGCGCTGTAGGCGAGGAGCTTCGTCGTGCTCACCACGGGAGCTGCGGGCGTGGCGGTCGTGCCTCGCAGGATGGAAAATTCGCCAAGGTAAATATCCGCATCCGCAGCCTTTTCGAAATGCAGGGCTACGAGTGCGAGGCTCTTGCCATCGAGTTCGGCCCCGACGGTGAAGCTGCGCTCTTCCCAGGTGTCTTCGTCGGCCAGCTGCGCATCGTCCGTCAGCCGGAACTTGTCAGGCGCGACGGCCACGCTCTCTGCGCCGACGGTGGTCAGCGCAAGGCCGAACTGCGCGGTGCCACTCTTCAGCTTATAGCGCACGGTGATGACGTCGCCCGCCTTCAGCAGATATTCCGTCTTGAAGAGGTGGAGATATTCGTCTGCCTGCGTCGTTCCGAACACGCGGAGCGATGATCCGCCCATATAGGCCTCATCCCAAGAGAACTCGGCATCGAGTCCGGCTGCGGGCACATCGGCGGGAGTGCGGCCGAGCAGGCTCTTGGCGAACCACCAACGCCACGTCGGGAGATAGTCCTGCACGCCGATGTTGTACCAGCTGCAATCGTTCTGGCGCACGCCGTTCCAGTTGAAGTACTGGCCGTTACCGAGATTGAAATGGCTGACAAAGGGTTCCTCCGCGAGGTCCCACTTCAGGGCGCTGCGCGCAGTCATGAACGACGACATGCCGTGGAAGTTGAAATTGTCGGCATTGTATTTCATCGAACTCGTCACATCCGGGCACGTCACGGGATTGCGCGAACCTCCGGTGAAGTAGCGTTCGGTGCGGAGCATATAGGTGCGCTGCTTCACGGCAGGGTCGCTTCCCTTTTCGCCACGGCTTTCCCAGAACATATTCTGGCTGTGTGCGCCCCAGAGTCCGATGGAGAGGCGATAGTCCTTGAGCAGGGGCCAGCTGTTTGAACCGGGCTCTGCGCCCTGCATGTTTACGCCGGCGTAGAGGTCGAGCGGGTCGCGCCCGATTTTCTCGGCATACGTCACGGAATTGGAGAGCAGGCTCGTCTTGTTCCAGTTGTAGTTGAGGAAGAGCGACGTGCGCTCGTGTTCGCCATCGCCGAAGGTATCATCGTTGTGCGTAGAGAGTCCGCGGTCGAAGGTACATCCGCCCGTGTCGTTCGTGCCGTCGTACCAGACGTTCTCAAAGTTGGGATTGTCCTTGCGTGCCGTCTTCACGAGGCTTTCGTGGAAGGTTTGCAGATTCTTGCAGAGGGAGGCCTGACCGGTAAACTCAGAGTTGTAGCCCAGGCCATCTACGCCGTAATAGCGCAGGAACTGCGCAGCCTTTTCGGGGCCAGCTTCCATCATCTTGTTCAGCGCATCAATCCACTGCGGCGTACCGTTGATGGCACCGTAGGGAATGCTGGCAACGGACGATACCGTTACGCCGTTCTTATGCGCGACATCGAGGAAGCCTCCGGGCACGCGGCCGAGGGGCGCAGTCCAGTTGCCCCAGTGCGTCACATACGGCCAGAGCGAGAAGACTTCAGAGTCGAAGACGCCATCTGGAAGGGCGTTCTTGTCAGAGGAATTGACGGGAATCCATGCCAGGAGCTTCTTGTCGTTGGCAGCCGTGATGTCAGAGCGCACCTGCGTGGCGGCATTGCGGAAATGCTGCCGAGGCTTCACGCGCGATATAAAGAAGTTGTCGTCTTCGCTCACTTGCTGGCCCGGTTGCCAGTCGGTGAGCGTCTGTCCGAACTCAGTGCTGGAGGTTCCCCATGCTATATAGTCTTGCTTCAGCTCCTGCGCCTGCAGGGCTAAGGACGACAAGGCCAGGGAGACCAGCAGGAAATGTCGATTGTGTTTCATGATTTGGATTTAAGATTTTTGTTGGTGGATGATGTTTTTTCTGTGTGCAAATATAGCATTGAAGGGAGTATATGCGCAAGTTTTGCGATGAAAAAGAGGGCTGCCACGGCATTTTCAGCCTTCAGTTGGCAAACAATGCGCGTTTTGGAGGGGCAGAATGATTTTCATTGCCTGCACAGCAGTTTTTCATGGCCTGCCAATCTGAAAAATCCTTCAACGGCAGTTGCCGAACGGGGGATGTGGAATGGCTCTCACTGCCTGCTTGCCGCAACACGAAGGCCCATGGGCTCCGGCGTGGCCGACTGCGGTTTCGGGCTGCCGCCATAGCCAGACTGACGGAGATTCCTGAGCTTTGCAACCGCACGTCAGAGCTGCCGCCTGCGAAGTAATCGCTTTCCACCCTGAAAGTCATCATTTTCCACCCTGAAAGTCGTCATTTTTCACCCTGAAAGTCATCATTTTACACCCCAAAAGTCATCATTCTTGCCCCTCAAAATGGCCACATGGCGACGAAAAGCCCTGACGAAAATCAGCGTGGGCCTGCCGAAGCACGCCTGTGCGCCATGCAGCCCGCGCGCAAAGCCCTGTGCAAGAAGGCGGAGGACGGGGGGGCGCAAGCCCGCGAACGATGGGATTGCGGCGAAGGATGCAGGGAAGCGAAATGATTTTCATGGCAAGCGAGGCAGGGACGACTATGGATTGAACGTCTGCCCACTCGCCTTGGAGCAGGTTTCAGCCCTGAAAACAGCCACATGGCCCCTGGCCTATCAGCTCCATCCCCTGACTTCAACCCCCAAACCAGCCTCGAAACAGGGCGTTCAGGCATAAAACTCCTCCAGATTGCCCACTAATTTGATGATTTTCAGGGAAGGGAAGTGAGCAAAACAGTGAAAAAATCGTAAATTTGCCGTCAGAACACCGTGGGGCCATGCTGCCCCAACACGCGGATTCACTGTCAAGGCAGACGAATCCCCCACACATCCCTACAAAGAAGCATCTTAAAAAATCTCTATGAAACACCTTTTCCGCCCCATCAGCGCATTCGCCGTTGCAGCCCTGCTCTACGGATTTCCCTGCAACATCATGGGCCAGACTCCCGAAGAAATTCATCAAGACCTCGTCAGCCGTCAGGCGAAGACGAAATGCCAGTCGGCCGAACGCGCCCTGGCTCAGGCAAAGGACGACGAGACACGCCGCGCGCTGGAATTCCTATATGCCTACATGGCAACGCCCGACTGGACAGACTATTCACCAGAGTATTTTGCCGAACAGGCCGCCTGCGCCGTGCGGGCGCGGAAGGAGATGGCATGGGGAAACATCGTGCCTGACCGCGAATGGCTGCACTTCGTGTTGCCGATTCGCGTGAACAACGAGAATCTGGATGCCTTCCGCACGACGTACTATGAGGAACTGAAAGAACGCGTGAAGGGACTGGGCATGACGCAGGCGGTCATCGAGACGAACCGCTGGTGTCACGAACACGTCACCTACAAACCTTCTGACAGCCGCACCTCCAGCCCGATGGCTTCCATACGCACCGCCACGGGGCGCTGCGGCGAGGAATCGACGTTCGGCGTGGCCGCCTTCCGCGCCATCGGCATCCCCGCCCGCCAGGTATATACTCCGCGGTGGGCGCATACGGATGACAACCACGCATGGGTGGAAGTATGGGTGAACGATGGGCCGCAGGGCGCAGGATGGTATTTCCTCGGGGCCTGCGAGCCTGAGCCCGTGCTCAACCTCGGATGGTTCAATCAGCCCGCCAGCCGCGGCATGCTGATGCACACGAAGGTATATGGAAAATACGATGGGCCGGAAGACAAGATTGAGCAGCAAAGCATCTTCTGCGAAATCAACGTGACGGGAAACTATGCCCAAACCGCCCGCTCGGCCGTGAAGGTGGTGGACGTGGACGGCAAGCCCGTCGGCGGAGCCAATGTGCATTTCAAGATTTACAACTACGGCGAGTTCTACTCCGCCGTGAAGCAGACCTCCGACGCGCAGGGCAAATGCTCCATCCTGACGGGTAAGGGCGACATGATGGTATGGGCGAGCAAGGACGGCCGCTACGGTTTCCAAAAACTGACGGCCGGAACGCAGGACGCCACCATCGTGCTCGAACACCAAGGCGGAGAACGCTATGCGGCAAACTTTGACCTCACGCCCCCTGCAGGCCATGACAACCTGCCCTACGTCAGTCCGGAGCAGGCAGCGGACAATGAGGCGTGCAAGGCGCGCGAGGACAGCATCAGAAATGCCTACGTGGCCACCTTCCCGAACGAGGCGGACACGCGCCGGTTCTGCGAAGAGACGGGCTACGACTATGACGTCGTCCGGCCGCTCGTAGAGAAGAGCCGCGGCAACTATGCCAACCTCTTCCGCCTGCTGCGCGAATTTAGGAAATGCGATGTCGTCGGCCTGCTCCACACACTGAGCGACAAGGATTTGCGTGACTTTGACTACGACATCGTAGCCGACCATATCCGTGCCGCACGCCTGCCGGAGAAGACGGATGCCTTCGCTGCCAAATATATCTATTCGCCGCGCATCGCCAACGAGATGCTCTCGCCGTGGCGCAGCTATTTCCAGAAGGCTTTCTCTAAGAAGCAGCGCAAGCTCTTTGCCGAACATCCGGAACGCTTGGCTGAATGGCTGACGCAGCACATCAGCATCGACGACACGTACAATCCTGCCATGCTGCGCCAACATCCGGAAAATGCGCACCGCTATGGGCTGACGGACAGCGAGTCGGTGGGATTCCTCTTCGTGGCTGCGGCACGCTCGATGGGCATTCCTGCGCGCATTGACTACGTGACTGGCAAAGTGCAGTATGCGCCTGAGGCTGTGCAGGCGGAGGCCATCGTCAGGAATGAGACGAGCGACCTGGGAGCATCCGTCGGCGCAGAGCTTTCGGCTGAGGCTGACTGGCGCGACGTCGTCTTCAAGGCTGCCACGGACGATGCCGTGAAGCCGCAGGGACACGTGGCACTGAAGTTCACGCCGCGCGAATATATGGAGAACCCTCGCTATTACCATCATTTCGCCCTCTCAAGCATCAAGGACGGGCAGCCTGCCCTGCAGGAGTATGCCGAAGACGCTACGTGGGCGGACGATTTCAAGGCAGGCGTGAGTCTGGACGAGGGCGACTACCTCCTGACGAGTGGTACGCGCATGGCTGACGGCAGTGTGCTGGCGCACGTGGAGGTATTTGGCGTGAAGGGCGGACAGAGCATGGAGGTGCCGCTCACTATGCGACAGGATGAGACGAACATTCAGATCATAGGCAACTTCAACTCTGAAAACACCTACTACGACATCAACGCCGGCGCGACGCGCAGTCTGCTGGCTACAACGGGACGCGGATATTTCGTGACGGGACTTATCCGCGCGAACCATGAGCCATCAAACCATATCCTCCACGACATATCGGCGCTGCGGGCTGACCTTGAGGCTTGGGGACGCCCCATCGTGCTCCTCTTCCGCTCCAACGATGAGCTGGAACGCTTCAGGCAGAACAGCGCAGAATACAAGAACCTGCCCTCGACGCTGCAGTTCGGCGTAGATGTAAACGGCGAATTTGCACAGGATATGCTCTCGTCGGGACTCGTGGCGACTGACGATTTGCCCATCGTCCTAATCGGCGACACGTTCAACCGCGTCGTCTTCAAATCGCAAGGCTATACCATCGGCATGGGCGAGCAGCTCAAGCAGACGATTGGCAAGATAAAGTAGGCAGTCTGACTATAAAAGATTTTTCAGGTAGGCTCTATCAATTAGCTTGCGATGTGTTCGCGACTATCGTGCCGCAGGTTTTTGGGGTTCACGAGGGAGCGTAGCGGGCTACGTGACTGAATGAAAGACAAAAACCTTCGGTGCGAGAGGCGTGAAGACATCCAAGCAAGACAGAAACACTGCCTTACATTGAAAACTAATTGATAGAACCTGCCTTCATTGCCTACGAAAACTAACAGCTGAACCGCAAAAAAGTGTCTATGCAAAAAACGATTTTCCTTCTTCTCGCTGCCTTCTTCCACATTCTCTATGCTTCAGCCCAACTGGGCTCAACGCCGAAACGCGAATTTAGAGGAACGTGGATTCAGTGTGTCAATGGGCAGTTTCAGGGGCTCACGCCGGAGCAGATGCAGCAGAGACTCACGCAGCATCTCAACATTTGTCAGGCTGCGGGCATCAACGCCGTCATGTTTCAGGTGAGGGCCGAGGCCGACGCTCTCTACAAGAGCAGCTACGAACCTTGGAGCAGATTCCTCACCGGAACGCAGGGCAGGAATCCCGGATGGGACCCTCTGGCTTGGATGGTAGAGCAATGCCATAAGCGCAACATGGAAATCCACGCTTGGATCAATCCGTTCCGCGCAAAGACCAAGGGCACGACGCAGCTCGCCTCCACTCACCCCTACCTGAAGAGCCCGGAACGCTTCTTCGAATACGATGGACTGCTGATTTTCGACCCCGGACAGACGGTGAACCATCAGTACATCTGCTCCGTCGTAGAGGACATCGTCGGGCGATACGATATCGACGGCCTGCATATTGACGACTATTTCTACCCTTACCCTGTCAGTGGGCTCCCGATTCCTGACCAAAAGACCTTCGCGCAGAACCCGAACGGCTTCAAGGACATCAGCGAATGGCGACGCTACAACGTGAACACCTTCATCGAAAAGCTCTATGAGACGGTTCATGAGGTGAAGCCGTGGGTGAAGTTTGGCGTTTCGCCCTTCGGCATATATCATAACGCGAAGGCGGGCGACAAAATTCCGGGCAGCGACACGCGCGGCCTGCAAAACTACGATGACCTCTATGCCGACGTGCTCTTCTGGATCAACAAGGGATGGGTGGACTACACGATTCCTCAAGTGTATTGGGAGATGGGCCATAACACCGCCGACTATGAGCGACTCGTGAAATGGTGGGGCCACTATGCGGCTGAACGTCCGCTCTACATCGGGCAAGACGTGGAACGCAGCGTCAAGGCGGCCGACCCGAACAACGCCACGCGCAACCAGCAGGCTCCGAAAATCGACTTGGCACGCAACACGCGCGGCGTAGCGGGCAACTGCTTCTGGTACTCTGCCGCACTGGCTGACAACACGGGCAACTATGCCTACGAACTGCAAGAAGACTTCCATCTCTTCCCCGCCCTGCAGCCTGCCATGCCTTTCATCGACGACAAAGCACCTGAAAGACCCCGGAAGCTCAGAGCAATTTGGATGAAGGACGGATATTTTCTCTTCTGGACAGCCCCGAAGGCGAAACGCGAGATGGACCGCGCTCGCCAGTACGTCATCTACTGCTTCCACAAGGGCGAGAAAATCAATTTGGAAAAGACGGAGAACATACTCACCATCACGAACAAGACGATGTTCAAGCTGCCCTATCAGAATGGCAAGGAGAAATTCGTCTATGTGGTCACTTCGCTCGACCGTCTGCACAATGAATCGAAGGCACGCACCATCAAGGTGAAGCTCTGAGGTCTGGGCAACAGTCCGGAAACGCTGCTCCGCGCATGGCGGAGGCACTGTATATTCTTGGTTTTGCAAGTAGGTAATGAAAACGGTCAGATGACGGTTTTTCATTACCTACTTATGACGATGCCGGAAATGCAGAATTGGGGGCTACGGCATTGGCATTGTTTGAGGACATCAGGCAGTTTATAGCCCCCCAATCGACGGCGCAGGGAATCCGTTTGCGGGGAAGAGGCTTCGCGAGCTGTGTACGCTGCCCGTACGCAAGCTGGCAAGATTCTACAAGATATGCGTTCCGCTGCCTGTCATGTAGTCCGAGCATTTTTTATGGTAGGTTCTAAAAATTAGCTTGCGATGTATTTGCGACTATCGTGCCGCAGGCTTTTGTCTTTCACGAGGGAGCGTAGTTGGGCTACATGACCGAATGAAAGACAAAAGGATATGGTGCGAGAGGCGTGAAGACATCCAAGTAAAACCGAAACAC
>CALZJF010000039.1 GCA_945787885.1 uncultured Bacteroidales bacterium | reverse complement strand
CTTCTCATAATAGGAATTGTCCTCACCACGGTAGATGATAGATGCGTTCTTGTCGCGCTTGATTTTTTTCTCTTTGATCAAGCGTTCTTTCTCCAGACGAATCTTTTCGAGCAAAACGCTTGCAGGTTCGTCATTGGGATCTTGGGGCACAAGTTTTCCTTGTATAGCCCATTGCAGTATGCTGTTTTTTAATTGTTTACCTGTCATTTCTGAGTCAATTGTTTATTGGATTTTATCCGACCTTTTCTACGCTCGGCAGAGCAAACAAGTTTTCTCTGCTCTCGCTTAACGAAAACGTTGCAATAAATTCCTGTCTTGGCTGTCTTCCAGCACCTTCATCTGCTGGATAGCTATCTGATTGAGCTTGACGAGACGCTCACCTTGAGGCAAGCCTTGGTCGATGAAGACGGCATTGAGGTTCTCCATATTCGACAGGCAAATCAACTCGTTGATGGTGGCATAGTCACGGATGTTGCCTTTCTTGTCAGCATTTGCCTCACGCCATTGCTTGGCGGTCATTCCAAACATCGCAACGTTGAGCACGTCAGCCTCGTTGGCATATATGATGCTTGCCTGCTGGGGAGTCACCTCTTCGGGGATGATATTGCGCTTGATGGCATCGGTGTGAATTCGGTAGTTTATCTTGGATAGTTCTCGCTTGGCAGACCATCCTATCTGCTTTTGTTCTTCCTCTTTAAGGCGTTGGAACTCCTTGACTATATAAACCTTAAATTCAGGACTTATCCACATTGCAAACTCAAAAGCAATGTCTTTATGAGCGTAAGTACCACCATATCGCCCTGCTTTAGCTTGTAAAGAAATAGCATTAGTACGTTCCACAAATTCCTTGACGCTGATTTTGAAACTATTTAGACCGGCATGACTTTTAATTGTGGCGAATTCGCCATAATTAAAAGAAGGGTTATAGACTTTTTCCCATATACCTATAAACTCTAATGTGTTCCTGTTGCGAAGCCAATCTGTCACAAAGAAATCTCCATCTTTTGCCCTTATCATATCTGTCAAGCAGATATAATCTTCTCCGTTTATTCTTGTAATGGTTACCTCGGTGTTTTGTACTTTTATCTTTGCCATAAAATTTTATTCTTTAATTCCCCTCGAATTCGAGGGGGTTAGGAAATAGAAAATTGGTCAAGCATTGCTTGACGAATCTGCATCACGCCCATATTCTCGGTTTAGAATGAAACCTTTTTGCTCACCTCATTTATAAGACGAGCAGAATATTACCTTCTGACAGTCAGCAGATTGGACAAACATAAATACAATGTATTATATCACTGTTCTTCTTTGCTGATTTCTATTCCCAATATCCGTTGTATCTCTGCCAGCGTCTTGTTGATCTCATGGTCGAGAGCCTTGCGCTTCTTGAAGTAGTCGGCAAGGAGTTCGGCAGGTGGAAGTATCTCTTCTTCGTCTTTGGGGAACTTGCATTGGTCGAAATTGCAATCCATGTCGAACAACTCTTTGGCCGTGAAGCGTCGGGCTTTCTCTCCCAACTCATCGGAAGAGATTTCCTTGCGGTCCTTCCACCAGTCACAGATGGGCTGACAATGTTCAAGTCTCATCGACTTGGTCTTGGAGAAGTGCTTGTAGCCTTCTGGCATGTCCAGGCGATAGAACCATGTCTTGTCAGTGGAGAATCCCTCTTCTGCTCCTTCAGCGCGCTCGTTGTTAAAGAACAGGATATTGGTTGCGATGCTGGTATATGGTGAGAATATGCTGCCTGGCAGACGGATAATGGTGTGGAGATTGAACTCTCGGAGCATCTTTTGCTTGATGGCAAGCTTTGCTCCATCCATTCCAAAGAGGAAACCGTCAGGAACTATGACTGCTGCACGTCCGTCACGCTTTAGTCTGTACATGATAAGCACCATGAACAGGTCAGCTGTCTCGCTCGAACGAAACTCCATCGGGAAATTGCTCTTGGCAGCTGCATCGGTACTTCCACCGTAAGGAGGATTCATGGCTATCACATTGACCTTGTCCGCCTCCTTGAAATCCGACATCTTCGTGCCCAACGAATCGCAATGGCGGATATTCGGTGCTTCCACGTCATGCAGGAGCAGATTGGTGATGGACAGAAGGTAAGGAAGAGGCTTCCACTCTTGCCCGATGACTGACTGCTGGTAAAGTCGCCCGTCATCCGTGGTCTGTACCTGTTTCTGTAGATAGTTCAGTGCCGAAGTGAGGAAGCCGCCTGTACCTGATGTGAAGTCACCAACGGTTTCGCCAAGCACTGGATTAAGCTGTTGTATGATGAAATCCGTCAAAGCTCGTGGTGTGTAGAACTCACCTGCATTGCCTGCTGACTGAAGGTCTTTGAGTATTCCTTCGTAAATGTCGCCAAACATGTGGCGGTCGTCGGCATCATCAAACTCAATCTCGTTGATAACATTGATGACTTGACGTAACAGAATGCCATTCTTCATATATTGGTTCAAGTCCTCAAACACTTCTTTGACAATAGCCTTGCTGCGAGGTGTCTCACATGTCACTTTGAGTCCCTTCAGTGTAGGAAAGAGTTTGTCGTTGATAAACGTGAGCAAGGCATCGCCTGTCAGCGCATGGCCGTCTTTTTCATCTATAGCCCAATTGCGCCAGCGTAATTCTTCGGGGATGATGGACTCAAAGGGCTTGTGCTCTTTGCTTGCCTTATATTCCCACGTTTCCTCTTGCGTATCATACACCTTCAGAAAAAACATCCATGTCATCTGCTCAATGCGCTGTGCATCGCCATTGATACCAGCGTCTTGGCGCATGATATTTTGCAGACGCTTTACTATATTGTTTACTGCCATTTCTTTATGCTACTTTATATATTTCGTTTTCAAGTTCTTTCAGTGCCTGTTCAAACTTATCCAGTCCGCCGAACAGTTTCACGATTTTCTGCGGTTTGCCAATCTTGTTGAATGGAGCGGTATCAAGAATATCAGAGTCTTCAAGGTTCAAGATACCATAATCAGCATATTTGTCGAGAAGAGCCTCCAATACCTCACGTGCTTTGCCTTCGTATTTAGCGAAGTAATTGCGTTTCTTGACATTGTTAGCCCTTTCACGCCTTGTCACTGGTGGCTGGTCGAAGGCTACATGACATATTACATCGAAAATATCGGCATGTGCCAGGGCAGGATTCTTTTCCCTGACAGCATCCACAAGAATGCTATAGTCCTTCAGCTCATCCACAATGACTTTCTTACGTTCCGCTTCTGTCCAGTTCTTGACAAAGTCGTTCAAGGTGGCATAACGCTTCCTAATCTGCTTGCGTGTGAAATCAGTTATGCTTTCTGTACGCATGGTTTTACCATCTTCACCAAGGATGCTGACTATTTCAGTGGTTATTGCAATCTTCTCTCCCTCAACAAGATACTTGACATGAGGTTCAGAGACAACACTCGATGGTTCTTTTGGTATAGTGTATGGCTTTCCGCTTTGCCCCTGCGGAGGTTCTGGGTCGCCATCGAATTTCGGGTCTTTGAACTTCGCTGTGGCATTGCGGAAATCCAATATCTCCAAATGCCACTTCCCTTTGTCAGTTCTCAGTCGGGTGCCACGTCCAATGATTTGCTTAAACTCCGTCATGGAACCTATTTCCTTGTCAATGACTATAAGCCCGCAGGTCTTGCAGTCCACGCCCGTGGCAAGCAGTTCTGATGTCGTGACAACTGTCGGGTAGGGTTGGTCAACATCAATGAAGTTGTCCAACTGTTTCTTCCCCACATTATCATCACCCGTTATGCGCATGATGTAGCGTGCATCCTTCCTGCACAAGTCTGCATTCAAATTGACCAACAGGCTCCTCATGACTTCTGCCTCTTCAATGTCCGTACAGAACACGATGGTCTTGGTCATCCTGCCAATTTGTTTCAGCATCTTGGTGATACGCTTTGCGACAATCTCCCTCCGTTTGTTAAAAGCGATGTCTCTACCTATGTCCTTGCGTTCATATAACCTTTGTGCTATATCTCTGCCCAGCAAGTCTTTCTCATCGTCATCAGGTTTGAATCCCTGAAGGTCTATGCTGATATAACTGTTGGTCACTCTGTAAGGGGCGAGGAAACCATCCTGTATTCCTTGCGAAAGCGAATAGGTAAATATTGGCTCACCAAAATAATCAAGATTGTTCGCTCCTGTCTCAGCCTTGGGTGTAGCGGTCATGCCGATTTGGGTGGCGGAGTTGAAATACTCCAGCACCTTGCGCCAGGCACTATCATCCTTAGCACTCCCACGATGGCACTCGTCAACAATGATAAGATCGAAGAAGGTAGGCTGAACTTGCCTGAAGGGGTCTTCCACGCCTTTTTCATTAGACACCAATTGATGATACAATGCCATGTACACCTCGTAGGCAGAATCAATGGTAGCCCCTTGCACTTTGGTCATGACCTTTTTGAAGGGTTTGAAGTCCTGCACCATCGTCTGGTCTATCAGAATGTTACGGTCAGCAAGATATAGTATCTTCTTCCTTGTGCCAGAGGCTTTCAGACGATGTATGATTTGGAAAGCAGTAATAGTCTTTCCTGTACCTGTTGCCATTACTATCAGCACCCTGTCCTTGCCTTTGGCAATGGCCTCTACGGTGCGTTCGACCGCTATTCGCTGATAATATCGAGGCTCGTAGGTGTAGGGGTCAGAATAGAACGGCTGCTCTACAATCTTCAAGGCTTCTCCGCTCAACTGCTTGGCATCGACCAAGCGTTTGTATAATTCCTCAGGTGTTGGAAACTGTTCCAATGTAAGTTCGGTTTCTTTCCCTGTCAAGAAGTCGTGCTCCAGAAAGCCATCTCCATTAGAACTGTATGCAAAAGGAATGTCAAGAATCTGAGCGTATTCAATTGCTTGTTGCATACCTCCTCCAAGGGGCTTGTTGTTGTCTTTCGCTTCGACAATAGCAATGGCCTTATTGGCGGCATGAAACAAGAGGTAATCAGCCTTCTTTCCTGTTTGGCGTGCATGCACCTTACCTTGGAATATAACTCTACCATCGGTAAAGTAGTATTCCATTCTGATATGCTCGTTCTTCCACCCTGCATGGTTGATGGCAGGTGTAATATAACGCAGCTTTATATCTTCTTCGGTCAAATCTTTCTTGCTCATAGCTCTTGACTGTATTATCTTCACATAATCATTTATTATAGGAAGTTATATGATAAAACAACTTCTATCACAGCCTCTTTATGATGGGCTTGAAGAAAGTAACAAACCGTTCGGTGTATTCCTTCAGCCATTCAAAGAGTTCTGCTTGGGATGACTTCTTCGTGAAATCACATTTCTTATACAAATCGACTGTTGATGTCTTCTTCCCATCCAGTCGTCTCCAATCTAAAGTCTCACCAATTGCTGTTTCTGCTTCATCTTTATATGCAAGAATGGCATCAAAGTTTTTCTTGTCAATGTCATCACCTATATACAACTGCACAGTTATCTTCTGCTCCCTCGAATTAAGAAGAAGGCAAATCTGGAAGTTGGAACGCCCAATGGCGATATTCATCCAGTGACTGTAAGAAGGGGATTGCGTGCGAAACTTCTTGGAAGGATTGTTTGCCATGTACTCACAGAATGCAGACCAGAATTCATATCTTGACATTTCCGCATCTGTTCGATTCTCATTTGAAGTCTGATTGGACGAGGTACGGACATCTTTTGACCAGCCGTTAGGCTTGGCTATCACATTGAATATCGGAGCGGCAGGACTGCTGCCTATCTTTATCAAGCCAATTTCTACACCAAAGAAATTGAATTCTTTGTCTGTGATACGGTTCAACCAGTCAATAGCCGCTCTGTGCTCTTCCGTGAAGCGTTCTGCTATCCAGATAATAGTAACAGCATCAAGTCCTGCTGCATATGTCAGTATCTGTCCTAAATGGTTATGGTCAGTTTTCTCCAACTGGTTTTCTATCAACACCAATTTGTCTGTTCCTGAATCTACACAGAGAATATCTGCACGGAAAGGACCGACGTGTTCTTCCTGTGCTTTCACTTCAAGTTCGTTCATTCCGAGTGCATCAGCGAGTAGAGACATGTTTTCCTCTGTTGCAAGCCAAGGAGTAAAATCCGTTGCCTCATTCTGCCAGCAGTCACGAAGGTCAATTTGGGTAATCTTTGACAAATTTATTGATGTTGCCATATATCTTTCATTGAGTGCAGTTGTTACTTCTTTGTAGGAACAATCAATTCTCAGGCATCAACATTCAGATATTCTGCAATCTTTACCAAAGTCTCTAATTCAGGCTGTGCCGTATTGGTACGCCATTTTGAAACTGTCTTGCAGTCTTTTCCAAGGGTGCCTGCCAACCATTTGTTTGTCCTTCTCTGTTCCATCAGAACCACTTTGATGCGATTGATAATGGGTTTCTCATTTGATTCCATATTCATTCTGACTGGATTTGTTGTGCAAAAATATACATTATAATTGGAATAGTCGCTATGTCATAGGCGAAATTTCCAATAGAATTAGCGAATCAGGCAAATTTAATAGAGCTTTTTACTATGTTAGGCAAAATGGTGTCGTTAAATACGCAATTCTTTAGTCAGATGAAAGGCAAATGGGCTTGTAATTATTCATGGCAAGAGAACAGCCAGGATGATTCAAGAGTTGAAAGGCTACAACTTGCCTCCCAATTATAAACCTGTGTTGTCTGTCAGCGATATATGCCGACTGAGGTACAACCAAGGTAGAAGACACCTGTTTTCGCTCCCAGTTTCTGCCTCCAATTCGCAACTCTGCCCCTATTTTTCTTACGGCATGCTCTTTACGGTTGTTGCGAATGGGATTTCCTGTTCAAATGCGCTCTTTGGATAGCGTCAGCCCAAATCGCCCCAACTAAGTAGGTGATGAATTTTGTCATCTGATATTAGGTAAATTTGTCTGAATGCTCTGTTTGGATGCAGGCTTTAGTCATGAAATGAAGGAGCATGGCGCGTGCTATGCGATTGTCTTCAAGGCTAAAAGATGCGGCAAAGAGAGGGTTCAAACATGCAAGTCATAATAATTCCTACTATAATCCCGCGTTTGGCTTGGCATCTTCTGTAGCCTTTTTAGTTGCTTCTTATGCTGCCTTTTCCGTTGCTTCTTCTGTAGCCCCTTCTTTTGCTTCTTCGAGGCTGTTTCCCTGATTTCTGATGTTACTTTTCGCCTCCAAGTAATCATTCTGCAGGGGCAAGGTGGACATTATGAGGGCGGAAATGACCACTTGCGAGGCAGAAGTTCCGCAGAAGGCGCGCAGTGGTGGGAATAGTCGTCCCGGCAGCACGTTTTTGGGGTTGTCCGAAACCGCATTTTCCGGGTACATTGCCATTCGGCACGTTTTGCCCATCCTGCTGCGGGGCGCGTTTCTGTACCCAATTTTGAGCAACCTACCCTAAGTTGGGGGGCGCACTTGTCCTTGTCTGGAACGCGATATTTCAGAAACTTTCTTTTTTCAGGTCTGCGGTTGTTCAATGTCGGATAATCGTTGGGGGGCTTGACGGGAGGTCATCGCTGCCTCTGCGTTCTCTGCCTTTATAACATTTTTACGGAAGCAACCTCCAACCTTCTTCTCCTCCCTTCCTCTTTCTCTCGCGCGCTCTCGCTCTCTTGTCATTGATGACGGTTATTGTTATTGTTATTATTATTATTATTATATTATTATTATTATATAGGGGGATATATAAGGGGGAATCAGGGGATAGCTTGGGGGATTATAGGGTGGAGCGCGTTGATGATGCTTTGCGTGCGTGGTTGTGTAGTGATTGCTGGAGTTGAATTGCTCGTGTTTGATTTGTGTTGTAAATTTAATAAAATGACTTTTCTGAGTCAAAACGTTTTGCCTGACATTCTTCGGGAAGGCTCTATGTCGTGATTGTTTTGTGCGCCTTGGTATTGCATTCAGGGCATTTCACTATGATATTCCCACTCCTGTCTCTTCGGCGCAAAGCAGCACGCCTAATGCAAACCGCACGGTCTCGCCCTACTACAGGGGAGGTTGTGCAAAATGGGGTTGAATATCCCTGCTCTATGGGCGTAGTTGTCCTGAAACGTAATTTTGAACATCCTGTCTTTCATGGCGCACTTGTCTTTACCAACTGAGCAAATAGCCCGCCCATCCGATAAAAATCAGTGTTTCGGACTTTGGAAATATTTTTTTTGCTGCTTTTGTGGCGTATAATGCTATGTTTGGAAGATTGTTTGGCATCTTTAATGTAATATGATGTTAAGGTAGGTTCTATCAATTAGTTTTCAATGTAAGGCAGTGTTTCTGCTTTACTTGGATGTCTTCACGCCTCTCGCACCGTAGGTTTTTGTCTTTCATTCAGTCACGTAGCCCACTACGCTCCCTCGTGAAAAACAAAAACCTACGGCACGATAGTCGCAAATACATCGCAAGCTAATTTATAGAACCTACCTTAAGCAAACGGATAAGTTAGAATTGGCAAAACGACTGTCAGGACAGATAAAAATGCCTGCTAAGCAGCAAGGCACACTTTGTTGTCTGACCTTGTTGGAATATGCCTGACCACATGATTCATCTTAATGGAGATAAATTCTTAGGCCCGAGGTGAACCTGCTTCAAGGCTATCAGCGGGAATGGCTGTATCTGTGATGTTGTCGTAGTCAAGTGAAGCCCCATCTCTCGTTTGTGGAAGTTTTTCGGTTTTTATAGGCGCAGTCTGCGAGAAAAGCCATAACTTTGCCCATCCAACTTCAAAAACATATTGACCATGAATGAAAACAAGCAGGAAGGAAAGGCACTCCTTCAGAACGAGCAGCACACCGCTGCGGACGAACAGCAGGGCAGTGGAAACTGGCAGCAAATCAGCGTGGAGGAGGCAGCGTTAGATGCCTTCACCTTCTTCAGCCGTTCCGCCGTGCTGAGTGTGGGGACGGAAACGAAGATGAACTGCATGACGGTCAGCTGGGGTCAGGTGGGCACGCTCTGGGGCAACCATCGGAATGTCTGCACCGTGTATGTGCGGCAGAGCCGATACACCAAACCCCTGATGGATGCCAGCGAGACGTTCACGCTGGAAAGCTTCGCGCCGGAATATGCCCGCCTCGTGAATGGCTATCTGGGCCGAGTGTCTGGCCGCGATGAAGACAAGATGGCAGGGAGCGGGCTGACGCTGAAGCGAATGGCGAATGGTGCGCCCGCGTTTGAAGAGGGAAGCATCATCCTTGAATGCCGCAAACTCTGCACCGTGGACATCGAGCTGAGCAAGATGGCACCGGAAGTCGTGGAGCAATGGTACGCCCAGGGCGGCAATGCCGGCGATTTCCATACGCAGTACATCGGTGAAATCACGGCTGTATGGGTGAAAAAGTGAGGCAAATAGAAAAACGCGTGTGCCGTTCGTGAACTGTAAGAAAGCCGTAAGAGGGAAATTTCGTGCGAACGGCACACGCCTTTACAAGTTTTTCCTTATATTTGCACGCAAAATTATGCCTGCGGCCGTCTGGGCACAGGCACAATAAGTATGTGAATAGGAATTATTTTATGGTTTGCATGTTTGAATCCTCTCTTCGGCGCATCCTTTCAGCCTTGGAAACAGTCAGGGTTCACCTATAATATGGGCAGCTATGCTCCTTTGTTTCAAAGCTAAAACCTGCATCCAAACAGTGCTTTCAAACATAAAACTAATTTTCATTGCCTACTTAGCCAACTGCTTAATAACAGCATACACCTACTAAAATATTGTATGAGCAAGAAATTCACAGAGCGTAAGGCACTCGACCTTTCTGCTGTCAACAAGGAAGTCCTGGTAGACTGGGACGACCTTGACCTTTTCCATCGCAGCATGACGGAGCGCGAAGGCTGCCCGTCATACGTATTCTTCGAGGGGCCGCCCTCAGCAAACGGACATCCTGGCATTCACCACGTCATGGCGCGCACGATTAAGGATATGTTCTGCCGCTATAAGACGATGCAGGGATTTCTCGTCAAGCGTAAGGCTGGATGGGACACCCACGGACTGCCCGTAGAACTCGGCGTGGAGAAAGAACTGGGGATTACGAAAGAAGATATCGGCACGAAGGTCAGCGTGGACGACTATAACCGCAAATGCCGCGAGAACGTCATGATGTTCACGCAGGAATGGACTGACCTCAGCCATCGCATGGGCTACTGGGTGGACATGGAGCATCCCTACGTGACGTATGAAAACTCCTATATCGAAACGCTCTGGTGGCTCCTGCGTCAGTTGTACGACAAAGGTTTGCTCTATAAGGGCTACACCATCCAGCCCTACAGCCCGGCCGCAGGCACCGGACTCTCCAGCCATGAGCTGAACCAGCCCGGCTGCTACCGCGATGTGAAAGACACGACCGTCACGGCACAGTTCGGCGTGACGGATGCCACGGGGCACCTCTTTGAAAATCCGGAGGCACTGCCCGTTTATTTCCTGGCATGGACCACCACTCCCTGGACGCTCCCCTCGAACACCGCGCTCTGCGTCGGTCCGAAGATTGACTATGTGGCAGTGGTGGGCGAAAATCCCTATAGCGGCGAACGTGCCATCTATATTTTGGCTGAAAGCAGGCTTGCGGCTTACTTCAAGGCCGAAGAGGGCGAGGAACTCCGAATCCTGGGACGCATGAGCGGAGCGCAGCTCGTGGGGCTGCACTATCGTCAGCTCATGCCGTGGATAGAGCCTTGCGATGTGGCAGACGGCGTGGCCACTCCCCGCGGCGATGCTGCCTTCCGCGTCATCCCCGGCGACTACGTCACGACGGAGGATGGTACGGGCATCGTACACATTGCCCCCACCTTTGGTGCCGACGATGCCAAGGTGGCAAAGGATGCTGGCGTGCCGGCACTCTTCGTCGTAGATAAGCATGGCGATGCGCGCCCCATGGTGGATTTCACGGGAAAATATTTCCTGCGCGAGGACATGAATCCTGAGTTTGCCGAGAAGCTGGTGCGGGAGGCATATTGGCAGCACAGCGGCGACTATGTGAAGAACGCCTACGACCCGCGCTTCAACCAGGGCGGCCGCTACGATGAGAAGGAGGCGCAGCGCGAAAAAGACCTCAACGTCATCCTCTGCTTGGAAATGAAAGAGGAGGGCAGCGCATTCAAAATCGAGAAGCACATACACAATTATCCTCACTGCTGGCGTACGGACAAGCCCGTGCTCTACTATCCGCTGGACAGCTGGTTCATTCGTAGCACCGCCGTCAAGGAACGGATGATGGAGCTCAATGATACCATCCTCTGGAAGCCTGCTTCGACGGGAAGCGGACGCTTCGGAAAATGGCTGGAGAACCTGAACGACTGGAACCTCAGCCGTAGCCGCTACTGGGGAACCCCCCTCCCCATCTGGCGCAACCGCGCTACGAAGGAGGAGATTTGCATCGGCAGCATCAGCCAGCTGTGGGATGAGATAGAAAAGTCGGTGGCTGCGGGCGTGATGAAGAGCAATCCGCTGAAAGACAAGGGCTTCGTGCCGGGCGACTATTCCGAGGAGAACTATCACCGCATTGACCTCCACCGCCCCTACGTAGATGACATCGTGCTCGTAGGCGAGAGCGGACAGCCCCTCTATCGCGAGGCCGACCTCATCGACGTGTGGTTCGACTCCGGCTCCATGCCCTATGCGCAGTGGCACTATCCCTTCGAGCACAAGGAGGAACTTGATGGCCGCGCCTGCTATCCTGCCGACTTCATTGCCGAGGGTGTTGACCAGACGCGTGGATGGTTCTTCACGCTCCATGCCATTGCCACGATGGTCTTCGACTCCGTGGCCTTCAAAGCCGTCATCTCGAACGGCCTCGTCCTCGACAAGAACGGGCAGAAGATGGCGAAGCGAAAGGGCAATGCCGTCGATCCGTTCAAGACGATTGAACAGTTTGGCTCCGACCCTCTGCGCTGGTATATGATAACGAACTGCTCACCCTGGGACAACCTCTCCTTCGACATCGATGGCGTGAAGGAGGTGAGCGGTGCCTTCTTCGCCAAGCTCTTCCAGGTATATGTGCTGATGAGCACGTATGCCAATATTGATGGCTGGCAACCAGGCATGGCTGGCACTGCTGCCGACGAGACCGTGATGGACCGCTGGATATTGTCGAAGCTCAACAGCCTCGTGGCAGAGACCA
The DNA here is from genome assembly GCA_945787885.1 of uncultured Bacteroidales bacterium. Taxonomy (GTDB): domain Bacteria; phylum Bacteroidota; class Bacteroidia; order Bacteroidales; family Bacteroidaceae; genus Alloprevotella. The sequence goes on along the minus strand of CALZJF010000039.1, from coordinate 11,251 downwards.
CGGAGGCTTACGAGACCTACGAACCTACGCGTGCGGGCCGCGCCATCCAGAGCTTCGTCGTCGATGAGCTGAGCAACTGGTATGTGCGCCTCTGCAAGAAGCGTTTCTGGGGCGAAGGCATCACGGCTGACAAGCGTGCCGCCTATTCCACGCTTTACCAGTGTCTCATCACCGTCAGTCGCCTGATGGCTCCCATCGCGCCCTTCTATGCTGACCGCCTCTATCGCGACCTGCAGGGCCCTGCTGACAGTGTGCATCTCGATGCCTTCCCGAAGTGCGACGATGCGCGCACGGACAAGCGGCTGGAGCAGCAGATGGAGCTGGCACAGAAAGTCACCTCTATGGTCCATGCCATCCGCAAGAAGGTGAAGATAGGCGTGCGTCAGCCGCTGCAGACCATTGCCATTCCCGTCACGCAGAAGCAGCTGAAGGAAGATATAGAAGCACTCCAAGCATTGATACTTGAAGAAGTGAATGTCAAGGAGATAAACTTCATTGAAGAGCAAATACGCAAGACGGTGAAGCCCAACTATCGCACGATGGGCAAGAAGTTTGGCAAACTGATGAAGGCCGCTGCCGCAGCAGTGGCGCAGCTGGATGCCGCCGCCATCGCTGAGCTGGAAGCCGGGCAGACCACCATCGTTGTGGAAGGCGAGAGCTTCGAGATCACTCGCGACGACGTGGAGCTCCTCACGGAAGACATGCCGGGCTGGAGCGTCGTTTCTGACGGACCGCTCACCGTTGCCCTCGATATCACCATCACCCCCGAATTGCGTATGGAGGGTCAGGCGCGCGATATCGTCCGCAGTGTGCAGAATCTTCGCAAGACTTCAGGGCTGAACATCACTGACCGTATCTCGCTGACGCTGCCGGAAGCTGCGCGCGAGGCTGCCACCGTACATAAAGACTATATCTGCGGCCAGGTGCTCGCCGTCGAACTTTCCTTTGCCGATATTGATGCCCCTGAGCTGGCAAAGGCTTAAAGTGCTCTAAAGGTGATGAAATTTAGTAAGTTTACAAGCATAAAACTAATTTTCATTATCCGCTGATAAGTAAAGGTAGGTTCTATAAATTAGCTTGCGATGTATTTGCGACTATCGTGCCGTAGTTTTTTGTTTTTCACGAGGGAGCGTAGCGGGCTACGTGACTGAATGAAAGACAAAAAGATACGGTGCGAGAGGCGTGAAGACATCCAAGTAAAACAGAAACACTGCCTTACATTGAAAACTAATTTATAGAACCTACCTAAAGAGGAGCGGGGGAGGTGTGGCAGTAAGCATCTGCCTCCCCCGCGTGCCTCTCTTCTTCCCCGTATTATTTTTCACCCTTTTCATCCCTCCACCTCATGGAAAAGACACGCTATTCTGATGCAGAACTTGAGGAGTTTCGCCTACTCATCCATGAGAAACTCCGCGTAGCCGAAGAGCAGTATCGCGAGATTTTAGACACGATGGCGAAGCGCAACAGCAACGACATCGACGACACCCTCCCCACCTATCACAGTCTGGAAGAGGGAGCCCCGACGCAGACCCTTGAGGAACAGATGATCATGGCAGAGCATCTGGGCAAATTCATCGCAGGGCTCAAGGCTGCGCTCCTGCGCATTGACAACAAGACGTACGGCATTTGCCGTGTGACAAAGCAACTTATTCCCAAGGAACGTCTGCGAGCCGTGCCCCACACGACGATGACCCTTGAGGCAAAACTCCAACAGAAGAAATGAAACAACGCGCCGTGCTCTCCGCACTCCTCATACTTTCAGTCCTCGTGGCCGACCAAGTGGCCAAGATATGGGTAAAGACCCACATGTCGCTCTATGAGCATATAGAGCTGACATCGTGGTTCCATATAGCCTTCGTAGAAAATCGGGGTATGGCCTTTGGCATGGACTTCATCGGCACCAGCATCCTGACGCTGTTCCGCTTCCTGGCCGTGTGCGTCTTCTCTTGGTATCTCGTGCGCTGCATCCGGCGCTGCCTGCCTGTGGGCTTCATCGTCTGCCTCTCGCTCGTCATTGCGGGAGCCGTCGGCAACATCATCGACAATTGTTTCTACGGACTGATATTCACCGAGAGCCAGCCCGCCAATCCCTTCTTCGCTCCCACGGCTGAACTGGTGGCGATGGGGCAGGGCTATGGGCGATTCCTCAGCGGAAGAGTGGTGGATATGCTCTATTTCCCCCTGTGGGAATGGCCAGAGGCGTTCCCCATCGTCGGCGGTCGCACCTTCTTCGGGGCCATCTTCAATATAGCCGACTCTGCCATCAGTGTGGGGGCTGTGGCAATCATTCTCTTCTACAACCATATTCTGCTGAAGAAGTAAGTAGCTCTTTCCTGTGTCCCCTCCTCCTTCTTCATTTCTTTTCTGCATCCATCTCCTTGAAACTCATTTCTCACTTTCTGCTTCTTCTTCTTACCCTTGTCGCAGCATGGTCGTGCGAGCGGCAGGGGCGGCACGCCATTATTCCCGAGCGCACGATGGCAGATGTGCTCTATGACTATCAGCTTGCCGTGGCAATGGCCGACGAGGATGGCGACCTCCGAAAGATGGCAGAGAAGGAATATCTCTACACGCAAGCCGTCTATCGCAAGTATGGCATTACGGAGAGCCAATTCAATCTTTCTATAGCCCACTATGCCCGCAATCCGAAGACACTGCTCGCCATCACCGAAGAGGTCAGCAAGCGATATGCAGAGGAGATAGACGAGGAGCAGGCGCAAATCTTAGCCGACTATCGACCTTCTTTCCGCACGGATACCATCGTCATCTGGAAGTCGCCCCACGCCGTTGCACTGTCAGGCTCGGGGCAGAACCGCCTGGCAGTAGAGATTCCCTGCGGCGAAATCAAGCGTGGCGACCGTCTGCTCGTAGGATTCCGCCCTACGTGGATATATCGCGAGGGCGCGAAGCAGGGCTATATGCAGGTGGCAGTCACGTATGCCAATGATTCCACCATGCTCGCAGGCGTAGAAATCCGAGAGTATAGCGGCACAATAGGTTCGTCGGTCTATCTCTCTGATTTCTATGATGTACGCAGCATCACCCTCTATCTCTATCAGGATGCCCAGTGGAAGCCCTATCCTCAATGGCTCTGCCTGCAGAATTTCGGCGTATGGAGCATTCGAACCAGCAAGATTCAAGAAACGGAGAAAGCTAAGAAAGATGACAAACAGACAGATAGCCGTGCTAAGACTTCATCTGAGAGACGGAAAAGTCTTGCACAACCAGATTCTCTCGCTCGACGCAGCGGGGAGGATGAGCGGCTATAAGCCCCTGACGGCTGAAGAGCCCTTCACGGAATGGCATCGTGGCGACTGGTATGAAGCCTGAGGCCGGCGTGTAATCCCCTATCCCCCGATGTAGAACGACGTGGAAGGAAGAAGAGCCCCGCAAGTGTGCCGCTCCTCTTCCTTCCACGTCGCTTGTTTTTGTCAGAGGGAAGGAGGTGCAGTTCGCGGCGGCGTTTTGCTTTTTCTACTGCACTTTTTATCCTAAAGAGTGTAAAAAACGGACTTTTTTACTGCAAAAACTAATCATCACGCTCGGGTTTTCTGTATTTTTGCCTTTGAATTTCTGTTCTTTCCTTCGTTTGGTGCTTTCCTCTGTTCCAAAGGCAGCGGCATTGGACGCTGTGGAGTTGTGCAGTGAAGAGACAGCGGTCAGCAGCATCAGACGTATGACCTCCTGACGAAAGACCCCCTGTTGCAGAAGATGGTTGCAAGAAAAAGTCAGCATTCAAAAATACTATCCAAATCATATCAAACTATCCGTTTTTCTATGAAAAGAATTCTCTATCTCGCCCTTGGAGCCGCTCTCGTGGCCTGCTCCAACGACAAGTCGGCAGGGCAGGGTGCTGGCGTCAGCGAATATGCTGTCCAGACCGTTGCCACTTCCACCGCCGAATTGAGTACAAAGTATCCCGCCACCATCAAGGGTGTGCAGGATATCGAAATCCGCCCGAAGGTGAGCGGAAATATCACGCGCCAGCTTGTTGATGAAGGCGATTTTGTACAGGCAGGTCAGGTGTTGTTCGTCATAGACCCCACACAGTATCAGGCTGCCGTCGATCAGGCTCAGGCTGCCGTGAAGGTGGCAAAGGCCAATGTTTCCACCCAGCAACTGACGGTGGCAAACAAGAAGGCCCTGCTCGACAAGCAGATAATCAGCCAGTATGATTACGACGTGGCAGCCAATACGCTCCTGCTCTATGAAGCTCAGCTGGGTCAGGCACAGGCATCACTGCGTTCTGCCAAAGACCAGTTGTCGTTCTGCAGCGTTCGCGCCACGAGTGCCGGCGTCATTGGCGAAATTCCCTACCGTGTGGGTTCGCTCGTCAGTGCCAGCATTGCCCAGCCTCTGACCACCGTCAGCAATCTCGACAAGATGTATGCCTATTTCTCCATGACGGAGAAGCAGTTCCTCCAGCTCACCCGCGAGAATGGCGGCAGCGAGGCTGCACGTCTGAGCCTCCCCGATGTCACCCTCATCCTCGCCGATGGCACGGTGTATGGCGAACTGGGCAAAGTGACGAGTTTCAGCGGTGTCATCGACCCCACTACGGGTAGCCTCCAGATGCGCGCCACGTTTGCCAACCCTGACCGCCTCCTCCGTTCGGGAGCCACGGGCGTGCTGCAGTTCCCCGTGCGCAAGGCAGAGGCCATCGTCATTCCACAGAAGGCAACTTACGCCATTCAGGATAAGCGCTTCGTTTACGTCGTAGGCAAGGACAACAAGGTGAAGAACACAGAAATCACCGTTCTGGAGCAGAACGACGGCACCAACTTCGTCGTGACAAGCGGCCTGAAGGCTGGCGACCGTCTCGTGGTAGAGGGCGTCAACAAGCTGAAGAACGGCATGGAAATCAAGCCCATCACCGTGGCTGAAAGCGAGGCACAGCGTCAGAAATCGAAGGAGCACATGGCCACAAAGGCAATGCCCGGACAGTAAAACTATCGTGCGCGATGAGCCGCCCCACTGATTCAAGGCTCATCGTCGTCTGATTCACATTTCTCAAACAAAAGAAAGAACGATGAAATTAGATACCTTTATCAACAGACCAGTGCTCTCGACGGTCATCTCCATCCTGATCGTTCTGCTCGGCTTTCTGGGTCTTGTCTCGCTGCCTATCACGCAGTACCCCGACATTGCGCCCCCCACAGTGGAGGTCTCTACCTCCTATACGGGAGCCAATGCCCAGACGGTGCTGAATGCCGTGATTGCACCTATCGAGGAGCAAATCAACGGTGTGGAGAACATGGACTACATCTCCTCCAGCGCAACGAACACTGGTGATGCCACCATCACCGTCACCTTCAAGATGGGCACCGACCCCGATATGGCAGCCGTGAACGTGCAGAACCGTGTGAGCAAGGCCGCGGGCTACCTCCCCTCAGAGGTGACGCGCGTCGGCGTCATCACGCAGAAGCGCCAGAGCTCCATGCTGATGATTTTCTCCGTTGTTGACACGGAAGACCGTTATTCCAAGGAGTTCCTTGAAAACTATGTCAAGATTAACGTGCTGCCCGCCGTTCAGCGTGTGAATGGTGTGGGCGATGTCACTGTCATGGGTGGCAGTTATTCTATGCGTATCTGGCTCGACCCCGAGAAGATGTCAGAATACGGCCTCGTGCCCAATGATATCAGCGGTGTGCTTGCAGAGCAGAACATCGAGGCCGCTCCCGGTACCATCGGCGAGCGCGAGAACAACACCTTCCAATATACCCTCCGCTATAAAGGCCGTCTGCAGGAAGCCTCGGAGTTTGAAAACATCGTCATCAAGGCCAATCCCGATGGCACCCTCATCCGTGTGGGCGATGTAGCGCGCGTAGAGCTCGGCCGTGAGTCGTACGCATGGGGCGGTACGGTCAATGGCCACAATGCCTGCAACATGATGGTGGCGCAGATTGCCGGTTCGAATGCTACGAAAATCGTGCAGGACATCGAGCAATTGCTGAAGGACACCGAGTCCGACCTGCCCGCAGGATTGAAGTACAAAGTGGCACAGAATGTCAATGACTTCCTCTTTGCCTCCATCCACGAGGTAATCAAGACGCTCATTGAAGCCTTCCTCCTCGTATTCCTCGTCGTCTTCATCTTCCTCCAAGACCTCCGCTCGACGCTGATTCCTGCCGTCGCCATCCCCGTTGCCCTTATCGGCACCTTCTTCGCCCTCTATATCATCGGCTTCTCCGTCAATTTGCTGACGCTCTCCGCCATGGTGCTTGCCATTGCCATCGTGGTCGATGATGCCATCGTCGTCGTCGAGGGCGTGCATGCCAAGCTCGACATGGGCTATTCTTCGGCGCGAAAAGCCTCGCTCGATGCCATGAGCGAGCTGGGAGGAGCCATCGTTTCCATCACGCTCGTCATGATGGCAGTGTTCGTCCCCGTGAGCTTCATGGGCGGCACGAGCGGTGCCTTCTATCGTCAGTTTGGTATCACCATGGCCATCGCCATTGGTTTCTCTGCCCTCAACGCCCTTACCCTCTCGCCCGCCCTCTGCGCCATCTTCCTGAAGGCCCACTCGCCTGCCGACCATAAGCAGAGCTTCAGCGAACGCTTTAGTCAGGCTCAGGATGCTGCCAAGGAGGCCATGAAGAAGAAGTACAAGCCCAAATCGTTCGGCCTCAATCTTCCCCCCGTCGTTACGCTCCTGCTCCTCGTCGCCACAATCGTGATGATGGTGGCCGACTGCTATCAGTTCGAAAACGTCCTCGTCAGCATTGTGGCATACGCCGTTGCCATCGCAGGCATTCTCGGACTTTTCAGCCAGCGTTTCATCGATAGCTTCAACGTCTTCTACGACCGTCTGCTCGAAAAATATAAGAAGGGCGTGAACCGCTTTGTCGTACGTCCCTACCTGACGCTCGCCCTCGTAGCGGGCAGCATCCTGGCCCTCGTCGGCCTCATGGCAGTGACGCCTACCACCCTCGTGCCGAATGAGGATACGGGTACGCTGATGGGTGTCATCACCATGCCTCCGGGCACATCGCAAGACCGCACGGAGCGACTCTTGGAGCAGGTGGACTCCATGGTTCAGGCATCGCCCTTGGTAGAATCGTCCACCATGATTTCCGGTTACTCCTTCATCGGAGACGCGGGCCCCTCGTATGGCTCCTGCATCGTGAAGCTCAAGAACTGGAGCGAGCGCAACCCCATCACCGAGAGCGCAAACATCACGTTCATCAATCTCTATCTCGAAGCCCAAAAGTCCTTCAAGGATGCGCAGGTGCTCTTCTTCGCGCCCCCAATGATTATGGGTTACGGTGTGTCGAACGGTTTCTCCCTCAACCTCCAAGACCGTACGGGTGGCGACATCGCTACGTTCGAGCAGGTGACCAACGATTTCATCAAGGCCCTCGAAGCCTGCCCGGAAATTCAGAGTGCGCAGACCTCCTTCTCCACCAACTTCCCCCAGCTCACCATCGACATCGATGCTGCCCAGTGTAAGCGTGCCGGCGTCAGCCCTGCCGATGTGCTCGGAGTGCTTCAGGGATATTACGGCGGTCTCTACACCTCCAACTTCAACCGTTTCGGTAAGATTTACCGCGTCATGATTCAGGGCGAGCAGAGCCAGCGTGCTAACTACGAATCGCTCTATAAAGTCAAGGTGCGCAACAATAAGGGCGAGATGTGCCCCATCACGGAGTTCATGACGCTCACCCCGACGAAGGGTCCCGACGTCATCAGCCGTTTCAACCTCTTCACCTCCATTGCCATCAATGGTAACCCTGCCGACGGCTACACCTCTGGCCAGGCCATCGAGGCCATTGAGCGTTGCGCCAAGGAGAACCTCCCCGTGGGTTATTCCTATGAGTTCTCCGGTCTGACGCGCGAAGAGGCTGGCGGCAGCAGCGGCGGCACGGGCCTTGTGTTCATTCTCTGCTTCGTCTTCATCTATCTGCTGCTTTCTGCGCAGTATGAGAGCTACATCCTCCCCCTCGCCGTATTGCTCAGCGTCCCCTTCGGTCTCGCAGGCTCCTTCATCTTCGTATGGCTGATGGGCGGTATGAGCATGATTCCCGGCACGGTCGGACAAGTGGCAGGCATGATTTTCGGTACACCGTCCAACAATATCTACACGCAGATTGCCCTCATCATGCTCATCGGTCTGTTGGCGAAGAACGCCATTCTGATTGTAGAGTTCGCCCTCGACCGCCGCAAGATGGGCATGAGCATCACCGCTGCCGCCATGCACGGTGCCGCCGCCCGTCTGCGTCCTATCCTCATGACCTCGCTCGCCATGATTGTCGGACTTCTCCCCCTGATGTTCGCCTTTGGCGTCGGAGCCAATGGTAACCGTTCGCTCGGAACAGCCGCCATCGGAGGTATGTTGATAGGTATGATATGCCAGATTTACGTCGTGCCCGCTCTCTTCCGCATCTTCCAGGCTCTTCAGGAGAAGTTCACTCCCATGGACTTCAGCGGAACATCTGACAAGAATGCCGATGCCGATATCGCACAATACACCAAGTAGGTTCTTTCTCTCTCTGGTTTCGTCGGGGGAGCATTGTCTTCCCCGACGTTTCCAGACTGCTAAGCACTTTGCCTATGGCGAGAACCGAAACTTAATCACCCGAATCCTAACATCCGTTTATGAAACATACATCCCTGTATCTCCTGTTGGCAGGCAGCACGCTCCTGAGCAGTTGCGGACTCTTTGGCCACTATGAGCGCGATACGCAGGGCATTGCCCACGTGGCAGAGGGAATCTATCGCGACCCCGTCAATCCCGATGCCGCCATGCAGTCGTCCGATACGTTGTCCTTCGGCAACACCCCCTGGCAGGAAGTCTTCACCGAGCCCCAGCTTCGCCTCCTCATCAGCAAGGCGCTGGATCAGAATGTGGATTTGAAGAATGCCGCCATTGCCGTTGAGCAGGCTCAGGTGGCCCTTCGTCTGAACAAGCTGAGTTATCTCCCCCAACTGGCCTTCAGCCCCTCCGGCACTATCTCCAAAGCCTTCATCGATGGAGCTTCCAACAGCAAGACCTATGAGCTCCCCGTTCAGGCCAGCTGGCAAATTGATGCCTTTGGCACGCTCTATAATGCCAAGAAGCAGGGCGAGCAGAGCCTCCTCATGGCGAAAGCCGGCGAGCAGGCAGCCCGTACCGCCATCGTTAGCACCGTCGCGCAGCTCTACTATGGCCTTCAGATGCTTGATGAGCAGCAGCGCATCACGCGTGCCAACCTCGAGCTCTGGCAGAAAGACATCGAGGCTATGGAGGCTCTGAAGGATTATGCCGGCAAGATGAACGATGCTGCCATACGCAGCGCAAAGGCTCAGGTGCTGCAAATCCAGGCATCGCTCCCCACGCTCGACGACCAAATCCGCCAGATGGAGAATACGCTTTGCAGCATCCTCCACGAAGCTCCCCACGCCATTCAGCGTGCCCCCTTCAGTGCCAGCGGATTCCCCACTTCCTTCTCCGCAGGCATGCCGCTCCAGCTCCTCGCTTCGCGTCCTGACGTTGCCATCGCCGAGGCCGAACTCGCCCAGTGTTTCTATGGCGTTCAGGCTGCTCGCGGAGCTTTCTGTCCTGCTATCAATATTGCCGCCAGCGGAGCTTTCACCAATTCCCTCGGTGCTGCCATCATGAATCCCGGCAAGTGGCTCGCCGCAGGAGTGGCAAGCCTCACGCAGCCCCTCTTCGCCCAGGGCAAGTTGCGGGGCAATCTCAAGGTGTCGAAGCTCAATGCTGAAAAGGCGCAGAACAATTTTGAGCAGAAGCTCATCGATGCGGGCATAGAGGTGAGCAATGCCCTCTCCGCCTACAACACGGCAGTAGAGACGACGGCTCTTTCCGAACAGACGCTCAGCGAACTGGAGAAGGCCTACGAGGCCACGGAATACCTCTTCCACAATGGCAACTCCACCACGTATCTCGAAATTCTCAATGCCCAGATGAGTCTCCTCAACGGCCAGCTCTCCGTAGTAAACAATCGTTACAACAAAGTGATTGCCGTCATCTCCCTCTATCAGGCTTTGGGCGGCGGACGCGATTGATAGCAAGCATTCCTCATTCAAAAACCTCATTCCCCCTCCCCCCCTATGATTAGTCCATTAGCATACATTGACCCCAGCGCGAAGATAGGGCGTAATGTAGAGATTCGTCCCTTCGCTTATATAGAAGGCGATGTCGTTATTGGCGACGATTGCGTCATCTACTCCAATGCCTGCATCCTCTCCGGCACGACGCTCGGCAGCGGCACGAAGGTCTATCAGAATGCCGTCGTAGGCAGTGAGCCGCAGGATTTGCACTATGTTCCCGGCACACCGGGCCGCGTGGTCGTTGGCACGAACAATGTCATCCGCGAGAACGTCGTCATCGCCCGTTCGCTCACTCCCGACACTGCCACCACCATTGGCGATGGCAACTTCCTGATGAACAAGGTACACATCTGCCATGACGTCCGCATCGGCAACACCTCTGTCCTTGGCATTTCCGTCAGCGTTGCCCCCGAGTGTGAGGTAGGCGATTGCGCCATCCTCTCCTCCGCCTGCGTCGTGCAGCACAGTGTCCGCATCGGCAAATGCTCCCTTCTCCAGAGCGGCTGCCGCGTGCAGAAAGATGTCCTTCCCTATGCCATCTTCGGCGGCAATCCCGCTGCCTTCCATGGTGTCAACAAGATGGTCATGAAGCATTTCAAGCCCGAAATTGACGAACGTCGCCTGCGCCACATCAACAATGCCTTCCGTCTGATTACGGCAGGCAACTTCTCGCTCGAAGATGCCGTCATCAAGATTCATGAGCAGATAGCCAAGGACCCCGAGATTGTAGAAATCACGGACTTCATCTCTTCCACGCGCCACGGCATCATTCGCCATGTGGCGAAGGAAGACTAAGCAAGGCGATTTGCCCATATAGCTTTGGCTGATATCGAAGCCCCATTCCCCCTTCCCCCTTCGCTTGTGTTTCCTGCTTCTCAGCGTTTCTTTTGCGCGGAAGAGTCAGGATAGGATAGAGCGGCAGAGCGGATGGGGGAATGTTTTTTCTCTTTGCCCCTGCAAGCGGGCTGCGCGAGGCAATGGATATATAGGCAAACGACAAGGATTAGAGCCTTTTGAGATAACTGCCACGGGAGCATCCTTCCGTGCGAATCTCAAAAGGCTCTAATCCTTGTCGTCGTTAGTATAAGCTGTGCGATGCCTGCTGCCGTTCCCCTTTTTAGGTAGGTTCTATCAATTAGCTTGCGAGGTATTTGCGACTATCGTGCCGTAGGTTTTTGTTTTTCACGAGGGAGCGTAGCGG
>CALZJF010000038.1 GCA_945787885.1 uncultured Bacteroidales bacterium | reverse complement strand
AAAACAAACACCTACGGCACGATAGTCGCAAATACATCGCAAGCTAATTGATAGAACCTACCTATACGGGATGGGAGTAGGGTTTAGTGCTTCTTCTTCGCCTGCTTGAGGAGGTTGTAGGCTTTGTATAGCCCCATTTCGCCTGCCTTGGAGAGAAGGGGAAGGGCCTCCTCTTCGCGGTTGAGGAGGAGATAGACGACGGCGCGGTTGTAGAGTGCCTCAGCGAGCTGACTGTCAAGCGCAAAGGCTTTGCTGAAGGCGGCTTCGGCTGCATCCAGGCTTCCTGTCTCAGCTTCGACGCAACCGATGTTGTAGTGCAACACGGCTTCTGACTGCAGGTTGCCAGCGGCGGCATCGCGGAGAAGGCCCAAAGCCTGCTGCGTCTGCCCGGCAGCGAGCAAAACGTTTGCGCTATCGACCGTCGCCTTCAGCGCATCGTTGGCAATAAACAGGGGCATTCGCCTGCTTTCCGTGACGAACTGCTGCCCCTCAGAGCGGAACGGCGGAATAAACACGCGCTCCACCTTGCGATTCTGAATCTTTCCGGCAAATTCGCTGAAATAGTTATGGACGGTGTCGGCATCTTCTTCCACCAACTGGTCATATTGCTCCAGCGCCTTCTCTGAACGCTTCCTGACGCTTTTGACGGGACGCCGCTTCCCATTGCCGAAGATGAGGTCGTAGTCAGCCTTCCGCACGACGAGCTCATCGCGCATGGCCCGCTTATGGTCGCCGATGGAGCGATAGCACTGCGAACGCTGGGCGTAGCCATAGACGAAGGAGGGATATTCCGCTATCAGCCGCGAATAGTCGGCAATGGCACCGCGGTTGTCGCCCACTTGCCTGCGCAGTTCTGCGCGGTTGTAGATGGCGAGCACATTGTCAGGCTCCTGGGAAATGACGAAGTCGAAGTCGGCAATGGCGCGGTTGTCGTCGCCTATCAGGGCGCGGATGAGTCCGCGGTTGTAGTGGGCGACGAAATGCTGAGGTATCATCTCGATGACGCGGTCATAGTCAGCAATGGCAAGCGCATACCGACTCTGCGCATTCCTCACCTGCGCCCGCTCCAGATAATAGTCAGCATTCCCCTTCTCATAGCGCAGGGCCTGGGTATAGCAGGAGTCGGCGAGCCGGAGCGAATCATGCTGCAGGGCATAACGCCCCTTGAACGCCCACGCGCTATGTTCGCGGCGATTGATGGTCAGCACGGAGTCTATCCACACCATGCCAGCCAGCGTGTCGTGGCGTTCGAGGCATACCTGTGCCTTGACGAGGTAGGCGCGCGTAAACTTGGGCCAAGCTGCCAGCAGTGTGTCGAGCTCCTTGTCGGCCTGCTCGAAGTCTTTCTGCTCCAGCCGGCAGAGAATGCGGTTGTAGAGCGCACTCTGGTCTTTGGGGTTCTCGGCGAGGAAGCGCGTATAGTCTGCTATGGCATCGTCATAGTCTTGCAGGTGGATGCGGCACAGTCCGCGCAGCTGATAGTACTCGGCGCGGAAGGGATTGAAGAGTATGGCCTGCTGCAGGTCGGCATCTGCGCTCTCATAGTCTTCGAGCGAGACCTTCGCCACGGCCCTGTAGTACAAGGCGTCTGCCAGATAGGGCTTGGCTTCAAGGACGGTGTTGAAATACTGTATGGCAGTCACATAGTCATCATAGTAGAGCGCGGCCCTTCCCATTATCATCACCTGCTGCGTGTTCACCTGAGCCTCTGCCTTCTGCCCGGCGAGAAAGCACAAAAGCAGCAAGCAAAGGCATCTACCTTTACTTGCTGCTTGCCGTATATACAGAATGGAATGATGCAGAACGTCTGTGATAGAATACATGCTTTATCTGAAATCTTTGCGGTGAGGGAGGCTTTGCCGCCCCACTCTCCCCCGCGCCTCGGCTACTTCCGCTTAATCTTGTAGCTGCAACTGAACTTTCCGGAGAGCAGGCAGGAAAGTTTCTTCTTGATGAGCTGCTTGCGAAGGGGCGAGATGCGGTCGGTAAAGACTTTTCCCTCCAGATGGTCGAACTCATGCTGCATGACGCGGGCCAGATAGCCTTCCACCCATTCGTCATGCTCCTGCCATTGGCGGTCAAGGTATTTCACGCGGATACGTGTGGGGCGGCGAACGGGCTCATTGATGCCAGGCAGGGAGAGGCATCCCTCGTCCATGAGTTTCGTCTCGCTTTCATCGAACTCCACGATGTGGGGGTTGATGTAGGCTTCGTTGAAATCCTTGTATTCGGGATAGTCTTCCGAGAGGCAGTCGAGCGTGATGACCACAAGGCGGATGGGGAGTCCGATTTGTGGTGCTGCCAGTCCGACGCCTTGGCTGTTATACATCGTCTCAAACATATCGTCGATGAGTTTATCCAGCTCGGGATAATCTTTATCAATGTCCTGCGCCACCTGACGCAGCACGGGTTGCCCATACGTGAAAATCGGGTATATCATATCTTATAGCTTTATACTTTTTGCTTTGGTGTGTGTATTGTTTCTGTCTCAGTGTTTGAGCCGCCTGTACTCCAGAAAATTCTGGAGGATGATGGTGGCAGAGATTTCATCTACAAGCCCCTTGTCATCGCGGCGGCGCTTGCGTCCGATGCCCGATTGCAGCATCGCCTGATGTGCCATGACGGAGGTGTAACGCTCATCGTAGAAGACCACTTCCACCTCTGGGAGCGCCTTCTTCAGCTCACCCGTGAAGCAGCGCACGCGGCTCTGATTCTCCGACGGCGCACCGTTGGGCTGCACGGGCAGTCCGACTACGATGGTCTCCACTGGCTCGCGCCTGACATAGTCTGTCAGGAATTTCAGCACATCGCGCGTATCGACGGTTGTCAGTCCGCCGGCGATGATTTGAAGAGGGTCAGTGACGGCGATGCCTGTGCGGCGCTTGCCATAGTCGATGGAGAGGATGCGTTTCATGATGCGGGGGGAGGGGGAAGTGGGGAGAGAGGGGAGGAATTGCATAGCGTTCAGGCTGTTCCTGTTGCCACGTTGATGCAAAAGTAGCCAATTCTGCTGACAATCTTCGCCCTGCTCCCTAAAAAAACGACAAAGCGGGGAGAAATCCCGACATTCTTCTACCCCACCCTTGCAGATTCACTCAGGCATTGAGCTCGATGCGGAACGTCGTGCCACGCCCCAGTTCTGACGATTTGACATAGATGCGCCCATGGTGATACTCCTCGATGATGCGCTTCGCCAGCGAGAGCCCCAAGCCCCAGCCGCGCTTCTTCGTGGTGAAGCCGGGCTTGAAGACGGTCTTGAAGTGCTTGCCCGGAATGCCCTTGCCCGTGTCGGCAATTTCAATAATCCAGTGCCACTCCTCACGGAAGACGCTGAGCGTGATGCTCCCACGCCCGGCCATGGCATCTATGGCATTCTTGCACAACACCTCAATCACCCACTCCAGCAGCGGCGGACAGAGGGGCAGCGCCGCCTTGCCATCGGGAGGGAAATGACACGTCATCCGCACTTCGTCTGACGTGCGACGCCGCAGATACGCCATCACATGCTCTATGACGGGACATAGGTCGGCCACCTTCAGCTCAGGCACGCTACCTATCTTCGAGAAACGGTCGGCAATGAGTTCCAGTCGCTTCACGTCCTTCTTCATCTCGGCTATCATCTCATCGCCTTCATGGAGCTCGCCCAGCACTTCGGTCCACGCCATGAGCGAGGAGATGGGAGTGCCCAGCTGATGGGCAGTCTCCTTTGAAAGTCCCACCCAGACCTTGTTCTGCTCTGCCCGCTTCGACGAGAGGAGGGCGAAGATGGCGATGACGACAAACAGTCCGACCACGCCGAGCTGCACAAAGGGGAAATACGCCAAGCGACGGAGTATGAGGGAGTCCTCGTAATAGATTTCCAGCCGCGCTCCTCGCCGCACGCCGTAGTCTGGATTGTAGGCGAGGGGCACGGTCATCCTCTCGCCTTCACGCTGCATCTGCTTCACCATGCGTGCCAGCTGGCTGACGGAGTCTTGCGGCGTGGCGGCGTGGATGGGCAGATTGCGATGAGTGGTGACGTGGCCATTCTCGTCAAGGACCACGAGGGGGATGGAGTTGTTGCCGTTGATGACCTTGAGCACGAGGCTGAGGTCCGTGGTCTCATCGGCACTGATGAAGGAGCGCATGGCTTCTGCCCACACCTCCATGCGCTCCACTTCCTCCTTCTGCAAATCGCGCACGAGGGCATGGCTCACGACGAGCGAGGCTACGGCAATCGCTACCGCAGCCACCACGAGGGCTATCTTCACCCGGCGTATGCTGTCTGTCCATACCTTCATGAAGCAGATATTCTTTCAGGTGGAGCGGCTCATTCTGCTGCCTCGGCGGGAGCTTCGGGCAGAGGCTCTGCCTGCGGTGCTGCCTTGAGCGAGGCATTGACGTGGGAGACATAGTCCAAAAGCTCATTGCGCCCGAGCGATTTCGTGCTCGACGTGATGAAATGCGGCGGCAGCTCCTCCCATGTCTCACGGAGTTTGCTCAGGAAGGCATCGACGTTCTTCCGCAGTTCGCCCGTCTTGTTCTTGTCGGCTTTGGTAAAGACGATGGCAAACGGCACACCCTCTTCGCCCAGCCATTCGATGAACTCCAGATCTATCTTCTGGGGCGTGAGGCGGGAATCGATGAGGACGAAGAGGCACGTGAGTTCTTCGCGCCCACAGACGTAGTGGGAGATCAGATGCGTCAGGCGTTCCATCTCCTTCTTGCCGCGTCTGGCATAGCCATAGCCTGGCAGATCCACCAGATACCATTCGCCGCCATTGATGCTGAAATGGTTGATGAGGAGGGTCTTGCCGGGCGTGGCGGATGTCATGGCCAGCCCTTTCCGGCGTGTCAGCATATTGATGAGGCTGCTCTTGCCCACGTTTGAACGCCCGATGAAGGCATATTCCGGCTTGCCGCCCGTGGGAGGACACTGGTCGGCTCTGGAGGATGATATAAGAAATTCGGCAGTTTTGATTTCCATCGTTTATTTTGTGGTAGGCTCTATAAATTAGTTTTCAATGTAAGGCAGTGTTTCTGTCTTGCTTGGATGTCCTCACGCCTCTCGCACCGTATCTTTTTGTCTTTCATTCAGTCACGCAGCCCGCTACGCTCCCTCGTGAACCCCCATAAACCTACGGCACGATAGTCGCAAATACATCGCAAGCTAATTTATAGAACCTACCTTGTCAGGTTCTTGCGCTGCTGAACGGGCCAGCAGCATACACCGGCTATGAAAAGCACGAGTACGCAGTAGGTGGGATTCTGGGTCATGGGGGCTTCATAGTAGAGCACGACATTGACCAACATCAATGCTCCCCACAGCACGATGCGCATCTGCATCCACCAGGCCCGGCGCCTCTCTGCCTCCTGTGCATCCGCCTGCTCCAGCTCGCGCCGGACGAACGGGAAGCGAAGCAGGGAGAGGAGGAAGATGAATCCGCCAAAGCCCGTCAGCACGCACGTCATATCTATGGCATAGCGGTTCGACGGAGTGTCAGGGATGAGGGCCTGCGGAATCACGCCGTATTCAAAGAGGGCGAATACGGCGGCAATGGCAAAGAATGCTGCCACATACATTACTTTCGCGGTTTTCATAGGCTGTAGGTTACATGAGAGGGAGGAAGGCGGGGCGGCGTGCGTCAGGCGCGCAGGGATACGCGGTCAATGATGCTGCGCCCTAACGTCACCTCGTCGGTATATTCCAAATCGTCGCCCACGCAGATGCCGCGCGCCAGGACGGAGAGTCGCACGGCTCCTTCCGGCAGCCCCAATGCGGCGATGCGGCGCGAGATGTAGAAGTTCGTCGTGTCGCCCTCCATCGTGGGATTGAGGGCGAATATCACTTCGCCCACACCGCCCTCGCGGATGCGCTCAAGCAACGATTCAATCTGAAGGTCGGAGGGCCCGATGCCGTCCATCGGACTGATGACGCCTCCCAACACATGGTAGAGGCCCTCATATTGCCCCGTGGCTTCGATGGCCATGACGTTCTGCACATTCTCCACGACGCAGATGGTGGAACGGTCGCGGTGGTCGCTGCTGCATATTTCGCACATCGCGTTGTCTGATATATTGTGGCAACAGGTGCAGAACTTCACTTCGTCGCGCAGCCGGAGCAGGCTGTCTGCCAGCGCATGGGTCTGCGAAGCATCCTTCCGCAGGAGGTGAAGCACTAACCGCAAAGCGGATTTCCTTCCCACACCGGGAAGTTTTGCCGTCTCGGAGACGGCTCGTTCTAACAGTTTCGAGGGAAATTGTTCCAGATTCATGGCGCAAAATTAAGAAAAATAGTGTGAACAACGGATGTCCGCGAGCATAAATATTTCACTTCCAGACGGATATTCCCGTGATAATTCATGCCCCACGCCTAAAAACGCCGCTTTGGCCCCCTCCCTCCGCCTCCGCCGCCCCGGTTCTCTCAGTCCGCCGCCCCTGTTCCCTCTGTCGGCGACTGAGAGCCGAAGCAGGCGAACTGAGAGCCGAAGCACGCTGCCTGAGAGCCGAAGCACGCCGCCTGAGAGCCGAAGCGCGCCGCCTGAGGCCCTGCCCTGCCTTCCCTGACGTTCCCCATCCGCAGTGATCTCTTTGCCCCCCGAAAATGGCCATTCCGACCCCTGAAAATAATCATATTTCCCCCGAAAATGGCCACCCCGAAGCCAAAAGTGCCGTCAGGAAAATCAGCATTGCCATCGAAACTGCGTGAACAGCGCAGCAGAAACGGCTTCCCAGAGCTCAGAAGTGAGGGAGAACGATAGAGCCGGGGACGGCGAAAACTGCTATTTTCGCACGTAAAACATGGCATTTCCCCAAAATCAAGCCGCGAAATGGAGCAATATAGAGAATAATATGTAAATTTGCACGGTATTACACATCTTTTTACCTACACGAATCTTTACCCGCACATACACACTCCCTATAATGGATATTTCCGTTATCATCGTTTCATACAACGTCCGATACTACCTTCGGCAATGCTTGGAAAGCGTGTGGACGTCTGCCAGGCACAGCGGGCTCGACGTTGAGGTCTTCGTAGTAGATAACCATTCGCCCGACCATTCCATCGGCTATCTGCGAGCCTGCTTTCCGCCCCACCGCTACCCTACGCTCCATCTTGTCTCTAACTATCAGAACGTGGGGTTCGGACGCGCCAACAATCAAGCACTGCGAAAGGCTGCGGGACGCTATATCCTCTTCCTCAACCCCGACACCATCATCACGGAAGACACGCTGCACGACTGCTTCCGGTTTGCAGAGTCGCACCCCAAAATGGGGGCTATGGGCGCACGAATGCTATCGGCGAAGGGGGCTTTCTCCTTTGAATCGCGACGCGGACTGCCCACACCGTGGGTGGCATTCTGCAAGATGACGGGACTTTGCAGCCTCTTCCCGAAGAACAAACGCCTTGGGCGCTACTATATGCGCTATCTTGACGAGCATGAGGCGGCGAAAATCGACATCGTCAGCGGAGCTTTCATGTTCTGCAGCCATGACGCCCTGCTCACGACGGGGGGCTTCGACGAACGCTTCTTCATGTACGGCGAAGACATCGACCTTTCCTATCGTTTCCTGCTCAGCGGCTACGACAACTGGTATCTGCCCACACCGATTCTGCACTATAAAGGCGAATCGACGCAGAAGGGAAGCTTCAAGTATATCCACACGTTCTATGAGGCGATGCTCATCTTCTTCCGGAAGCACTACCATCGCGCCAGCATCATCCTGAGCTTCCCCATCAAGACTGCCATCATCGCGCAAGCCTGCATTGCCCTCATCAAGCAGCAGGCGAAGGAGTTTCTCAATTATCTCTCGCCTTCGCAAGACAAGGAGCCCACCGAAATCTGCTACTACGGGCCTGCGCAGACGCATCCCGTCATTTCATCGAAATGCGAAGAATGGAATGTGCGCATAGCCTGCATGGACGATTTGGAGCAACCGGCTCCGCCGACGGCGACCGTCGTGGCATACGATGCCGAACACTATTCCTTCAGGGAAATCCTGGCATCGCTCGAAAAGAAGCATCTGAGCCTTGCCACTTACTATCCCTCGCGCCATGCCCTGATTCTCTACAACCGCATCTACCATTAAGCCCCGCGCCGCCCACTGCTGAGGGAGCGACAGCTCACAACTGCCGTGGGAACAGCTCACTGCTACTGTGGAAACAGCTCACGCCAACAATCAAACATTACCATAAAATCTAACCATTATGAAAAATCTATTTGCACTTGTCATGATTGCCCTGCTCGGTTCGCTGCCCCTAAAGGCCGAGAAGGGCTTTGTAAACCTGACACCACGTCCGAAGAACTGCCTCGTCTATGACGGCACGTGCCAGTTTCCGCAGAAATTCACTGTCGGAGTCTCTGCCGAACTGGGCGACACCGCCGTGCTGGAGGCGCAACGCTTCGTGGATGCCCTGAAGGCGAGCCTCACGGGCTATGACATCTCGCTCGCCCACTCCACGGAGGATGCCTTCATTCGAGTGGCCCCCTACACGGGTTCGGCAGGCAATGTCGGGACGGAGGGCTACAGACTCGTGGTGAAGGAGGAGGGCATCACGCTCACCTCACTCACGCAGAAGGGCTTCTACTATGGCTTTCAGAGCATCCGCAAGATGCTGCCCGCTCACGTAGGGCTCGGCCTGGCAGGAAAGGCAGGCGATGTCTATTCGCTCCCCATCGTCAGCATCACAGACACTCCGCGCTTCGGCTATCGCGGCTTCATGCTCGACGTCAGCCGCCATTTCTTCACCGTGGAGGAAATCAAACGCTTCCTCGACCTCATGGCGATTTACAAGATGAACGTATTCCACTGGCACCTGACGGATGACCAAGGCTGGCGTGCGGAAATCAAACAGTACCCGAAGCTCACCACCATCGGCGCAAAACGCTCTGACAGCTGGGACACGGACATCACGCTCGTGGACGACTATTGGTGGACGGGCGAGGGCGGCTTCACGGGTAAGCCTTACGGACCGTATTTCTATACGCAGGACGAGATGCGCGAGGTGGTGGCATACGCTGCCGAACGGCATATTGATGTGCTGCCGGAGGTGGATATGCCCGGACATTTCGTGGCTGCCATGGCTTCTTATCCGGAATACAGCTGTACGCCGAACAATCCGCCTTCGGTGTGGACGAACTGGGGCGTTTCGACCAACGTGCTCAACGTGGCGAACCCCGCCGCCGTGGACTTTGCGAAGAACATCCTCAGCGAACTCTGCGACATCTTCCCCTATCCCTACATCCACATTGGCGGCGACGAATGCCCCACTGACCAATGGAAGACGAACGCCGCCTGCCAAGCTCGCTATAAGGAGCTCGGGCTCACGGACTATCGCCAGCTCCAGACCCACTTCATCAAGGAAATCTCTGACTTCGTACAGACCAAGGGCAAGCGGCTCTTCTGCTGGAACGAGAGCATCACTGCGGGCGGCTCTGACCTCAGTCTGATGAAGGAGACGGGGGCCACCATCATGTGCTGGAACCCCTGTCAGGACGGTGCGCTCAAGGCGGCACAGATGGGACTCGATGCCATCATCACGGAATATCACAGCGCGACGGGCGGCTACTACATCAACCGCCGCCAAAGCAACGACTACGGCGAGCCTACGGGCGCAGGATATGGCGACGACACCGTAGAAGGATGCTACAACTATGTACCCGTGCCGGACAATGTATCGGCGGCTGACGCGGCTCACTATATCGGCGTGCAGGCTACGTTCTGGACGGAGCACGTCTCCTCCAACGAATATCTGGAATATCTCGCCCTGCCGCGCCTCATCTGTGTGGCAGAAGCCGGATGGAGCACGCAGGCGCGCAAAAACTGGACGGACTTCAAGAAGCGTCTTACACGCGACACGGAAATGCTCGATGCCGGAAGATTTGTTTACGGCCGCCACTGGATGGACGACTATGTCCACCGCGTCTATGTCAATCCTATCAAGGATGGCGCCGTCGTCACCTTCACCAATCAGAGTGGCGACCGCCCGCGCTGTCTGGCTGACAACAACGGCACGCTGAATGGGCAGGGCAACGAATGCACTAACTGGCTGCTGGAATCGAACGGCAAGGATGGGGAATACTACATCAAAAGTTGCGAAAGCGGAAAATATCTCTATGCTGCCAACACTGCCAGCGGAAGCATGGTCAGCTTGGACGCGAAGAAAATGGCCTGGACTTTCGACGAAACCACGATGAGCAGCTACGTGGCTATATGCCCCGTGGCAAACACCAGTGTGGCGGTGAACAACAATGTAAACAATGCCACTCATGCGCGCCTCTTTGCCCACGGCACGAGCAATGGTGCTTCGTTCTACAAGGTGGAACTCATCTCGTCGCCTGATGCCGTGAAGGAGGTTTCACTGCACGTTGCCCCCACCACAGAGCAGATTTTCGACCTTTCAGGCCGCCGCGTGAAGCGCAGCAAGGGCGAGATAGCCATCGTGGATGGTCAAAAAGTGATTTTGTAAGCAAAATGGGGCGCGCCCACTCATATATATATATATAGCATATATATTGGGGGCGCGCCCGCCATTCATTTTGGGTAGGTTCTATACAGATAGAAACACCACGTCATAGATAGAAACACTACCTCCATTGAAAACCAATTTACAGAACTGACCTTTCTATCAATGAAACTGATTTCATGGAATGTCAATGGCCTGCGAGCCTGCCGCGAGAAGGGGTTTGAAGACATCTTCCTATCGCTCGACGCTGACTGCTTCTGTCTGCAAGAGACGAAGCTGCAGGCGGGCCAGACTGACATCGCATTCGAAGGCTACGAGTCCTATTGGAACTACGCCGAAAAGAAGGGCTATTCAGGCACGGCCATCTTCACCCGCGTCCGACCGCTGAGCGTGGCTTACGGCATGGGCATAGAAGACCACGACCGCGAGGGGCGAATCATCACGCTGGAGTTTGCCGACTTCTTCCTCATCACTTGCTATACGCCCAATTCTCAGGATGGACTGCGACGGCTGGACTACCGTATGCAGTGGGAAACGGATTTCCTGGCATACCTGAAACGTCTGGAAGAGCGCAAACCCATAGTGCTCTGCGGCGACCTCAATGTGGCTCACCGCGAAATTGACCTCAAAAACCCGAAGACGAACCGCCGCAATGCGGGATTCACTGACGAGGAGCGCGCCTGCATGTCGAAAATGCTCGATGCGGGATTCACCGACACCTTCCGCTTCTTCTATCCTGACCTCGCCGAGGCTTACTCTTGGTGGAGCTACCGCTTCAAAGCGCGCGAGAAGAATGCGGGCTGGCGCATCGACTATTTCATTACCTCAAAATCCTTAGACGCTCAGCTCGTTTCTGCCTCCATTCACAATGAGGTCTATGGCTCTGACCATTGTCCTGTCGAGCTCATCATCCGCTCTGCCTCTGATAGCGCAGCAGCCCAATAGCCCCCGCGCCGCTGCCGCTGCCTCACCCCCTAAAACTTCATAACTATGAAAGATTTCGTCAAATACACCCTTGCCACCATGTGTGGCATCTTCCTCATTCATCTCTTTGCCTTCGTGCTCTTCATGGTCATGGGCAGCGCGCTGTCATTCATTGGCAGCAGCGGCTCTGACATCAAGGAGCACAGCGTCCTGCGCATCAACATGGCAGGCACGCTCCAAGAGCAAAGTTCGCCTGCCGACCCCTTCACCACGCTTGTCGGAGGCGAAAATTTTGAAACGCAGGGCCTCAGCCAGATTGTCAAAGCCATTCAGGCGGCAAAGACCGACGACAACATTGAAGGCATTTTCCTCGATGGGGGCAGTCTCAGCGGCGACGTGGCCTCCATGCAATACCTCCGCAAACAACTGGCTGACTTCAAAACCTCAGGCAAATGGATTTATGCCTATGCCGAACAGTATGGGCAGAGCAATTACTACGTGGCATCCGTCGCAGACAGCATCGTCATCAACCCTCTCGGTATGATAGACTGGAGGGGCATTTCCTCGCAGCCCATCTTCTTCACCGGACTTTTGGAGAAGCTGGGCGTGAAGATGCAGGTGTTCAAGGTCGGCACTTACAAGAGTGCCGTCGAACCCTATATCCTTACCAAGATGAGCGATGCCAACCGCGAACAGGTGAGCAGTTTCATCGGTGACATCTGGAGCGTTCTCGCCGCCGATGTCTCCAAAAGCCGCAAGGTCAGCGTTGAGCAACTCAACACTTACGCTGACAGCTACGTCACCTTTGCCGAGACAAAGGACTACGTCAAGATGCGCCTCGCTGACCGTCTGGCTTACATCGACGAGGTGCGCACGTCGCTCTCCAAGCTGACGGATGAAGATCAGGTGCGCTTCGTCAGCGTCAGCCAGATGGCGGCTCAGCAGAAGCCGAAGAGCAGCAGTAAGCAAGTGGCGGTATATGTGGCTGAAGGCAGCATCGTTGATCAGGCTTCGTCCTCGAAGTTTGGCAGCGAGAGCGAAATCGTAGGCAGCACCGTCGTCAGCGACCTCGATGCCCTCGCCAACGACGATGACGTGAAGGCCGTCGTGCTGCGCATCAATTCAGGCGGAGGTTCGGCATACGCCAGCGAACAGATGTGGCGCGCCATACAACTCCTGAAAGAGAAGAAACCCGTAGTCGTCTCGATGAGCGGCATGGCTGCGAGCGGTGGATATTACATGAGTTGTGGTGCCAACTATATCTTCGCCGAGCCCACCACCATCACGGGTAGCATCGGCATCTTCGCCATGATACCTGATGCCAGCCAGCTCCTCAACGAGAAGCTCGGACTCTCCTTCGATGTCGTCAAGACGAACGCCAGCTCCGACTTCGCCGCAATGGGCCGTCCCTTCAATGCGGAAGAGAGCGAGGCGATGCAGGCATACGTCAATCGTGGCTATCGCCTCTTTATCTCACGCGTGGCTGCCGGACGCACAGCGGCGGGCTTCAAGATGACGCTCGATGATGTCGATAAAATCGGACAGGGCCGCGTCTGGACCGGACAGCAAGCTCTGAAGCTCGGACTCGTTGACCAGCTCGGCAGTCTGGATATGGCTATCGAGAAGGCTGCCGAACTCGCCAAGATGAAGAAGGACGACTACGCCATTGCCCAATATCCCGCCCCCAAGGAATGGATTGAAAAACTCATGGAGACGGCTCAGGGCGACGACTATCTCGAACGCAAACTGCAGACGACTCTGGGCGAATACTATGAGCCGCTGCGCTTCATCCGCGATGCTGACCGCAACTCCATGCTTCAGGCCCGTATGTTCTTTCTGCCGAACATCCGATAATACTTAAAATTTCTCAGATACTGGCACGAACGGGCAGACGATGTACCCGTTCGTGCCGCGGTTTTCCTTTTATTTTCAGACTATGCACCGCCTGCTCCTGCCCTTTTCCTGCCTCTACGCCTTAGCCACCGATGTCCGAAACCTGCTTTTCGACAGCGGTTGCCTGCGTAGCACCAAGCCTCCCATGCCCACCATCGGCATCGGCAATCTGGCAGTGGGGGGCACTGGCAAGACCCCTCATGCAGAATTTTTCGCCCGCCATCTCCTGGCCCAAGGTTGCAAGGTGGCCATCCTCTCCAGAGGCTATGGGCGCTCCACGCGGGGCTATCGCGCGGCATCGCCGCAGAGCACGGCCGAAGAGGTGGGCGACGAACCTTTGCAGATGTTTCGCAGATTTCGAGGCGAGGTGGCAGTGGCGGTTTGCGAACGCCGCGCTGAGGGACTCAAACGATTGAAGGAGAGCATCGACCCTGATGTCGTCATCCTCGACGATGTGTTTCAGCACCGCTACGTCAGGCCTCAGCTCCTCATTCTCCTCACTGACTGCTCCCGGCTTTACTGCGATGACTGCGTAGTCCCTGCCGGACGGCTGCGCGAACGGAGACGGGGGGCGCGACGGGCAGACGTCATCATCGTCACGAAATGCCCGCCCAACCTGACCGAGACCCGACGCTGCGACATCATCCGCCGGCTGAAGCCCTTGCCGCATCAGCAAGTATTCTTCTCGGCCATGGCATACGCGCCGCTCACACTGCCAGAGGGCAACGCCCGCGCCCTACTCCTCACGGGCATCGCGCGGCCCGAACCTTTGGTGAAGCATCTGCAAGATTCGGGAATACACATAGCCCGCCATCTGAAATTCCCTGACCATCACCGATTCTCTCCCTCCGACCTGACGCGCATCATCGAGGCAGCACGCGCGGCATCATGCGTCATCACCACTGCCAAGGACTTTGCACGCCTGCCGCAAGCAGACCTCCCCGACGATGTGGCGCAGAAAATCTGCGTGCAGGAGATAGAAGTACGCATACTCTTTGACCAACAAACAGAACTAACATCTACCTTGAAAAAATTGTCATGACAGCGAACATCAAAGACACAGCAGCATGGCTGCTGAACCACACCGCCCTGCGCCCCACTTCCGCCATCATCCTCGGCACGGGCCTGGGACAATTGGCAAAAGAGATTGAAGTCGTCGATAGCTTCGACTATGCCGACATCCCTCATTTCCCCCTCTCCACCGTCGAAGGCCATACGGGCCGACTGATTTTCGGACGCCTCGGCTCCACGCCGGTCTTAGCCATGCAGGGGCGCTTCCACTACTATGAGGGCTACGACATGAAGACCGTCACGTATCCCATACGCGTCATGCACGAACTGGGCATACGCACGCTCTTCGTCAGCAATGCCGCCGGGGGCATGAACCCTGACTTTGCCGTCGGCGACATCATGTTCATCCGCGACCACATCAATCTCTTCCCCGAACATCCGCTGCGCGGCAAGAACTTCCCCACGGGGCCGCGCTTCCCAGATATGAGCGAGGCCTACGACCGCGAACTTCTGCGCAAGGCTCATGCCATCGCCGAGAGCCACGGCATAAAGGTTCACGAGGGAGTCTATGTGGGGGTCAGCGGTCCCACGTACGAGACTCCGGCGGAATATCGCTTCTACCATTTGATGGGCGGCGACGCCGTGGGCATGAGCACCGTGCCGGAAGTCATCGTGGCACGCCACTCCAATATCCGCGTCTTCGGCGTGAGCATCATCACGGATTTGGGCGTCGAGGGCAGCATTGTCAAAGTTTCGCACGAAGAAGTGCAGCAGGCCGCCAATGCTGCGCAGCCGTTGCTCGCCGCCATCATGCGCGACCTCATTGCCGAATGATTTTTTTACTGCAATCCTGAGTAAACGAGCAGGTGAGAAAAATCAGTTTAGGCAGGTTCTACCAATTAGCTTGCTATGTCTTTGCTCCTATCGTGCCGTAGGTTCTTGTTTTTCACGAGGGAGCGTAGCGGGCTGCGTGGCCGGATGAAAGACAAAAAGACACGGTGCGAGAGGCGTAAGGACATCCAAGCAAGACAGAAACACTGCCTTACAATGAACACTACCTTATAGAACCTTACTTTACTGTAAGATGCCCTGCTTCTCTACAGCACATTTCGTCTCAGAATGGCCATTTTGAAGGGCAAAATGGCCATTTTTCCTTTCAAAACAATCACCTTGAGGGGTGAAAATGATGACTTGGGAAGCTGAAGCCCTGCAGAAGGGGCGTGAAGCCCAGTATAACGCAATCTTGACTACCCATTTATTTTCAAAAATCTTTATCATAAACCTTCATCTAATAGTATTTCTATGAAGAAACGCTACACTTTGGCCGTTGCGATGTGGATTGCCCTCGGTACGGCCCATGCACAGCAGGTGGCCATCGACCGCACAGGATGGAAAATCACCGCCTACAGCAGTGCTTCGACTACGATTGAGAATGCTGCCGATGGACGAGTGGAGGCTGCCATTGACGGCAATGCCAGCACCTGGTATCATTCTGACTGGAGCGGAAGCAAGACGGGAGCGGGAATGCCGCAGGCGTTCCTCATCGACATGATTGAGGAACACGACCTCACGGGCTTCAACTATCAGGGACGTACCGACAAGACCGATGGCACTAAGCCCACAGCATGGCGGCTATATCTCTACAACGAGGAGAGCGAGATGCCCTTCGGAGGCTTCAACAGCCTGAAGGGGCTCGCTGACAAAAACACGGCTCTGAGCAAGGATGCGCTCGGAACGCCTGCGGCTGAGGGCAGCTGGACATGGGCATCGGGCTCGGAAATCAAGACCTTTGAGTTTACGGAGCAGAAGCAGGCCAGATACCTCCTATTCGTGGCCGACGAGACCGTCACGACGGATAACGACTGGCTCACCTGCGCCGAATTCAACGCCCTGCAGACGGCTCCTTCCATCACTGTGAACAGCGACAACGGCACCTTCACGCAGGCTCCGGGGACATCATCGTCATGGGCGGCTCTCTGGACTTCTGCCAACAAGGAGCCCGAACTCACGCTGAGCGTCGATAAGAACAACATGAAGCAAGCGGCTGGCGGCGTACAGCTCTATACGGGCCTGTACAATCTGCAGAACACTTACACCCTCGCCATCGCCCCGGGCTACCGCATCATGGGCTACGACCTCGAGTTTTCCAACGATGTCGCCACGACGTCCATGACCGTCACGCCTGCCGAGGGAGCTGACGCCATCACCGCTGAGGGTTCTGCCACCTACACGCTGAAAGTGCGCGATGTGCTGAAGAAGAGCACCACGTTCGACATCGCTGCCGGCGAGGAGAACAAGGGCATTCTGGTCAAGAACCTCAAAGTTTACTATACTCCCTACGACGAAAACAGCCTGGAGCGCACGAAACTCTTCGACACCGAGACGGCGGAGATTCCCTATCGCATCCCCGCCATCGCCGCCACGGCAGAAACGGGACGCCTGATTGCCGTCAATGGCTACCTCGTCTGCGGCACCGACATCGGCTACGGCCAAGTGGACCTCCACTATCGCCTGAGCGAAGACAATGGTGCAACGTGGAGCGAGACGAAGGTCATGGCTGAGGGCAATGGCATCAAGGGCGACCCGAAGTGCGGATATGGCGACCCTGCCATCGTGGCTGACCGCGAGAGCGAGAACGACGTCCTCGTCATCAGCGTCACGGGCAACACCGTCTATAGCCAAGCCACGCGCCAGAATCCTAACCGCATCGCGCGCCACTACAGCCACGACGGCGGATTGACTTGGGATGAGCCTGAAGAAATCACGGAAGACATCTATCAGCTCTTCGATGAAGGCCATCAGGTGCAGAGCATGTTCGTCGGCAGCGGAAAGATTTGTCAGAGCCAGACGGTCAAGGTGGGTTCCCACTATCGCCTCTATGCTGCTCTCTGCGCCAAGCCGAACGGCAACCGCGTCATCTATTCTGACGATTTCGGCAAGACCTGGAAGCCACTGGGCGGAGCTTCTGCCCTGCCCGTACCGAGCGGCGACGAACCCAAATGCGAGGAACTGCCCGACGGGCGCGTGCTCATCTCCAGCCGTTGCGGGGGCGGACGCTACTACAATATTTATTCCTTCACGAACACTGCAACCGCTGAAGGCGAATGGGGGCAGCAGACCTACTCCAGCAGCAGCAACAAGGGTATCGCCATTGGCGGCAACAGCACGAATGGCGAAATTCTCATCGTCCCTGCCGTTCGCAACGAAGATGGTGCTGAAGTGTACGTAGCGCTACAGTCGGTGCCGATGGCTGCCAGTCGCAGCAATGTGGGCATCTTCTACAAGGAGCTCGCCGAGGCTGCCGACTGGACGGACGAGGCTTCATTCGCCGGGAACTGGGATGGAGCGTATCAGGTGAGCACCACCACTTCTGCCTATTCCACCATGTGCCTGCAGAAGGACGACAAGATAGGATTCTTCTTCGAGGAGAACTATCGCTACATCGGAAAGAAGGATGGGCACAACAATGATGGCTACGATGGTATCTACACCCCCATCAGTCTCGAGCAAATCACTGAAAAGGCCTACAGCATCAAGCGCGACTTGAACCGCAAGGAGTGGCTGAAGAACTATTTCAATGAGCTTTTTGAGACCACCACAGTGAGCGATGCCCTCAAGGAGCGTCTGCGCCAGGCAATCGACCATCTGAGCGACAACCCTACCTATGAGGAAACCGATGCCATCAGAAATTTTTTCAACGGCATTGACCCTGACCAGACGGATTTCACCCCCGAACTGAAGGCTGCCATCGAGAAGGCCCAGCAACTGCTCGGCCTGACGGGAGTGGGCTATCCCAGCCAGACTGCCGCAGAGCGCACCGCACTGACCGAGGCGGTCAGCCAAGCTGAGGAGGAGGTCAATGCCGGAAAGGAAATCCCAAAGGAGAAGGTGGGCGAAGTGGAGGAGAGCATTGATGCCTTCATGCAGACGGACGATATTCAGAAGCCCGAAAATGGAAAAACCTATACCATCACCTGCATGTCGAAGAGCGGAAAGCGGGCTTATATGTACTACGACGCGGCTGCCGACAAGTTCAAGCTCGCTGCCACCGATGACGTCACCAACACGTCTTACCCTGCTTCTGCACAGCTGAAGTGCTCCACGGGGCAAGAAGCCGGCAAGTTCAACTTCCAAGATGCCGACGGACGCTATCTCGTGTTCCGTGGTGCTGACTCCGGCGGCTCTTCAAACGGCTACAACTCCAACAAGGGCTATGCCTCCAGCTATGTCAAGGCGGCAGAAATGAGCATCGAAAAGGTGAAGGGCAGCAATGTCAGCGGCACTCCCGAACAGCTCTTTGGCCAGGTTGCCATGTGGGGCGTTCGCGCCGACGGCACGTCGGTGGGATATTTCGTAGTGAAAAACGGCACGACGTATGATGGTGCGGGTGCGCCCTATTACAACGACACTTTCTCCTCGGCTCTGCTCGTTGAAGAATGCGGCACCCCCGATGGCCTGACCCCTCTCGCGCCCGACGCTTCCACCACCCTCTTCTACGATTTGCAGGGCCGCCGCACGCAGCCCGCAGGCAAGGGTCTCTACATCGCTAACGGCAAGAAGTACATTGCCTTCTGAGCAGCCTGTATTTCTTCCTGAAAACGTACATGGCCCTCTAAGCCTACATCTACATTCCCCTTGCTGTCGGGAATGACAACAGTCAGCCCAGAGCGATGCAGCTTTCACACTGCACAGCTCTGGGCTGATGCTATTCTTATGAAATGGAGTCAATGGCACGATGAAGAGGGAAGTACGCCCCTGCACCGCTACACCTGAATGGGCAGGAATGTGGCAAGGTCCTCCACTGCCTGATCAGGCGTATAGCCGTGGCGGACGATGACCATGATGGTGTTTACGCCTGCCACGGTGCCTGCTATCGTGTCGAACGCACGCTGGTCAATATCGTTCGCCATCGCCATGGCAAAGCCTGTCTGCGTATGGACAATCAGGATATTGCCCGATACCTCATAGCCAATGAAGGCGGAATCATACAGACAACCCGTTGCTGCCACGCGCACCCTGACTGTCTTTTCAGCCTTCATCTCAGGCAACACGTAGCGATAGCCATCGCCCACCACCACTTTCGAAGCCCGCAGCCGCTGCAAGTCGCGCGAGAGGGTTCCCTGCGTCACGATGAATCCCGTCTTTGCCAGCTC
Organism: uncultured Bacteroidales bacterium; assembly: GCA_945787885.1. Classification (GTDB taxonomy): domain Bacteria; phylum Bacteroidota; class Bacteroidia; order Bacteroidales; family Bacteroidaceae; genus Alloprevotella. The sequence continues at coordinate 5,083 of CALZJF010000038.1, read as the reverse complement.
CCTGATCATCTCCTCCTGCGTGCGGATTTCCCGATGAAGGATGATGCTGCGGAGCACGTCTAAGCGGTCGTTCTGTTTCTTAGAGGCTTTCATACTGCGCTATCTGTTGATGATGCAATTTCAGGGATGCCGGGGCATCAACGCCTCAGCCACGATGAGGGATTCAGCTTTGCCGTCTCCTTGCGGATTTGGAAGTGCAGCGTGACATTGCCGTTCTCGTCGCGGGCAATGGGGCCGAGCGTCTGGTTCGTGCTGACCTTCTGCCCCGTGCGGACACTGGCAGACGCCAAATTGCAATAGACGGTGATGTATCTGCCATGGCGAACGAGGATATTCGTCTTGCCGCCCATATTGAAAATGGCCGAAACCTCACCATCGAACACGCACCGGGCCTGCGCACCTGCTTTTCCCGTGATGTCAATGCCCTTGTTGTCGAGCCAAACGCCCTTCAATCCTTCGGCATTGACGCGTCCGAAGCCCGAGGTGACCACGTAGCTTCCCGTAATCGGCATGGGCAACCGCCCCTGATTGGCAGCGAAATTCGACGACAGCCGCAGGTCGGTCTCATCGGGCGCATTGAAGACGGGTGCGGTCTTCGTAGTGGTCTTGCCCGAAGACTTCGAGGCTTTTCCGCTCGTCTTGCCCTGACTCTTACCGCCTTCTGCCGAGCTGTTGCGCTTTTTCTCAGCCGCTGCCCGTTCGCGCGCCAGTCGTTCCTGCTCCGCCTTCCGCCGCGCCTCTTCTTTCCGCCGCCGTTCTTCGGCCTTGCGTATCTCTTCCTGTATCAGCGCATCAATCCTGGCATTCAGCTTTGCGCTCTGATTCTGCTGCTCCTTAAGCGTCTTCTGCAGTTGCCGCTGCTTCGCATTCAGCTCTTCCACGATATGCTCCCGCTCGCGCTTCTGCGTTTCGAGCACCTGCTGCTGCCTTTGTCCCTCCTGCAGCAATTGCTGCTTCTGCGCCCGCGTGCTCTCCAGCTCCGCCTTCTTGGCAGCCACCTCCTGCTCCTTCTGCTCGATGATGACGCCCTGCGCACGCTGATAGCGCGCATACTCCTGCACATAGCGCAGCCGCCTATACATCTGCTGGAAATTCTCTGCCGAAAAGATGAACATCAGCTTGTTTTGCGCCTGACGGTTGCGATACATATACATCACGCCTCGCGAATATTTCCGCTTGCACTCCTTCAGCTCCTCCTCCAGCACCATCAGCTGCCGGCTGAGCACACGGAGATTGTGGGCGAGCGTATCTACCTCACTCTGAATCGTATGCAGATATTTCTGCTGGGCAGAGATTTTTCCGTCCAGCAAGGCGAGGTTGGCGAGTTGCGACTTCACGTTTTTCTTCGTCGAAGATATCAAGCTCTGCGACTCGCTGATTTGCTTCTGCAGATTGGCATGCTCGTTCTTCAGCCGCTTAATGTCCTTCGTCATCGGCACATCAGGCGTCTTCTTCGCAGTCTTCTGAGTAGATTTCTTCTTGGTGGTGGTCGGTTTCTTCTTAGCCGTCGTCGTCTTTTTGCCCTGCGTCGTTGCCGGCTTCTTCGCCACGGTGGTGGTCTTGGCTTTCTGTCCCGACGGCTTACGTTGCTGCGCGCCCAGTGAGAGGCTGAAGCAGATTAGAAGAAAGAAAAGAAACTTGCGCATGTTCGTGTATATATTATATATATAGGAGAGGGAGAGGGGGGAACTCATTTGACCCGCGTCGATGAAAGCAGCCCCTTCAGGAGCTTCACGACATTCAGACTTTTGTATTTCGCAGGCACATTCGTATTGGGCGTCCAGCCCTCAGTCGCCTTCACCTTTGAAAGTTTCAGTCTGACGCGTCCCGGCTGCAGCGTTCCGTCGGCAGCCTGCACTTTCAGATTGATGCGCGTAGGCAGTCGGTGCTCGCCCACGCGCAGGCTACCGCCATAGGCCGTGTGCAACTCTATGGGGAACAGTCCGCCCACACTGATGAGAGCATCGGAACTGCCCTTCGCCTCGTTCCAGAAGTAAGCCTCTACGTTGGCAAAGTTCAGAGTTCCCTCGCCGCCCGTCAGAGCTTTGTCGGCATCGCGGAAGGAGGAGCGAAGATACGTCTTTGTCAATTTATTGACAAAGAGAATACTGTCAGGCGTGCAGACGATGCGTGCGCCCTCGATGCCAAACTTCGAGAGCGTAATCTGAATGGCTTCGCCACGCTTCATCTTTATCGTTCCGCCTGCCGACTCATCGAGTTTGAAGGCCTTCAGTTCGGCATCGAGTCGTGCCGAGATGCCATCTACCTGCCCTGTCAGTGCCCGCTGTCCGGCACAACTGCCGAGCGTCAGCACCGCGCATAGGGCTACGAGGACATAAAGGATTGTTTTTTTCATCTGTGTCTAATGCTAATTATTATTATCTGCGGCTAAGGAGGTAATGAAAATGATTTTTATGTTTTGAATGCACTGTTTGGATGCAGGTGTTAGACTTGAAAAAAGGAGCATAGCTATAAAATAATCCTCATTACCTACTTATCTGCCCGCTTTCCGAAGTTTCTTCGTCAGCGCTTTCAGCAGTTCGCCGTCCTGCGTCAGTTCCGCCGCCTTCTTCCAGTGTTCCACCGCCTGCTCGCGATTGCCACACTTGAGATAAATGTCGCCGGCATGGTCGTAGAGCGAAGCGGCAGAGGCAGCCTCGCGCTCCTCGTCGGTCATGCTGCGTAACGTCTGTTCGATATAAATGCGTGCCTGAGTGTATTGCCCCATGCAGTAGAGCACCCACGCATACGTGTCGAGATACGTCCCATTGTTCGGCTCAGCCTCAATGGCCTTGCGGCTCATGGTCTCCGCCCGCTTCAGGTCAGCAGAACTGAGGGCGAGGAAGTAAGCATAGTTGTTCAGCACGACGATGTTGTCCGGATTATGCTCCAGAGCCTTATCATACGCCGCATAGCACTGCGCCGTCTGCCCCTCGGAATGGTAGCAGTCGCCCAGCATCTGATAGATGTCGGAGAGAATCGAGGCATCTTTCTGAAAGCCATCAGGGTCTTTTTCTGCCTGCGCAGCTCCCGCCTCCAGCACTCGTATGCCCTCCTCCATCCGCTCCTCTTCCACGAGAGCGGAGCCCTCGTAATAATAGAAGATGAGCATATCCGGATGGTGGGCTATGCCCTCATGGCAATTGGCGATGATGCCCTTCGTGTCGCGCTGCCTAACGAGTGCCACGAGTTTCAAGAATCTCGCCCTGAGATGTTCGGGCTGATAGCGCAAGATGGCATCATAGATGGGCAGCGCAGCATCAGCAGGCAGCTTCGCAGCCTCTATGTATGCCAGGCAGAGTTCGCCCAAATCGCTGTTTTCCTGCGGAATCTCCAGTGCCGCATGATAAAACTCCAGCATGCTGGCAGCAGAAATCTTCAGCCACCCCGCCATTTGGGCCTGCGAATAGACTTTGAGCAAGGACAACTTCTGCATGTTCTCGATACGCACGTCAGCCATCGTCTTCGCCATGCTCTCCTTGAAGCGCACGGTGTCGCCCTGTTCGGCATAATCATGCAGCAGGGCCATCTGCACAAGGCTATTGTCGGGATCCGCTGCCATCACCTCGTCGAAGATAGCGAGTGCCTGCTCCCTGCGGCCATTCTGCATATAGAGGTCGCCGAGCATGACGCGCCGCCGCAGTTCCTCGGGGTGCTCTCCGCACCAGCGTTCCACCACCCCGAAGGCCTCCTCGCGCTTCCCCATGCTCATCAGGATGCTGAATTTCTCCATGATGGTCGATTCGTCAATGCCTTCCGCCAGTTCCAGACGCTCCACGGTGCGCAGGGCAGCATCCAGATCCGGAATCGACTCATAGATTTTCAGCAGCAGACTGAGGTCTTCCGAACGCGGATGCACCTTCGTCATTTCCTCATACAGCGCGGCAGCACGGTGGTATTTTCCTCTCTCCACCCACCGCTGTGCCAGCGTTCGGCAGAAGAAGGGGTTAGAAGGCTCCAGCTGATAGGCGCGCAGCAGCATCTCGTCGCCCATTGCCACGGTGAGGCTGTCGGTCTTCGCCGAGAAGTTCGAGGTCTCTATCTTTCCCAACTCATAGAGGGCCTCAGAGGCATTGGGGTTGATGTCGAGTGCGGCGGCGAGCAGTTCGCGGGCGGCGGCAAGATTGTCGTTGTGCTTCTGCCGCAGGGCTTCGAGGAAGAGCTTGTCGAAGTCGCGTTGCTGCTGCTTCGTGAGCAGTGCCCGCGCGCGGAAGGTGCCCTCGGGCTGCACAATCTCCCTCTCGCGCTGCATTTGGCGGGCGCAGCCTGCCGTGGCGAGGAGGAGGAGGGCAAGGCCCGCCCATGTCCCGCAGGCCAACAGGTGATTGATTCTATACAAGACTTTTAGCATAGCGATGCTTATTTCGTGCCCGTACTGCCCCACCCGCCTTCGCCGCGCGTGGTTTCATCGAGAGCATCCGTCGGCATCCACTCCACCGTCTCATGCCTTGCCACCACGAGTTGGGCAATGCGTTCGCCATCCTCAATGGTGAAGGGGGCGTTGGAGAGGTTCACGAGGCTCACGCGCAGTTCGCCGCGATAGTCGGCATCGACGGTTCCGGGCGAATTGATGACGGTGATGCCGTGCTTCGTGGCAAGGCCTGAGCGCGGACGCACCTGCCCCTCATAGCCCGCGGGCAGCGCGATGTAGAGCCCCGTAGGCACCAAGCATCGCTCCAAGGGTTGCAGCGTGATGGGAGTTTCGATATTCGCACGCAAGTCCATGCCCGCACTCAGCGCAGTGGCGTAGGCTGGCAATGCGTGGCGAGACTTATTGATGATGCTGACTCGTAAGTTGCTGTGCATAATTTTTTATGATGTAAGGGATGGTGATGCTGGAGCAGCAGGCGACAAGAAGGAGCGAAGCGACTCCCACTCCCCCGCCTGTCATCGCGCGCTGCCCGAGCGCAGCAGGCACTGCAAGGATTAGGGGAAAAATCATGCACGCCTGCTTTAGTAAGCCGCAAGAATTAGTTTATGGTAGGTTCTATAAATTAGTTTTCAATGTAAGGCAGTGTTTCTGTCTTGCTTGGATGTCTTCACGCCTCTCGCACCATATCTTTTTGTCTTTCATTCAGTCACG
>CALZJF010000037.1 GCA_945787885.1 uncultured Bacteroidales bacterium | reverse complement strand
TCACGTAGCCCGCTACGCTCCCTCGTGAAAAACAAAAACCTACGGCACGATAGTTGCAAATACATCGCAAGCTAATTTGTAGAACCTACCATAAAAGGCAGGAACTATCATTTTGTACGGAATTTCAATGCGTGTTCGGGTGTAATATAATGCAAACTCCGTTAAAATGCTTTAATTTTTCACGTGGTGTTTCTTGTTGATTTTGCTTCCGTCAATAGAGGGAAGAGTGGCCTAATATGCTGATTTTTTTGAGCAAAACAGACGTTTTGGGTCAGAATTACAGTTTCCTTCCCCCACGTTTGGCTTGATTACAGCCGTTTTTGCCCCGTTTTTTCCTGTTTTTGACGGTACTTTTTATCTTAAAATGACCATTTTGGGAGTCAATATGATCACTATGAGGGTAGAAAGTGGTCATTCTGGAGGTAATACCTCCCTGATTTTCGTATGCAACTCAGATTTTTCGTCCAAAAGACACGCCTGCGTTTGTTCAAAGCAGGGATTTTTAAGGTTGTAAGATAGCAAAATGAGAGAAAAACAGGCTTTTTGTGAGATGTTGGCTCCAGAGCCCATTTGTAATGGCTCATACGGCCTTAAATGCGAGCGAGGGAATAAAATTTTGAAACGATGGGGATTTACCGGGGTTAGAAAGTGGGAAAACAGGCATTCGACGCTTATTTTTTTGACATACATTAACATGCTTGCCCGTGTTGTTATGGGACAATGGTAATGAGATGCGAAGGATAGGAATTTATAGAGGAGTGATTGACAGGGAGAAATCACGCTTTTCTGTGTGTTTTTCCGGCATTTCGTGAATTTTGACTGCAAAAAATGTTTTTTTTACTGCGTTTGGCATATTTTCCTTGCATTTTTATCGTGTAGAAATAAGGAATAATGGTAAATTTGCACAAAATATCAGCAAATGAGCATTTACGAGCATTTATAAACACACACAAGAGTATGCTAACATATCAGTATGAGGACTATATCTCTAAGATAGAGAATACGGTCAAGACACGCTGGAATCAGGCAGCACTGACCGACTTCCAAGGGCAAACCTGCCAATATAAAGATGTGGCGCGGAAGATTGAGAAGCTACACATCTTGTTTGAAAACGCAGGTGTAAATCCTGGCGACCGCATTGCCATCTGTGGTCGCAACAGCGCACACTGGGCTGTGGCATTCCTCGCCACGCTGACCTACGGTGCTGTGGTGGTGCCCATCCTCCATGAGTTTAAGGCAGAACAAGTGCATAACATCGTCAATCATAGTGAAGCGCGGCTGCTCTTCGCCGGCGACTTTGTATGGCCGACGCTTATCCCCGACGAAATGCCCGGATTGGAAGGCATCGTGCATCTGCCAGACTTTTCTCTGAAGGTGAGCAGGAGCGAACGACTCACGAAGGCTCGCCGACACCTCAATGAGCGTTTCGGCCAGAAATTCCCTGAACGATTTACGGCGGCAGACGTTCACTATGCCCCGCAGCCCGACGGCGAGGCACTCTGCATGATCAACTATACGAGTGGCTCGACGGGAAGTCCGAAAGGCGTGATGATTCCCTATCGCGCCCTGTGGAGCAACTACGAATTTGCCGTTGAAGTCATCGGTGTCCACTGCAAGCCTGGCGACAAGATAGTGAGTATGCTCCCCATGGCACACATGTATGGCATGGCTTTTGAGTTCCTTTTTGAATTTATCTATGGCATACACATCCACTTCCTCAACCGTCTGCCCAGCCCGAAGATTATCGTTCAGGCCTTTGCCGAAGTGAAGCCCTGCATCGTCATAGCCGTGCCCCTCATCATCGAGAAAATCATTCGCAAAAACGTCTTGCCGAAGGTGCAGACCCATACGATGCAGGTGTTGCTGCGGATGCCCGTCGTAAAAGGAAAGATTCTGGAGAAGATACGCTTTGAGATTCAGAAGGTGTTTGGCGGCAGATTCTACGAGGTCATTATGGGAGGCGCGGGTCTGAACCCCGATGTGGAGCACTTCCTGCGGAAGATTGGCTTCAACTATACCGTAGGCTACGGTTCGACGGAGTGCGCGCCCATCATGAGTTACGAAGCATGGGACAAGTTTGCCATGGGAAGTTGCGGCAAGGTGGCACCACGCATGGAGGTGCGCATCAATTCTGCCGACCCTCACAATGTTCCCGGAGAAATCCTTATGCGCGGTGCAAACGTCATGCTGGGATATTACAAGAATCCGGAGGCTACGGCGGCAACGATCGATGCAGAAGGATGGTACCACAGTGGCGACATGGGTGTCATCGATGCAGAAGGCAATATCTATATCCGTGGCCGCTGCAAGAACATGCTGCTGGGCAGCAACGGCCAGAACATCTATCCGGAGGAGATCGAAGACAAGCTCAACTCAATGCTCTACGTTACGGAGAGCATCGTCATCCAGAAGGGCGAAAAACTCTATGCGCTCATCTATCCCGACTGGGATCAGCTGACGAAGGACGGTCTGACGCACAAAGAAATTCGTACGCAGATGGATGCCAACATCAGCGAGCTCAATCAGCGTATCAATAAATATGAGCAAATAGTAGGCTACAAACTCTTCAAGGAGGAATTTGAGAAAACTCCCAAGAAGTCTATCAAGCGCTTCCTCTACGAGGATGTGGAAATTGACTGAGGGGCTACCGCGCGCCCCCATGAGCTTAGGCCATGCGGACAACGGTAAATCGAGGGTGCGCACTGACGGGGAGAAAACATGATGGCAATGTTCAGAGCAGGCTCATAGGATAGGAGTGTTGCCTCAGGCTACGATATATGGCCACTATGAGGCGTAATTGCCGTCCAATAGGTTTTACCACGTTCAGTGCGCACAATTCCTCAATTCCGAACCCACTTTATATAATTAGTATGCAACATATTGCCATACAAGGCATAGCAGGGAGCTTCCACGACATCGCTGCCCGACAGTTCTTCTGTCCTGCCGATGTAGAAACCATCTGCTGCGACACCTTCGAAGAAGTGTTTTCCACCATGCACGCCCAGCCAGACAAATGCTTGGGAATGATGGCGATTGAAAACACCATTGCAGGGTCGTTGCTCCACAACTACGAGTTGCTCCGCGAGAGTGGTAGCCGCATCGTGGGGGAATACAAATTACACATTGAACATGCACTTGTATGTCTGCCCGAAGACGATTGGACGACGATTAGGGAGGTAAATTCACATCCCGTTGCCTTGATGCAATGCCGGAACTATCTGCAGCGTCATCCTTCGCTTCGCGCCGTCGAAGCCTACGATACGGCTGGCGCTGCCGCCTCCATTGCCCACAATCATTTGCAAGGCCACGCCGCCATTTGCCATGCCAGTGCCGCTGAGCTCTATGGCTTGAAGGTGCTGGAGAACAGCATCGAAGACAACAAGCATAATTTCACCCGTTTCCTCGTCATGGCAGCGGCAGGAAACGATGGCAGAAAGCCTGCGATGAAACATTCGTTTGGATTTCCAAATAAGTCGAGCATCGTCTTTGCCCTGCCGCACGAGGAAGGTAGCTTGGCGCAGGTGTTGGCCATCCTGAGCTTTTATAAGATAAATCTAACAAAGATACAGTCGCTCCCCATCATCGGCAGAGAGTGGGAATATCTTTTCTACGTAGATTTGCAGTTTGACGACTATCACCGGTATCACCAAAGCATAGAGGCCGTTCGTCCCCTTACGCGCGAACTGCTGTTGCTCGGCGAATATCAAGCGGCAGAATAATATAGAGTACTCATATATATAATGATAAAACCAGCACAAAGACTATCGCTCGTAAGGGAATATTATTTTTCACGTAAACTGGCAGAAATAGCACAGTTGCGTGCGGCAGGACACGATATCATTAGTCTTGCCATTGGTAGCCCCGACCTTCCGCCCCCTCCAGAAGCCATTCAGACGCTCTGCGATGTTGCCCACGATTCTCATGCGCATGGCTACCAACCTACTAAAGGTACGCCAGAACTGCGACAGGCCATGGCGCGGTTTTACAAGCGGCATTTCCATATTGACATAGACAGCGAGACGGAAGTGCTGCCATTGATAGGCAGCAAAGAGGGCATTTTGCATGTCACCTTGGCGTTCGTGAATCCGGGAGATACCGTTCTCGTACCCGACCCTGGCTATCCCACCTATACCTCACTCTCGCAACTGTTGGGAGCTCGCGTAGTGCATTATCCACTGCGTGCTGAAGCAGACTATCAGCCCGATTTTGAGTTTCTTGAATCTCTCGATACGACGGATGTCAGACTGCTTTGGGTGAACTACCCCCACATGCCTACAGGAGCCATGCCGCAGCGGGCAACCTATGAACGACTTGTGGCATATGCGCGCAAACGTGGTATCGTGATTGTCAATGACAATCCCTATAGCTTTATCCTCAACCGAGGGGAGAAAATGAGTATTTTGCAAACAGAAGGGGCGCGGGAATGTTGCATCGAGCTCAATTCGCTCTCCAAGAGCCACGATATGCCTGGCTGGAGAGTGGGAATGCTCGTGGCGCGACGCGAATTTGTGGATTGGGCATTGAAAGTCAAGAGTAACATTGACTCTGGCACCTTCCGCGGTCTGCAACTGGCCGCCGCCGCTGCGATTGACACGGACGATGCCTGGCATAAGACGTACAACGTGGAGGTTTATTCCCGTCGTCGACAGTATGCCGAGGACATCATGAGAGCCTTGGGCTGCGTGGCTCAATTCGACCGTCAGACGGGCATGTTCCTCTGGGGGCATATCCCTGACGACCATCCTCTTTTATCGCAACTTCACGTTGGCGAAGGAGAGATACGTTCGGAGAAGTTTGCTGAAAAGATTCTTCGTGATGCTGAGGTTTTCATTACGCCTGGCTTCATCTTTGGCCATCAGGGCGATGCGTATGTCCGCCTGTCGCTCTGCGCCTCGGAAGAACGACTTGCAGAAGCACTCGAACGCATACGGAAACTGAAACTCCTACAGTAACCTATCTCCTTCCCCTTACACCTATATTATATATATTATGGAACAAGAACTGACACTCCAACCGCTTAATCTTCCCGGAATAGATACCACACGCCGTCCCCTCGTCATTGCAGGTCCTTGCTCAGCAGAGTCGGAGGAACAAGTGATGACGACTGCACTCCAACTGGCTGCCAACGGCATCCGCATCATGAGAGCAGGAATTTGGAAACCACGGACGAAGCCCGGCGGCTTTGAAGGTGTGGGCGAAAAGGGACTCCCCTGGCTGCGACGCGTACACGACGAGTGCGGTATGCTTACTGCCACGGAGGTCGCCAATGCCGCACACGTAAAGGCAGCACTGGAATATGGCATCGACGTGCTCTGGATAGGCGCGAGAACCTCTGCCAACCCCTTTGCCGTACAGGAAATTGCAGATGCCTTGCAGGGACACGATGTCCCCGTACTCGTGAAAAATCCTGTCAACCCCGATCTTGAATTGTGGGTGGGAGCCCTGCAACGTCTGAATAATGCTGGCATTCAGCGCCTCGCCGCCATTCATCGCGGATTCTCGTCATACGATAAGCGCATCTATCGTAATCCTCCCATGTGGCATATCCCCATCGAACTCCGTCGGCGCATCCCATCCCTTCCTATATTTTGCGACCCCAGTCATATTGGCGGACGGCGGGAATTAGTGGCGCCGCTCTGCCAGCAAGCTATGGACTTGGGCTATGATGGACTCATCGTTGAGAGCCACTGCCAGCCAGACTGTGCATGGAGCGATGCCAAACAGCAGGTGACACCCGACATCCTGTCGTTCATCTTGGAAAAGCTTACCATTCGCCGAGATTTGAGTACGTCGGAGAGTCTGGAGGCTTTGCGTAGGCAGATAGATGAGGTGGACAATCAGCTTCTCGAACTCCTTGCCACCCGTATGCGTATCAGCCGGGAAATCGGGCAATATAAGAAAGAGCACAACATGACTATCGTGCAGACCATGCGCTACACGGAAATTTTGGAGAAGCGCGGAGCGCAGGGTGCGCTGAATGGCATGACCAGTAGCTTCATACGTGACATCTTCGAGCATATACATGAGGAGTCCGTAGCGCAGCAGATGGAAATCTTAAACAAATAGACCTACTTATGAGAATCCTCGTTCTGGGAGCTGGCAAGATGGGGTCGTTCTTTGTCGATCTCCTCAGCTTCGACCATGAGACGGCAGTGCTTGATACAGATGCGCGACGGCTCCGGTTTATGTACAACACGCAGCGGTTTACCACGCTCGATGAGGTGGATGCTTTTGCGCCTGAACTCGTCATCAATGCCGTCACCCTGAAACATACGCTGCGTGCCTTTCAAGATTTGATGCCCCACCTGCCATCCGACTGCATCCTCTCTGACATTGCATCAGTCAAGACGGGCATGCAAGCATTTTATGAGGCGCAAGGCATGCGCTACGTCTCCACACATCCGATGTTTGGTCCAACCTTTGCCAATCTTGGACAACTGAGCGATGAGAATGCCATCATTATCACTGAGGGCGACTATATGGGACGTCTCTTCTTCCGCGACCTTTATGCGCGTCTGGGGCTTCATATTCACGAGTGTACCTTCGACGAGCATGATGAAACGATGGCGTATTCGCTCAGCATTCCATTCGTCAGCACTTTTGTCTTTTCGGCAGTGATGAAGCGCCCTGATGCTCCAGGCACGACCTTCAAACGGCATCTTCGCATCGCGAAGGGCGTGCTGGGGGAAGACGAAGGACTCCTGCGCGAAATTCTCTTCAACCCTCGCACGGCAGGGCAGTTAGAGAGAGTTGGAGGCGTGCTCGACGAACTGAAGGACATCATCAGTCGTCGCGACGAAAAGGCTTTGGCAGACTTCCTTGCCCACATTCGGAAAAGAGTGTTAGGGTAAGGCTCTGAATTTTTAGCGCATCTAAGAACAACGGGGCGCGTATCAGACAATTTCAATCGATTGTCTGGTACGCGCCTTTATTATATATATATGTGTGTATGGTGTCAAGCAGGAAATCCTGCTTTCTCACTTACGGCGATTACGCTCCTTCCGCAGGATATTTTGTAGCTCATATACCACCTGAGGATGCTTCTCTGCCACGTTTGTGCGTTCGCTGCAATCTGCTGTCATGTCGTATAGCTGAGGAAGGGGGGCATTGCCTGTTTCTACCTTTTCCAATTGCATAAACTCCCTTCCATCGCTGGGCTCTATGTATTTCCATGTAGCCGTTCGGACGGAAAGCGTGTGGCTGAGCGACTGTTCGATGACGTAAGGACGAGGCGAGGCATCATCACCCAGGAGATTGCAGAGATGCGGCTGGCTATCGAGTGCCTGACCTTTCGGCATACGAGCCCCTAACATTTCGCCAAACGTAGCCATCAGGTCGATTTGCGACATGAGTACCTGACTTTCCTTTCCGCCCCGAATGCCTTCAGGCCAGCGCACGATGAAGGGGACGCGGGTGCCACCTTCAAACGCACTATACTTGTTGCCACGCAACGGTCCTGCAGGACTATGGCCATGTAGCAACGCTTCTGCCTGGTCCTCATAACCATCATTGACCACGGGGCCGTTGTCGCTCGTCAGGAGCACGAGTGTATTATCGTCCAGTCCCAAATCTTTCAGCGCATCCATGACGCGCCCCACTGTCCAGTCGAATTGCTGAATGGCATCGCCACGAAGTCCCATCTTGTTCTTGCCTCTGAAACGATTGTGGGGAAAACGCGGGACGTGGATGTCGTTCGTGCAAAGATAGAGGAAGAAAGGCTTATCGCGGTTTTCTTCGAGGAAGCGTACGGCATGCTCCGCTATGCTGTCGGCAATGTTCTCATCTTTCCACAATGCCTTACCGCCTCCCTTCATATATCCGATGCGTCCGATGCCATTTACAATCGAATGGTTGTGACCATGGTTTGGGCAGGATTTCAGATTATAGAGCAGTTCGGGATTGTCGCGCCCGGTAGGTTCGCCCGGAAAATTCTTCTCGTAGCTCACTTGTATCGGTGCGTCGGGGTCATAATTCGCTACAAAACCGTTCTCGATAAACACGCAGGGAACTCGGTCGGCAGTGGCAGCCATGATATAGTGATAGTCGAAGCCGATGTCCTGAAGACCGCAAGGCAGGGGGGCATTCCAGTCCTGTTTGCCCGTTTCTTCGCCCAGCCCAAGGTGCCACTTCCCGATGGCTCCCGTGCGATAGCCAGCACTATGGAAGAGGTCGGCAAGCGTATATTGCCAAGGGTTGATAATCATCTTGGCATTTCCAGCAGCAATGTCCGTATCAGTACGCCGCCAGGAATACTCGCCCGTGAGCAATGAATAGCGTGATGGCGTACTCGTGGCAGCTACGGCATGGGCGTTGGTGAAGCGGATGCCCTGCTGTGACAAACGGTCGATATTCGGGGTCGTAACGTTCTTGGCACCATAGCATCCCAAATCACCATAGCCTACATCATCGGCAAGGATGACGACGACATTGGGAGTTGGAGTCTGCGCCTGCATGAGTGTCGGCAGCAGGAGAGACAAGTAGAGCGGTGTGTATTTCATCATAGTATGGAGGTTGTGAGTGTTTATGGTAAGTGTCTGACCGAGCGCTCTTGAATAATAAATGTATGTAGCGTGTTGCTGAGGTGAAAAATCTGAGATTTTCGCCCATTTCATGGAGATTCTGTTTTCAAGGTGTTCATTTTCACCCTTCAAGTGATTACTTTGACCCCACAAAATGATTATTTTTACCCCTCAACATGGTCACTTGGAGACGTAATGTGCTGTTGAAGTTGAGAAGTTACTATAAACAACTGTTATTTTCCTATGTGAATATGGGGCGAAGATACGAGTTTTTCCGACAAAGATTAGACGGCAAAGTCTGTTTTCTATATGTACTGAGCAAAAGGCTCTTCTGATTGTCGGGTAAAAGTATCAAAAAGCCTGATTTACTGACTCTCAATTCTGCCATATCGTTCTGACAACAAGCAATTTAGCCTATATGTACTATAGGCATTTTTGCAGACTTTTTATCAGAAAAATAAGGTTCACTTTTCAAAGAGAAACGACAAATACCCAAAATTGCCTAAAAATCACTCATTTATAAATGTGTTTTTGGTGGAAAAGGGTAAATTTGCAAGCGAAATGAAGAGTAGCACATTACTAACACTGTAAACGAATGTTGCGTGAAATGTTGCATTTGTCCTTCCATCCTTATGGTTTCGTTTCATTATGTCAGTTTTAACGATAAAAAGTCTCCTTCGAGTCTTTCACTATCAGTATCTTCTCCTACTGCTTTTTTTGCAGACTATCCGTTTTTTTGTAGGCTATCGACTAAACAACTTTTCCATTCATTATAACCTAAAAAACAGTTATGAAGAAGTTTTACATTTGTTTTGTAGCGCTTCTACTGTCATTCTTCACCGCTTTGAATGCGTCCGCTTTCGAAGTAAAGCTAACGAATCCCGTTGACGGTGTGGAGAGTTTTGACGAGTTGCGCTTTGTCAACGCAGAAGATGGAAAACCCATCTTGTGCAGTGGCAATGGATCCACCTTAGTATTGATTCGAGAAGGAGGTGGACTGCAAAAAGAGTTTACAAACAGTGACGTTGATTTCGTTTACACGGACGATACTCCGTGGTGGAATCAAAAAACAATCGAAGCTTTCTTTAAATTGAGTGAGCCTATCACCCAGCCTGGTGATTACACTGTTCGTGTGGGCGATGGATTCTTTTGCGATGACGCATACAATCTGTGCGGCGAGCAGGTATTCAAGTTCACCGTAGTATCTTCTGAGCCTCCCGCTTTCGAACTCAATTTGACGATTGCTGACAGCGAGGTGAAGAGCTTTGACGAGCTCCGCTTTGTTAATGCTAATGGCCATATTCTGGTTAATAAGGCCTACGCTTCTCCCATTTCCCTTGTACGTAAGGGTACAGGTCTGTTGAAAACCTTCACTGGTTATGATTTTGATTTTGACTATACGGATGTAAATTCGCGTGACGAACTGCCTGTTGCGGCATTTGTTAGTCTGAGCGACGCTGTCACGACAGCAGGTGAATACACCGTAACCGTTCCTGCTGGCTACTTCGTAGATGGCAACGGCACGGCAAGCACTGAGCAAATCTTCCATTTCACCGTTGTTCCCGAGCCCCTGCCTTCTTCCTTCGTAGTAAGTCTGGCAATTGCCGACAGCGATGTGAAGAGCCTTGACGAACTCCGCTTCACCAATGCTACTACCAACGGTGGCATCATGGTTAGCGATAAATCTTACAAGTCGCCTATCTCCCTCGTTCGCAAGGGTGCTGGTCTGCTGAAGACCTTCAAGGGCAATGACTTCGACTTCAACTATCCCGGTGCAAGCAAGTATGACGAGATTCCTGTAGAGGCTTATGTAAGCCTGAGCGAAGCTATCACGACGGCAGGCGAATACACCGTGACCGTGCCTGCCGGATATTTCGTAGATGGTAATGGCGTTCCCTGCGCTGAGCAGATTTTCCACTTCAATGTAGTATCTGAGCCTCTGCCTACCTCTTTCGTAGTAAATCTGACGATTGCTGACAGCGAGGTGAAGAGCTTCGATGAGCTCCGCTTTACCAACGCTGCTGCCAACGGTGGCATCATGGTAAACAATGCCTACGCTTCTCCCATTGCCCTCGTTCGCAAGGGTGCCGGTCTGCTGAAGACCTTCAAAGGCTATGACTTCGACTTCACCTATCCCGGTGAAAGCAAGTATGACGAGATTCCTGTTGAGGCTTATGTAAGCCTGAGCGAAGCTATCACGACGGCTGGTGAATACACCGTGACCGTTCCTGCCGGATATTTCGTAGATGGTAATGGCGTTTCCTGCGCTGAGCAGAGCTTCCACTTTACCGTCGTTCCCGAGCCCCTACCTTCTTCCTTCGTCGTTAATCTGGCAATCGCCGACAGCGACGTGAAGAGCCTTGAAGAGCTCCGCTTCACCAACGCTACTACCAACGGTGGCATCATGGTTAGCGATAAATCTTACAAGTCTCCCATCGCCCTCATTCGCAAGGATGCTGGCCTGATGAAGACCTTCATTGGCAGCGACTTCGACTTCAACTATCCTGATGCAAGCAAGCATGATGAAGTACCTGTAGAGGCATTCATTAGCCTAAGCGATGCTATCACCACTGCTGGTGAGTACACCGTGACCGTTCCTGAGGGCTACTTCGTAGATGGCAATGGCGTTCCCTGCGCAGAGCAGAGCTTCCACTTCACCATCGTGGCAGCTCCCCTGCCTTCTTCCTTCGTAGTAAATCTGGCAATTGCCGACAGCGAGGTGAAGAGTCTTGACGAGCTCTGCTTCACCAATGCTACTACAGACGGTGGCATCATGGTTAGTGGCAGATCATACGAGTCACCTATCTCTCTCGTTCGCAAGGGTGCGGGTTTGCTGAAGACCTTCATCGGCAGCGACTTCGACTTCACCTTCCCCGGTGTTAATAAGTATGACGAGGTTCCTGTAGAGGCATTCATTAGCCTGAGCGAGGCTATCACGACGGCAGGTGAATATACCGTGACCGTTCCTGAGGGCTACTTCGTAGATGCTAATGGCGTTCCCTGCGCTGAGCAGATTTACCACTTCACCATCGTTGCTGAGCCTCTGCCTTCTTCCTTCGTTGTTAATCTGGCTATTGCCGACTGTGATGTGAAGAGCCTCGATGAGCTCCGCTTCACCAATGCTACTGCTGACGGTGGCATCATGGTTAGTAGCAGAGCATATGAGTCGCCCATCTCCCTCGTTCGCAAGGGTGCCGGTCTGCTGAAGACCTTCATCGGCAGCGACTTCGACTTCACCTATCCCGGTGCAAGCAAGCATGACGAGGTTCCTGTAGAGGCATTCATTAGCCTGAGCAATGCTATCACCACGGCTGGTGAATATACCGTAAACGTTCCTGAGGGCTACTTCGTGGATGGCAATGGCGTTCCCTGTGCAGAGCAGATTTTCCACTTCACGGTTGTCGGAGATCCCGCAGCTTCTACCTTCGTAGTCAATCTGACGATTGCCGACAGCGAGGTGAAGAGCTTCGATGAGCTCCGCTTTACCAACTCTGCTGCCAACGGTGGTATCATGGTAAACAATGCCTATGCTTCTCCCATCGCCCTCGTTCGCAAGGGTGCTGGTCTGCTGAAGACCTTCACGGGTTATGACTTCGACTTCACCTATCCCGGTGTAAACAAGTATGACGAGATTCCTGTAGAGGCATTCGTAAGCCTGAGCGAAGCTATCACGACGGCTGGTGAATACACCGTGACCGTGCCTGCCGGATATTTCGTAGATGGTAATGGTGTTTCCTGCGCTGAGCAGAGCTTCCACTTCACCGTCGTTCCCGAGCCCCTGCCTTCATCCTTCGTTGTTAATCTGGCAATCGCCGACAGCGACGTGAAGAGCCTTGACGAACTCCGCTTCACCAATGCTACTACCAACGGTGGCATCATGGTGAGCGAGAAGTCTTACAAGTCTCCCATCGCCCTCATTCGCAAGGATGCCGGTCTGCTGAAGACCTTCATTGGCAGCGACTTCGACTTCACCTATCCTGATGGAAGCAAGTCTTACGAGATTCCTGTAGAGGCTTATGTAAGCCTGAGTGAAGCTATCACGACGGCAGGCGAATACACCGTGACTGTGCCTGAGGGCTACTTCGTAGATGGCAATGGCATTCCCTGCGCAGAGCAGAGCTTCCACTTCACCATCGTAGCTGCTCCCCTGCCTTCTTCCTTCGTAGTAAATCTGGCAATTGCCGACAGCGAGGTGAAGAGTCTTGACGAGCTCCGCTTCACCAACGCTACTACAGACGGTGGCATCATGGTGAGCGAGAAGTCTTACATAACGGCTCTTGCCCTGCTTCGCAAAGGTGCTGGCGTGGTGAAGACCTTCAACGGTGACGCCTTCGACTTCGTCTATCCCGGTGCAAGCAAGTATGATGAAGTGCCTGTAGAGGCATTCATCAGCCTGAGCGAAGCTATCACGACGGATGGTGTATATACCGTCAAAGTTCCTGCTGGCTACTTCGTAGATGGTAATGGCGTTCCCTGCGCTGAGCAGGAATTCCAGTTCACCCTCGTTTCCGATCCTTCTGTAAGCACCACGCTGACGATTACCCCCGAAGCTGGTGAGACTGAAAGCCTGCGTCAGTTCAAGGTAGGCCACGCTGCTGGTGTTTACCTTTCTGAAAATTGCGTTGTACGCCTGACTGATATGTTAGGAAATGTGGTAGCAGAGTTTACCAATTCCAACATGGAGGCTGTATGGGGTACAAACAAGAATCTGCCTGACGCATTCTCCTTCCAGACTGAGGAAGCCATTGTAGCTCCTGGCACCTACACCTTGAGTGCCGAAGCTGGAGCATTTACAATTGGTGCAAACATGGTTCCCGCTGACGCATTCAGCATCAGCTACACCATCCCTGGCGAAGTCATCATCCCTAACTATGCTCTTGCACAGAAGCTCGCTGGTGACTATACCGCTCTGCAGGAGGGTGAGACGGCCTTCAACGATTACTTCGACTGGGAAAGCTTCACGCGCAAATATAAGATGACTGTAGAGGCTGACGGCGAAATGCTCTTGTTCAAGAATTTCAACGATTATGGTCTCGAAACAGCTCTCATGGGTGTCGTAGATGGCAGCAACAAGCAGGTGCTCTTCAGTACTCAGCGTGTATATATTGGCTGGTATTCTTACGTAATCAGCAATCCTGAGGGTAGCGAGTTCGTTGCTACTATCAGCGATGACTTCTCTACGCTGACCTTCGATCCTATCACCATCTCTCAGGGTGAAGAAGTATATGAGAAGATTGAATCGTTCGTTCTTACCAGACTGCCCGACCCCGTCATCGAATGGAGCGTAAAGGGCACGACGCACTTCGAAGCTGCCAATGGCGGAACTTCTGCCTTCGTGGCTGACAACAACACCGTTACGCTGACGAAATATGTTCAGGGCGACGATGTACAATATGAGCTCTCCAGCTTGGGCGGACTCTATGAGTATGCTCCTGCTGTACGATTCACCGTTAATCCGAACGGAACGCTCAACTATCTGAATGCTTACGCAGGAATGTGGTATGACAGCGTCAATACTTACATTGACAGCGTTGTGGCATACTCTGCTGACGACAACGGTCAGCCTGCTTCCGGTATCACCGGCGATGCAGAGAGCGGAGAAATGTACTTCCTCTATGAATATTACGAGGACTACATGAACTTCGTTCCCTCTGAGACGGGTAAGTTCACCTTCACTTGGGGTGAATCCTCCGAGCTGGACATTGTGACCAGCATCCCCGACGGCGGAAAGGTAGAGGAATTTGACGAAATCGTCTATACCTTCACTGATGCCGAAGTGGTAGAAATCAACTTCGAGAACAACGACGTGACCATCGTTGACGAAAACGGCAACACTGTTTCTGAGAACATTGGTATCACGTTGGGCGAAGACATGAACCAGATTGTTGTAAACACCAGCAACATCACCGAACCTGGCACTTACACCATCACCATTGCCAAGGGTTCTATCCTGATTGATGGTGTTCCCTACGACAAGGACATCGTTATCACCATCACGGTTTACGGTGTATGGAAGGGTGATTGCGAGCTTCCCGAAGAGGCAGCTTCAATGGACGACCTCACCAGTCTCCCCGTCACCTTCTGCTATGCTAACGAGGTGGTTCGTAGCGGTTACAGCATCCTCGGTGCTCTCTACGATACGAACGGTAAGATTTTTGCCCTCATCTTCTCTAACGGTGGAGCTAACAACTTCGCCGGAAGTGTAGATGTCGCAGGCAATGTGGCTACCGTGAAGTTCGAGAAGATGAATGACCTCCGCGGCGATAAGGCTGCCATGGCAGAGGCTTACGCTCGCAAGGTATCTGCATTCATTACTCCTGCAACGGGCAAGGCTACTGTCTATATCGCTCCGAAGAGCTTCAAGGTAGATGGTAAGGTCTTCAACAAGTCCATCGTGAAGAACATCGAAATCACGGGTTCTGGCGAGACCACTGGTCTTGAAAGCATCATCCTCGAGAATGCTACCAAGCAGTATGACCTCCAAGGCCGCAGAATTGCACGCCCTGTTGATGGTCAGATCATTATCAACAATGGTAAGAAAGTGATTAAGTAAATCATAGCTTAAGAACGTTATATAAATAATGTCCGGGCGACGTCAGGTGTCGTCCGGACATTTGTTGTTTACGCGGCTGTATGTATCAGCAAAGTATTCAAACGCAAAGGCAGCGAATTGATTTATTTGTGTGCAGAGGCGATGCCTGCTTTCTTTTACCTCCCCCCTATGTCTTAGCATCGTTGTGGTTCTTTAGTGAGTTTCCTCGTTAAGTAAGGAGCAAGAATTCGTTTATAACAAGTACACAATGTATGGCCCTTATCCGAGGAGCTATTCGGGGCGTGCTTCCTGTTGTGTCAATGCTTGTTGATAAATCCGACTCAGGAAGTCCCTTTTCATTCCTCCCTTAAAACCATGAAACCCACTCTGTTCAGACTGGCATGAAATGAGTAGTTGTGGTAAAAATGACGAGCTTTACAACTCTTCTGCAGAACTCCTGCTTCTCAAGTGATTATTTTCGCCCCACTAAGTGATTATTTTGACCCCACAAAATGATCATTGTTCCCTTCAAAATGGTCAGTCTGAGACGAAATGTACCGTAGAAATAAGGCATCTTACAGTAAACTAATTTTATTTACCTACAAAAAAAATAATTTTGCTTAACTACTTACCTAATTGTGATAGAGAATTTCTGTATCTTCAAATTCCACTGCTGTATCTGCGTCATTCTTCTTTTGTCATGATAAGGAGATAAGTAAGCACTCGAACGAATACAAAACGAGCGTTCTGCCAATAGTTTGCTGACTATTAGGGCAGAACGCTCGCTTTTGTCTGAACGCTACGTTATTCCAAAAGAAGCAGACTTACAAATCCCAGCAAAAGGGCGTAGGTGGCTTGCTTTTGATAGCCGTGCGCATGCGTTTCGGGAATCATCTCATCGGAGGTGACATAGAGCATCGCACCACCAGCAAATGCAAGAAGCACGGGGAGCAGGGTGGTGGAAATGCTGCCAAGTGCCCAACCTGCCGTAACTCCAATGACTTCAAGTAGGCCGATAGAGACGGAGATGATGAAGGTGCGAAGACGACTGACTCCGGCAAGAAGTAAAGGGGCGATGACCACCATACCTTCTGGGATGTTTTGCAGGGCAATTCCCAAGGTGACGGTCCAATCAACTAAGCCATCCTCACCCATGTTTATGCTTACGCCAGCTGCCATGCCTTCTGGCATTTTGTGCAGGGCAACAGCCATTACGAAGAGCAGGATGCGATTCGTGCGTCCGTTGCCTTTGTGCTGTTCGGGGTCGAGTCCTGTGATGTGGTGAAGATGAGGGGTGACAATATCCAAGAGGTTCAGGAAATAGGCACCTGCCATTACGCTGACAGCAATGACCGCCCACGAAAGCGTGCCACGGTGGTCGAACGCGGGAACGATAAGTCCTATCGTAGAGGCTGCAAGCATAATGCCTGCGCAATATCCCAAAACTGTGTCGTTCCACTTATGCGGAAGTTCTTTGATAAAGAAACCTATGATGCTACCTATTACTGTGGCTCCACAGAGTCCGGCAGCACAAAGAAGAAGAGCATTCATTTCTATGAGATTTATAGAGTTAAAAGCGCAGTTTAATCCAAACTCCCTTATGGTCAGTGGGCCAAACACCAGAGGGAGTGATAAAAGGATCAGAAGAATCATCCTTCACCACCTGACTCCGGCAGATGCTGGAATCGGGACCGAAGATTTTGGCATCCACCACACTGACGCCCTCACCCTTAAACCATACGTAGTCAATGCGCTCGCGCTCGTCGGCCTCTGGAGCCCATGTCAGACGGCTGATGTCAACAAGAGGATTGGCGGAAGGATAGGTGAAGCCCGGATATTTGACGACATCGGGGAAGAAAGTGCGATAAGCATCGTGGAATCCCGATTCTGCTAACTTTGTGGTGACCGTCCAAGGCACGACTAAACCACGGTGGTCATAAAGTTGGGCAGTAGCGCATATCCAATCTTGGTGTGACGGTTCGTTGAAATCTCCACCGATGATGACGACATGACCATCGGCAATATCATGGCGCGCTTCGTTGAGGAAAATATCTATGGCATTATCGCGCCAGGAGCGGTCGCTGAGTGCAATGACGGTGGCGGCATCAGAGGGTGGGGTAGTAGGCTTCCAAGTGTTGCCATCATAGCCACGAACGTCATAATATGCGCAGTCTTGATAGTCAAGATGTGCGGTATAAACGCTGACGGGGCGTTTGCCAATGCGGGTGGTAAGTTTGTAGATGCTTCCGTGGTCTTTATTCTCAGGAAAAACCGTAATGTTCTCTTCAATAGGATAGCGGCTGAGCAAACCTGAGTCGTAGGAATAAAAACCATAGTACGTTTCGCCCCTTTGCTTCAGAGCCTCTGTAATTCGCTGGCTAAAATCAGTGTTGTTATAGTTTCGCACTTCGCTGAAGGTGACGAAATCAGGACGTAATCGGGCTATTTCATCGACAATGGCTTCAAAACCACCAGGAACGACGCTGCCTTCTTGCCATACGTTCCATTGCAGAACGGTTACTTCTGTTGATTTTCGGGCGGAGATGGATGTGGCTATGAAGAATGAGAGGAGGACGGAGTGGATTCTTCTCATTATTATGGGAGGATTTGATATTGAGTTGATATAAAAATGTGCGCCACTGAGACAATCTCAATGGCGCACGCTAATTTACTGAGGTTTTCTATAATAAAAGAATGGAAAACTTATTTGATTTGCTTTTCACCATTGACGATGAAAATACCCTTCTGATTAGGACATGTCTGACGGCCTGAGAGGTCGTAGGCGACGTCAGAGGCGTTTACGGTAGAGGCTGCTTGAGCAATGCCAGTCTCCTTGCCAACGACAATAATGACATTGTCGCCAGCCTGTTCAGAAGGAACCAATACGCTACCATCGTCCATAAGAGTAGTTTCAACCTGTGCACCATTGACAGTGAAAACAGCTTCTGCAAGGGCATCGGCACTCAACTTTACGCGCAGAGGCTGACCTTGATTGTTGAGGATGCTAACAACTGATGCCTTGCCGCTCTTCCATTCGATATCGACGGTGAAGTCGCCAACGGCTTTCAGACCCGTCACTTTTCCCTGACTCCAAGCAGAGGGAAGTGCGGGAAGAATGCTGATAGTGCCTGTAGCACTCTGCATGAGCATTTCTGCAATACCGGCGCAGGCACCAAAATTACCATCTATCTGGAAGGGGGCGTGAGAATCAAAGAGATTATAGTAGATACCACCACGGCTCTGGTCGGTGCCATAGGAAGTGGAGTGCTTCAGCGCATTGCGGAGCAGTGTGCGTGCATGGTCGCCATCCTGAGCACGAGCCCAAAGGTTAATGCGCCATCCCATGGACCATCCGGTAGAGTTGTCGCCGCGGAGCTTCAGGCTATTGACGGCGGCATCGAAATACTCGCTACCCGGATATACCTGATTGAAGGGATAGAGACACATGAGGTGGCTCTGATGGCGATGGCCGTTTTCGCCAGCCGTATAGCCCGTGTATTTCCACTCACGGAGAATATCCGTGTTGCTGTTGAGAACAGAAGTTCCCCAGTTACCCGTATATTTCTCTACAGCCAAGCCTAAGTCAAGCTTTTCGTAGCGGTCCTTAATCTTGGTCAGCCATTCATAATCAGGCTCGATACCAAGAATCTCTACGGCTTCAAGTGTGTTTTCAAACAGTTCGCGGCATAGCTGCTGGCTGTGTGCCGTAGCATTCTCGCTGCCCGGACCATGTTCCGGGGAATATTCCTTCGGACATTCATACGTGCCATCGTTGGCAAGTACCAAGCGTTCTGCCCAATACTGAGCACAACTCCACATGGCAGGGAACACTTTGGCAAGATACTCCTTGTCGAGCGTATAGCGATAGTGTTGCCAGAGGTGGCTGACATACCAGGCATTAGCGATGGTGTAGTTGCTCATCCAAGAACTCATGCCACCGAAGATGTTCGATTCTGTATGCACCGTCCATCCTACGCTCTGTCCTGCATTCTTTGCTGCCAGTTTCCATCCCGGGCTATTTGTCATATTGACGATATAGTTCAGGAAGGGCAGGTGGCACTCGCTGAGGTTTGTGGGCTCAGAAGGCCAGTAGTTCATCTGAATGTTGATGTTCGTATGTACATCAGAGTTCCAAGGTGCAGAAGCACTGTTGTTCCAAATGCCCTGAAGATTGCTGGGAACATCCAAATTTCCACGGCTGGAACTGATTTCAAGGTAACGTCCGTAGTGGAAATACAGCTGCTCGAGGAACAGACCCTGAGCCGACTTGCTGTTGGCAACAGACTGGTTATAGTAAGTGATAAGTGCTTCAGTAGTTTTATCGGAAGCTGCCAATTGGGTGGAAGTTCCCAGATTAAGTTCTACGCGTCCCATATACTGATGGAAGTTGTTGAGATGAGCTTCCTTCAGCTCTTCATAACTCTTGGCAGCAGCTGCTTCAAGAGTGGCATTGACGGCAGTAGCGAGTCCGTCGGCACCAACGCCAGTGGAGAATGTTACGCTATTGGTGCCATCATAGTCAGTCATACCAGCGAGCAGCACAATGACTTCGTCGGCATTAGCTACATGTACACCTTCTTTGTCAGAAGATACGGTAGCACCTTCGCCGACGGGGACTACGCGGAATGTGGTGTTGTAAAGAAGCAAATCGGTCTCGCCAGTGAAACATCCCTGATTGTCGTTGTATTTCGGAGCCGTTGCATTGATGCCATCGCCTGCATAATAGCTAATCTGGAAGGCGAGCTTCTTGCCTTGGGGAGCTACGTAGTGAGCTACTATGACATTGTCGGGCTCAGAGGCGAAGTAACGACGTGCATAGGCATTGCCGTCGGCATCTGTAAAATCAACACCGCCGATACCATCCTGAATGTCGAGCCAGCGTTTATACTGCGAGAAAGAGGTGAAATCATTTGACTCATCAATGACATAGAGCGAGCCAAAATTCATGTATTTACCATGATTGGGATTGGCCTGAATGGTGGATGTTCCCGTCCAAAGGCTCTTCTCGTTAAACTGAATCTGGTCAGCATAAACACCTCCCATCAGGCAGGCACCCAAACGACCATTTCCTATGGGGAGAGCATATTCCATCCACTTGTTGCTCACGGAAGTCAGCGTAGAAGGAACATTATACCAAAGCGTCAGGGGATTTTCAGGTGTCCAAGAAGTGAGTTTTGTGCCAGACTGGCTATACGTCTTGGTAATCAGTTTGTCAAGCTCGGAATAATCAGGGAGATTAGCAGGGTCAACAAATTTGATTTGGTTGTTGGGGTCAGAATTTTCCCAAAAACCAATATTATGAGGTGCAGCGGCACCGCCCCAAGTGTTAAAGCCCGTTGATGTATTACCCTTGCGAGTAATTACGAAGCAACCATTTTGCTTGGGAGAATCCATAATCTGAAAATCATCGCCCGTGGTGGAGCTATAGAGCAGGAGTGCCGACTGACCGTTATTGATGGCTGTACCCTGTTTGGTCGTTACATAGTTGCCCAACTTGGAAAGCAGTTTGAAATTATTTTGCGTTCCGACAAAGGCAAAAAGCTGCCCACCGTTAGCAGATGCGTTCTCGTTGGTCAGGAAAGTACCTGAACCGTTGTCTTGAAGAAAGGTGCTTCCTTGTATGAAGTTTACCTTGTAATAAACAGGATTGTCTTCCGTAGAAAATTCTGGTAGCTGTGCCCATGAGGAAACGATTCCTACGATGAGCATCAGGAATAACGTTAATGTTTTTTTCATAGAAAAAGATTTAAGGGAAGGATAAATATTTTTATAGAATCAATTTCAGACAATTAACGCAAGATAGATGACTGCGCCGGGGATAGCCAGCAGGGCAGAGTCGAAACGGTCAAGGAAGCCGCCATGTCCTGGCAAAATCTTTCCGCTATCCTTGATGCCTACTTGTCGCTTGATGAGACTCTCCACCAAATCGCCCCATGTGCCAAAGACGCAGACGGTCAGTGCCAATCCTATCCATTGCCATAGGGGTAATCCTGCTGCATAATGCTCAATGACAGCAGCTGCAATTATCGTCAGCATCACACCTCCCAAGCTCCCTATCCATGATTTCTTTGGACTAATGCGAGGGAAAAGCTTATAAGGAACATATCGACCAAAGAGTGAGCCTACAAGATATGCTCCCGTATCGTTTGTCCATAGAAAGATAAAAATGGCAAGGGTGTATATCCACTCATATTGCATCAAATTCTCTACAGCATCATACCGAATGCTTATAAAGGGCAACAAAGAGAAGGGTAGGGCAATGTAAATCTGAGAGGCAAATGCCAAAGCCCAGTTGCGCATAGGATTGTCTGCTTGGCGATATAGTTCTGAGACAATAACATAAAGCAAGGTGAAGCCATAAAGAGCAAACATCTTGACATAGTCGCCGTATCCAATCTGATATTGCCATACTGCACTGCAAAGGATGAATGCAGCAATGGCGGATAGAGGACGGTTCGTCTCTGCTTCGTAATGCTTGTTCATGATGGTTCCGAACTCATAGACACAGCCGGCAGCAACCAACGCAAAAAAGATAAAAGCACTCTGTGGTCCCCAAACGGTACACCCGACAAGGGCAAGCACATACACGGCACCAGTAATTGCTCGGATGACAAGATTTTTCATGGAAAAAGAATCATGTTTTTGTATCTATTCCCCCTCGCACACACATATTATTGTGGAGGAGGGGGATGAATAGTCATAGATTTCGGATGAATATAGAATGCTTAGTTTTCACCTTTCTTATCCTCATTATCCTTCGCTTGAGGCTGCTCAGTCAGTAAGACTTCTGCTCTTGAACGCCACGGACGCGGTCCGAATATATCTTCTACATCTTTAGCAAAGATAACTTCCTTTTCGCATAGCAGTTCGGCAAGCATGTTGTGCTGTTCTGCATATTTTGACAACAACTGTTTTGCACGCTCATACTGTTCGCTAATAATGCGCTGTACCTCTTCGTCAATCAGACGAGCCGTTGTGTCGCTATATGGTTTGACGAACGATTCTTGGGTGTTATAGTAGCACAGATTGGGTAACTTCGCGCTCATTCCCATATAGGCTACCATGCCATAGGCGCGTTTCGTCACCTTCTCCAAATCGTTCATAGCTCCCGATGAAATATGCCCCGTAAAGAGTTCTTCCGCAGCCCGGCCGCCCAGAGTGGCACAAATCTCATCGAGCATTTGTTCCTGTGTGACGATGCTGCGCTCTTCAGGCAGATACCACGCGGCTCCAAGAGCTTGACCACGAGGTACTATCGTGACTTTAATGAGCGGATTGGCATATTCCAATAGCCAGCTGACAGACGCATGTCCCGCCTCATGCAGTGCGATGCTTTTCTTTTCTTCCTGCGTCATCACCTTGGTTTTGCGTTCCAAACCACCGACGATTCTATCTACTGCATCCAAGAAATCCTGTTTCGTGACGCTTTCATGGTCGTGTCTGGCTGCGATGAGGGCAGCCTCATTGCAAACATTGGCGATGTCTGCACCGGAGAAGCCCGGTGTCTGGCGTGCCAGAAGGTCGATGTCCAAGCCTTTTTCCAGTTTCAGCGGTTTGAGATGCACATTGAAGATGGCGATGCGCTCGGGGAGATCTGGAAGGTCAACGTGAATTTGACGATCGAAACGTCCGGCACGCAGTAAAGCCGCGTCAAGGACATCCACGCGGTTTGTAGCAGCAAGGATGATGACACCACTGTTTGTGCCGAATCCATCCATTTCTGTCAACAGCTGATTAAGCGTGCTTTCGCGCTCATCGTTGCCGCCGAAGCTGGTTTTGTTGGAGCGTGCTCGACCGATGGCATCGATTTCATCGATGAAAACGATGGATGGTGCTTTGGCTTTTGCCTTCTCGAAGAGGTCGCGCACACGACTGGCACCAACGCCGACGAACATCTCAACGAAGTCCGATCCTGACATTGAGAAGAATGGAACCCCCGCTTCGCCAGCTACAGCTTTTGCCAAGAGGGTCTTTCCCGTTCCCGGAGGACCAACGAGCAATGCCCCCTTGGGGATTTTGCCACCCAGTTCCGTATATTTGCCTGGGTTCTTCAAAAATTCCACGATTTCCTGCACTTCTTGTTTGGCACCTTCCTGACCGGCAACATCCTTGAACGTCACTTGCGGACCGTTTTCTTTGTCGTATTCCTTGGCTTTTGACTTTCCAACATTGAAGATGCCTCCTCCTCCGCCCATACCGCCCATTCTGCGCATGATAAGGAACCAAAGTCCGAAGAAGAGAAGCAGGGGGAGCAGGCTGGTCAGGACAGAACGCCAGAAAGAGTTGTGCTCCTCGTAGGTCACCTTACCCTGATAGCCTGTTTGTACGATAAAGTCTTCCACCTTGTCTGCCGAGGGGTATCGTGCAGAAACCGTCGGTTTTTTGCCTACATCATCTACCCCTTTCTGATATACCTTCCGGATTTTTTCAGGCAGTATGACGATGCGGACTACACCGTCCGACTTATCAACGATAAGTTCCTTGGTGTAGCCATTGGTGATATAGTTTTTTATCTCTGAGTAACTTACCTCTTTGTCGAAACTACCAGGATTGCTGTTGCCCTGATAGAGCATGATACCCAAGGCGAAGATGATGATGAAATAAATCCAATTGAGATTGAATTTCGGCATCTTGGGTTCATTATCCTTTTTTTGTTGTGGGTGCTGTGAGTTTGCCATTGTAAAAACATGATGGAAAGAATCTGTTTACTGATTTTTTGCAGGACATGACTGCAATGCAACAGACCTTCCCTGTGCTATAACATTCAATTTGGCTTGTGACATGGAGATAATCTTAGTCAAGGTCAGGAATCTGCGTAACTAAGGCATCCGACCAAAGATTATCAATGTCATAGTATTCGCGCATATCAGGGACGAAGACATGCACCATCACATTTCCATAGTCCATTGCTACCCAAAGAGAGTTCTGGCGTCCAGCAATGGTTGTAGGATTCTCATGACCTTTTGTTCGAGTTGTATTTTCGATGCTGTCTATGATGCTATCAACTTGCGCAGGGCTTCCTGCCGTGCAAATAACAAATGCTTCTGCGGGTGCAGTGGTAATGTGACTCAAATCTGCCACAGTGATGCTGCGTCCTTTCTTTTCCTGTATGCCTTCGATAATGAGGTCAATAAGTTTTTGAGTTGTAATCATTCAGTATTAAGTATATTCTTCTGTGAAACTGCTGCAAAGTTACATTATTATCTGCTAACAAACATTGTTTGTCGCCTTTTTTGGTTTAAGTTGTTTCCCCTTTTTGCTGTTTTCCCAATGATTGCCCTCTAATTTTGACAAAAAAGACATTCGAAATGCTACCTTGGCCGTATTTTTGTCTAAATTTGCACAGAGATTTATGGGTCGTTCAATATGATGCTGGCAGTGGTCTTAATTTGTTTAGTAGGTGACGAAAATTATTTTATAGTAAGTTGCCTTACTTTTACTGCACATTTCTTCTCAGAGTGACTATTTTGAAGGGAAAAATGGCCATTTTCTGGGGTTAAATTGATCACTATGAGGGGTGAAAATGATTACTTGGGAAGCGGGAGCTCTGTAGAAGGCTTGCAAAGCCCGGTATTTTCACCACTGCCATGAAGGTAGGTCCTATAAATTAGCTTGCGATGTATTTGCGACTATCGTGCCGTAAGTTATTGTTTTTCACGAGGGAGCGTAGCGGGCTACGTGACTGAATGAAAGACAAAAAG
>CALZJF010000036.1 GCA_945787885.1 uncultured Bacteroidales bacterium | reverse complement strand
TTATATTATGGCGTCTCGGACGCTGCGTGATTATCCAAAATTTAACGAACTATTGTTGTTGTATTGTGACACAAAAATGCCACTTTTTTAGGGATTGCTCAGGCTTGACCAACATCACGATTCCCAACTCCGTAACCAGTTTGGAATATGCGTGCTTCGCATATTGCTCGGGCTTGACCGAGGTCCATGTGAACCGCGAAACGCCACCTGCAACAGGAGCAAGTATTTTTTACGCGTGTAGGTCACTCCAAACGATATATGTACCCATCGGGGCATCAGCGGAATATGAGGTTGCCCCTTGGAATGCCTACAAAATCGTGGAAGAAGATGTGCAGAGCGGCATCAGGGAAGTGATGGCAGAAGGAGCAGCAAATGCGCCCGTCTATCATCTTAATGGCCGACGCGCAGGCACTTCGAATAACTTCAGCACGCTGCCCAAAGGTATCTATATCGTGAAGGGCAAGAAAGTGCTGCGGTAAGATTTTATAATATGCGCCCTGAAAGGGGAGGATGTACAGAACATTGCGATAACCCGTGGAAATAGTCAAAAATATTGCTGTCCGGTAAAGTTTTGTGCGCGCAACGAATTAGGGCTGACACTTCTCACGAAGTATCAGCCCTTTTGGTTATCTTTGTTGTTGCAAATAAAAATTATAACCACCGGCGAAGATAGTCATTTAGCCGGACAGCAATAACTTATTATCTACGAATATTATTCGTCCTGCTCTACGTGCGAACCATCTTTGATGGTATCAATAAAACTTTTTCCAAAGCTAACAATCCATCTGAAGAAGCCGCCAAAGAACCATATAAAGGCTTTCTTTGTGAAGCGTGCAGCAACGACAATGGCTCTGCCAGTCCAGCGTGCGGAGACGATGCTCCAACGCAGCAGTATCTTGCTTCCTTTCACAAAGAGGGTGAAAAGAACAACCATTCCTGCCATGCCAAACTGTCCTACCGAAGCTAAGTTCAGGTGTTCTCCAAAGCGTTCTAAGCATTTTCTGTAGCCCCAAATTCCCAAGCATGGCAAGGCGATGCCTACTATGCTATAGAGCACCCAAAACCACTGTCCTTCTTCGGAGTGGACCACAGGATGTCCGCCTACCATCTCCCAAGGCAGCCCATAGACGAGCACCTTGAGTATGCTGACTAATTTGAAACTTAATAGATGCCATGCAAAAATGTAGAGCGTATGGTCGCCAATGTATAATAATGTCTTTCGGAGAGCTTGCTGTAATTCTTGAGCTATGCCTGCTTCTCGTTTCTCGTCTTCTGAATTTGCATGGCGGCCTATCAAGTTGGCATACATGGCCAAATTGCGGGCGAAGCTGAAGCCAACGATACCGCTTGCTGCCAATGCAAAGACCTCCGTCAGGCTGTGTGCACGTACGGTCATGGAAGGATGGAGGGTAGAGGTAAAGAGTATCAGTATCAGCATTGACATCAACAATGATACCAAAGGAATATGGCATAAGGTCCATACGCTGCTTTGCAGAAAAGCTACCAGTGCATGAATCATCTGCAGTCCGTGGCATTTTGCCCGGGCTGCCCACTTCAATCCTGCCGTCGTTGTATTTGAAGCCCAAAAGGGTAATAATTTTGGACGTTTGGTTTGTGCGCCCCAAATGCAGAAACGATGGTAAAGAAAGCCCATGCTAAGGAAAAATACGCCCATTAACTCGCGGTAGCCTCCTTGTGACATGCCTGTCCAACGGAGTTTTTCAGATGTCATCCACAATGCGAGACCCAGAGCGATGGTTGCCAGCGTGAGGGAAATCTTGCTGCTGACAGATAAACTCGGTTTTTCAGCCTCTTCCAAGGCTTCTTCCTGCTTTCCGTAGCCGAATATTGGCAGCAGACTCAGACATTTGAAGCCAATGAGGAAAACAATGCTCGCCACAAGAAGGGAACGGAAGAACCAAAACGCTCCACCGAGGAACATATCGTAGCCACCCATGTTGGTCACGATGCTCCATAATGATTGCATCCAAGCGTGCGCGGAAAGTGGGTGGGTAACGCCCCCAGAGGCATTGCCGTATGTCTCATTCAGAATACCCGTATAGAACCATAAGTTATGGAGTATCAGGAGGATGATGCTCCATTTCACGAATGGGATGTAGAGACCTTTTAGTCTTCGTTTGACGAAGGTCGCCTCATCTGTCAGATATTTCTCCTTAAAAAAATAGCCGGAAGCCATGAAAAACAGACTCACGCCTATCATGTATGAAAAGCGTGAGAGATAGACAGGGCTTCCTGCATGAGCCATCACGACCAGAATGATGGCAAATGCCTTCAGAAGCGTTATTGTATGGTTGCGATCTGTCATGATGTTTTGAAATATTTAATGGTGGAGCTTAAAGATTTAATGGCCCCACACTATTTTACAGCTCCGACTTTGAAACTGTCTATGACACCGATAAGCCTCTGTTGCTCATCAGTGACGAGCACACAGTGAATTTTGTTGTTGTGCATCATCTCGTCTATTTCCACCACCTTAGTGTCGGGGCTGACGCATTTGGGATGGCGTGTCATATTCTCAGCTACGGTGCTGCTGAAGAATTTTGTATGATGGCGTTCCATGGCACGGCGTACATCGCCATCCGTCACCACTCCTTCCACCTTGCCATCTTTGACCGCAATGAGCAGGCCAAGTCTTCCGTTCGACATCGTCACCAAGGCATCGCCCATGTTTGTTTCACTACTGATGATGGGTAGGTTCTCCGTTTGCATCACATCCTTTGCCCTTGTCAATAATTTGCGGCCCAGACTTCCTCCCGGATGGAAGAGTGCAAAGTCGTTGGCTTTGAAACCTCTCGCCACCATCAGTGCGCATGCTAAGGCATCGCCCATTGCCAGAGTGGCGGTGGTGCTTGATGTGGGCGCTAAGTTCAGCGGGCACGCTTCGTGGTTCACACCCGTATAAAGATGGTAGTTGGCGTTTTTGGCCAGCAGACTGTTGGCATTGCCCGTCATGGCAATAACGGGGATATGGTTGGAGAGGAGGTAGGGCATGAAGCGCAGCAATTCGTCCGTTTGTCCACTATTGCTAATGGCGAGTACCACATCATCTTTTCCAATGACTCCCAGGTCACCATGAAATACATCGAGGGGATTCACAAAAAAACTGGGAGTGCCCGTAGAAGAGAGGGTCGCTGCTATCTTCGCACCGATGTGTCCACTCTTTCCCACTCCGGTAACGATGAGTTTTCCCTTGCAGCGTAGAATTGTTTCCACGGCATGGTCAAGGTCTTCGTCAATATGTGTGGTGAGTTTCTCAATGGCTTTAGCCTCATCGAGTAGGCATTGTATGGCGATTTCTCTATTTTTAGACATGGTGTTTTGGCATGTTTGGGGGGCTTGTATCTGATGATAGCAGAAAAAACAATGTTAAAGCTACAAGGCTGTGGGGCTATCCTTCAGCAATGCTTCCACTACGTCTTGCAATTGATGGAGATACAGCATGTTCGGTCCGTCGCTCAAGGCATGGTCTGGGTCGGGATGCACTTCAAAGAAATAGCCTTGTGCGCCGAAGGCTTTTGCCGCCAACGCCATGGCAGGCACATATTGGCGGTCGCCGCTTGTACAGCCATTTCCGCCGCCTGGACGTTGCACGCTGTGGGTGCAGTCCATGACGACGCGGTCTGCCCATTGGCGCATGAGCGGAAGATTCCGAAAATCTACTACGAGGTTGTTGTAGCCGAAGGTATTGCCTCGTTCTGTCAGCCATACTTCTGTTCCGCCAGCTTCTCTCACCTTCTCAACCGGGAAGCGCATGTCCTCTCCACTCAGGAACTGTGCCTTCTTAATATTGACTATACGTCCCGTATGTGCTGCCGCCACGAGGAGGTCTGTCTGACGGCACAGGAAGGCAGGAATCTGTAAGATGTCGCACACCTCGCCTGCTGCCGCTGCCTGATAGCTTTCGTGGATGTCTGTTGTTATCCGCAGACCATGTTTATCCCGTATGTCAGCCAGCATTTGTAAGCCGCGCTCAAGTCCCGGTCCGCGGAAGGAGTGGAGCGAAGTGCGGTTGGCTTTGTCGAACGATGCTTTGAAAATCATCTCTGCGCCCGTTGCGTTAGCTATTTTTGTCAGCGTGCAAGCAGTTTGTTCCAGCAGTTCCTGACTTTCTATCACGCATGGACCAGCAATGAAGAGTGGTTTCATAGAGTAGTGGGGGAGGTTAAGGTTTATAAGCATTATTTCTTCGCCTGCTTCAGAGTCAGGTAGTAGCCTAATTTATAGTAGGCGAAAATCTTTAGCGATGGCTTTCGGGAGAGAAGGTTGCTGCGTAGCAAAGGGGCTAATAAACTGAAGAATCCTCGCAATATAGCTGCCAAGTGTAGCTGTTCCATCTTTTTTGCCATGCGTGCCACTCGGGCGTGGTCCGTCATGGGCGGTCCCAGTGTGGCTAAGGTTTGCAGAGCAGTCTCGCTGTTTCTCAGGAAAGCAGCAGAGTCGTTGATGCCATTGTGTTGCAATGGGTTGTCAATGTGTAGGATTTTGTATCCTCGTTGTGCAGCTTCTATACCGAAAAGGGCATCTTCGTAGCCGTATGCCTTGCAGCGTGTATCAAAACGCACGGCATTCAGCACGCAGCGTCGTGCCATAAAGTTGAAGGTGGAGAAGTTTGCAGCAGGATTTTCCCTGCGTACTTCGAGTGTCCGCCGTCCCTGCACCTCCGTTTCATAGCGGTGTCGCAGTTCGCAACCTGGTGCTGCTATAGCAGGAGTGGTCAATCCGCCCACAAAGATGTCTCCCTCGGGGGAAGTCTCTTGGGCCAACCAATATTTTAGAATGAAATCATCGTCTATTACCTCAGCATCGGCATCAATTATCAGCACCCAGTCATAGCGTGACTCCTCAATGAGACGGTTGCGGTGTAAAGCCCGTCCCACGTTCTCCTCATACTCTATGTATCTGCATCCTGGCAAATATTCTACGACGGCATTGTGAGCGGCAACTTCACTATCTGTGCTATGGTCATCGCCAACGAGAATTTCATAGGCAAAGTCTTCGTGCATGGCCTGCATCTCTTCACATTGTTTCTGCAGGTCGCAGACGAGGTGTGAGCAGTCGTCGTTGAAGGTCGGGATTATAATGCTGAGCATGAGTAAGGAGAGGAAAGGGTTGAGTAGAGAGTGGGGGAGGATTGTACGGAAGGTCAGAAGCCTTCTTCTCCTCCCCCTCTTATATTAGAACCGTTTAGAGTTGTCGTTTCAGTGTAGCAATCTTAGAGAGGGTGTCCGCCTCTTTCTTGCGTTCCAGCTCTACTACCTGAGCAGGAGCTCCGCTGACAAACTTTTCGTTTGAAAGTTTTTTGCGGATACCTACGAGGAATCCTTCCAAGCGTTTGATTTCAGCCTCAGCTGCCTTACGCTCTGCTTCGAGGTCGATATGTCCCTCCATCGGCACGCCATATTCCTGTGTTCCCACGAGGAAGGAGACGCTCGCTTTGCCCGTATGCTCTACATACTGCACATCCTCTACGAAAGCCATCTTTCTGATGATAGGACCAAGGGCCTTGCAGCGCGTGATGTGGTCATCGCCCACTACTTCGAGCGTCATCATCGTCTTTGGCGGAATATTCTTCTGCTGTCGGGCACCGCGCACACCGCTGATGACACCTTGAGCCTGCTCAAAGCGTCTTAGTACGTGAAGATCGTCTTCATCGACGCTACCTACCTTCAGGGTTTCCAGCATGATGCTTTCGCCTTCCTGATGCGGGCGGATTTGCTGATAGAGCTCTTCTGTGATGAAGGGCATGAAGGGATGGAGCATCTTCATCAGAGTCTCGAAGATTTCCAACGTATCTTCCAGTGTTTTGCGGTCGATGGGCTGCTGGTAGGCAGGTTTCACCATTTCCAGATACCATCCGCTGAAATCATCCGTGAAGAGTTTGAATACCGTCATCAGAGCCTCCGACAAGCGATACTTGCTAAAGAGATCGTCCATTTCTGCTGCTGCCACCTTGATGCGGGCATTCATCCACTGTGCAGCCTTCAGGTTGCTGCGGCTCTGCTCCTCTTCGCTGACGGGCCACTGCTTCACCAAACGGAAGGCATTCCAAATCTTATTGCAGAAGTTGCGGCCGTTTTCACACAGACTCTTGTCGAACAGAATATCGTTGCCAGCAGGAGCGCAGAGCATCATGCCCATGCGTACACCGTCGGCACCATAGTTCTCTATCAATTCAATTGGGTCTGGGCTATTGCCCAACTGCTTCGACATTTTGCGTCCTATCTCATCACGTACGATACCCGTGAAATAGACATTGCGGAAGGGAACTTCGCCTCTGTACTCCATGCCTGCCATAATCATGCGGGCCACCCAGAAGAAGATGATGTCTGGTGCCGTCACGAGGTCAGCCGTGGGGTAGTAGTACTTGATTTCCTCATTTTCAGGCTGCAAGATGCCGTTGAAGAGGCTGATGGGCCAGAGCCAACTGGAGAACCATGTATCAAGCGCATCTTCATCGCGACGCAGGTCGGCGGCGGTGAGGTGCTCGCATCCCTCCATCTGGTGGGCTTTCTCCAGAGCTTCCTCCTCTGTG
Organism: uncultured Bacteroidales bacterium; assembly: GCA_945787885.1. Classification (GTDB taxonomy): domain Bacteria; phylum Bacteroidota; class Bacteroidia; order Bacteroidales; family Bacteroidaceae; genus Alloprevotella. The sequence continues at coordinate 18,252 of CALZJF010000036.1, read as the reverse complement.
AGAGCCACGACGAAGCGTTCATCGTCTTCTGATTCCGAGGGCAGGAACCAAGCTGGTATGCGGTGTCCCCACCACAACTGACGGCTGATACACCAGTCCTGAATGTTCTCCAGCCAATTGCGATAGGTGGTTTCGTATTTTGCCGGATGGAATTTGATGCGACCGTCGAGCACGGGCGGCAGAGCGATGTCGGCAAAGTGCTTCATCGAGAGGAACCACTGTCGGCAGAGTCGGGGTTCTACAGCCACGTCGGGGTTGCGCTCCGAATATCCCACCTTGTTTTCGTAGTTCTCCACACGCTCCATCAGTCCCGCCTTCTCCAAGTCGATGGCAATTTGCTTACGCACCTCCATGCGGTCCTGTCCTACGTAGAGTCCTGCGGCAGGAGCGAGCGTACCATCGGGATTGAAGATGTCTATGGTTTCCAAATTGTGCGTCTTGCCCAGTGCGTAGTCGTTCACATCGTGTGCTGGTGTTACCTTCAGACATCCCGTACCAAATTCAATATCTACGTAGCGGTCTTCAATGACGGGTACTACGCGATTGACTAAAGGCACACGCACTTTATGGCCACGCAGCCAGGTGTTCTTCACGTCTTTGGGGTTGATGCACATAGCCGTGTCGCCCATGATTGTCTCGGGTCTGGTGGTAGCCACGACGGCATAATAGCCCTTTTCGTCTTGGTGTACCACTTCGCCTTCCTCTCCCGTCAGGACGATGGGATTGGTGTCGGCATCTGCTACATAGTATTTCAGATGGTAGAGCTTAGACTTTTCATCGCGATATACCACTTCTTCCGTTGAAAGTACGGTCTGCGCCTTGGGGTCCCAGTTCACCATACGGAGTCCACGATAGATAAGCCCCTTGTTGTAGAGGTCCACGAAAACGCGTATGACGCTTTCTGACCGCTCTTCATCCATTGTAAATGCCGTGCGGTCCCAGTCGCAGCTGGCTCCCAGTCTGCGGAGCTGCTTGAGGATGATGCCGCCGTGCGTGTGTGTCCAGTCCCAAGCGTGCTCCAAGAACTGTTCGCGCGTCAGGTCACGCTTCTTAATGCCCTCTTTAGCGAGCTTTGCCACCACTTTGGCTTCTGTAGCGATAGAGGCATGGTCAGTTCCTGGCACCCAGCAGGCATTCTTGCCCATCATCCGAGCGCGGCGTACGAGGATATCCTGAATCGTATTATTCAGCATGTGTCCCATGTGGAGCACACCCGTCACGTTGGGTGGGGGAATCACGATGGTATAGGGCTCGCGGCCGTCAGGACGACTGCTGAAGAGATGATGGTTTGTCCAGTATTCGTACCATTTGCTTTCTACTTCCTCGGGGGAGTATTTTGTGGATGCTTCCATGTTTTTGGAGATGTATATAATATATATAAGATGAGTGAGACACTTTTTACGATGAATACGCCAAAGTGTATGGTAGTCTCAGGGTTCTATTGCGTGCAAAAATACGGAAATATCCTTTTTTAAGGAAATTTTTTTCTTAATTTGTCTGTTTTCTGCCGATGAAGACGAATGTTCCTGCAACCGACATATGTGTTTTTCACGCTTCATCCTGCTCTGTTCTTTGGATAATGTGCTGTCCTCATAGGGCGCGCCCATTCGGATTGATGTTTACCACAGTGAGATATTCAAAAACAGAATGCCCTGTAGGGGCAACACATCATTACTCAGGAATAACGTTATGTATCGTTTATCCTGAATGATGATGTGTTGCCCCTACAGGACATCTGCTTTAATACAATGTTTCTTATCTACTTAGCGTGCAAGAACCTTTCTGACTACACCGTTTTTATCGCGTGAAATATAGATACCTCGCGTTGTACCAGTGATTCTTCTTCCGTGAAAGTCGAAATACTCTGTTGCAGGAGTTGCTGCGGCAGCATCTTCCTCCAATATTGCGTTCAATTCGCCCGATACGACAAATCGGCAGCGCGGGGCTTCCTGTTGTACGGTCGTTGGAGCAATGATGGCAGCCGTCAAGGCACGGAGGAAGGAACCTGCATCGCCAATCTTCAGGCATTCTTCATCATTTACAACTCCGTATTTTCCTTCCATATCCAGATGAGGCGTATAGTTTGCCACCATCTTCCATCCTTCATATCCCGAGGCTCCGCCCGTTGCACTGTGCTCAGCAGCTTCTGGTGCCTCCACCGTCACCTGATGAAATACGGGAGGAGTCGTCGCGTTGCCCAGATGCAGGATATAAGGCTGGTTAGCCAGCATGTTGCCTGTCTCTATCTTTTCAAAATAGAGCGACCATCCATCATGGGCGTTGTAGGTGGCGATGGAGAGCTGGGCTATCCAGTCTGTGGCGGCATCATACCCTTCTCCTACGATTTGCTGCACCGTGGTGTTGAAGGGGAGGGCGATGGTGGATAGTCCTGCCGGAAGTGTTCGGTTGATGGTCACCTCGCGGTATTTCGTTCCGGGGAATTTCACGTCTGGCATAGCATCTTGCGAAAGCGTGAGGGCAGGGCCTTGCACACTGATGCTGAAAGTCTTGTTGATGGCGTTGTAGCCATCGTCTTCTGCGCGCGTCAGCGTGATAGTGACCGTTCCGCCTACTTTGGCTGGTGTGATGTTCAGTGTATTGTCGGCAAAGGAGGTCGTTACGTACCCCGCTTCATTGCCGCTGATGCTGAAGTTTTTCATTGTCAGTGTAGCATTACTGCCGATGCTGACAGCCTCGTCGCCCAGCGTCAGTGTGTTTATCTCCGTATCTGACAGCGTGGTGACCACTGTTGCGTCAATCTTGCTGATGACGGTGAAGTAGCGCGTGATAGACGGAGCCTCGTTGTATTTGTAGTTTCCACTCTGCGTAGCTGTGATGGCTATGTTCGAACCGCCTTTTAGTGCCGTGATTTCACCCGTTGTGGGGTCCACCTGCAGCACATCGTTGTTGCTCGAAGTGTAAGTGACGGTGAGGCCGCTGTTGGCAGTGGCAGTGTTGGTCGTCAGCTTATCTCCAATCTTCAGCGTGCGATCTTCACTGCTGAGTTCATAGTTCCATGAGAGCTCTTGGTCGTATTTGCTGACGGTGAAGGTCACTCGTTTCGTCGTGCCGTAGTGCGTATCGTTGGCATCCTGTGTGAAGGAGAGCGTGGCCTCGCCCGCACCTACTGCTTTTACCATGTTGGTGTTTGCATCGTATGTGATGACGCCCTCTTTTGAAAGGCTATAGCTGAGTGTGGCATCGCTGTTCTTGTTAGAATACACAGGAGAAACTTCATCGTCCACCATCATGCTACGGTTTTCTATCACCATCAGGGTGTTTTCTCTCTTGTCGGCTGTGGCAGTTAGTGTAAACTGCTGGCTGTAGAAAAGGTCGGATATGGTGATGACGGCTGATTCTGCGCCCAAAGCATCTGGCGAAGGGGTATAGGTGACGGTGAAGGTCTTTGTGCCGTCGCTATGATTTGTGGTTGTCAGTTCTGAGACGTTGGTGACAAAATGGTTGTTACTGCTGTTGAGCGTGATGTTGCCGCCATTGGTCGTACTATAGTTTACGGTGAAGATTAACTGGCGTGTCTCATCCGTATATACCGTACCCAGTTCTGTAGCATCATTGGTCGTTGCCCGTATATAGGTGACGCGCGGAATTTTTACATTCCGGATATATTTAGATAAAGTTCCTCCACCAGGTAAACGGAATCGTACATATCGGGCTTCTTCAGGGATAGAGCATGAGAAGTCTTTGTAGCTGTCTGACAGACTTTGATTGTCCTGTGCTTCTGTCCACGAATTGCCATCTATGGAATATTCCACGTAGAGGTGATAATAAATGGCAGCAGTTTGTGTTCTTGCCTGATAGTAGAGCGTGTTGCCAGGACCTGAGAGGGTATAGGTGTGTATCACGCCAGAGCCTGCTCCGTGGCTATATTGTGTTGATTCATTCAGCACATAACCTTCTTCTTCCGAAGTGTTGTTCACCCGAATGGAGAAGGAGGCATATCCCTCTTCGTATTTGTAGGTTTCTGCCTGAGCAATCTCATAGAGGTCCGTACCCGCTTCGTTGCCCGCGGTGATGGTATCTCCTGTCAGCGTGGTGTAGCTGCCGCTGGTTCTCGTCACGTTGATGGCGGCATCGTTGTGTACGGTGGTATAGCTGAGCGTAGCCGTCTCGCCATATTTCAGCTTGATGGCGGTAGCACTACCTCCATTCAGCGTGATAGCGACGGGGTTGGGAATCTTCGTCACGGTGATGTCGAAGGTGGTGCTGGTGAAGCCCTCGTATTTGTCCGTTGCAGCCTGCGTGAACGTAATCTTTGCCGTACCCGCATTTCGTGCGGTGATGATGCCGTTCTCATAGGTGATGACGTTCTCCCCGTTGTTCACTGTCGTGGAAAGCATTTGTTCGGTGATGCTGGCTTCAATCGGGGTCACCGTATTGTTCTTTTTGCTGGTATATACCTGTATCGAACCATCCACCGGTGCGCTCTGTGTTGCCAGTCCCAGTTGCAAGGTGTTTTCCACTTTCTTTACCGTGATGTTATACGTTTTGGTCACAAGGCTATGGGTGGTGGTCTCTGGCTGACGCAGCGTGATGGTACTCGTGCCTTCTTTCAGTGCCTTCAGCGTGATGATGTTTTCGCTCTTGCTGAGGCTTACTACAGCAGGATTCGTGGATTCCCATGTGAAGCCTTCACCTGCGTTTGTTACGGTGATGGTATATTGGTCTTCTACATGGATGGTTTCAGAGAACCCTTCAGAGGGCGTGAAGGTGGTTTCAATCTTGCTGATGACGTGGAACGCACGCGTGATGGAGGAGGCTGGATTGTATTCATCATCTCCATCTTGATAGGCAGTGATGATGATGTCTTCGTTGGCGACTGACATGCCCGTTACGTCGCCCACAGTGCTGACGCGGACCACGTCTTTGTTGCTGCTTTTATAGCTGACAGGCAATCCTGACGATGCCGTTGCCGTTGCAGCACCTTCTACTGTCGTCCCTAAGACGATGTTCTTGTCGTAGGTGGTGGCACTAAAGGTGAGGGTCTGATTCGTCTTGAACCAGGCGTAGAGCGTCAGGTTAGCCGTTGAGCCCACCTGATTATTGGTGATGGCTTCAGTATAGGTGGTCTGGTCAGAGACTTTTTCTGTGTATGCCGCATCGCGATACCAACCTTCGAAGGTGCAATTATCGTTGGGAATAGCCGTGAAGGTGGCTTGATTAGTCATTGATGTTGCCGATGGTTCTCCCAATATTTTCGGTGAAACCGATGCCGTTGCCTGACCATACCCTCCGTTTTTCGTCTCTGTCGTTGCCGTAAAGTTGAATACAGGCTTGAAGATGGCATAAAGCGTCTTGTTGGCAGTAGAACTTGGGGTTGTGGGGTTAGAGTTTGTGATAGTGGTACTGTATGGGTTGGCGGTAGATTCATAGGAAGTAGCATCCTGCGTAGTGCCCCATCCCGCGAACTCATAACCGTTGTTGGCAGTGGCGGTGAAGGTGGCGGTAGTTTGCTCGGAAGCGTTCGTAGAAGTAATGCTGCTGGCAGCTACCGTGGCTGATGCCGTACCGAATGCGCTATTGTTGGGGGTGGCAGTTGCAGAAAAGTTGTAGGTGGCCGTAGAGGAACCATTGACGCTAAACGTTGTGGTAGCACCATTCATGCTCAAGGTAACAGTCCCCGTATGAACGCCTGGTGTGCTTGAGGAATAGGTGACATTGACAGATGAAGAGCCTGTAGCTCCTACATCTACAGAGGAAACGGTGAAGTGTTGTGAATCCGAACAGCTGCCCGCCACCTGCTGGTTGTAAGTGGTGTTGTTGAATGTGAATGATGCTGTCTTTGCTATCGAAGCATCGTTGATGGTTCGCGTACCGAAATCTATGGAAGTTGTGGTAGCGGTGATGTTGGTAGCGCGGGTGACACGAACATTCTGCACTTGCTTATATCCACCTCCACCTGTTTTTTCTATAAATCGTATATGGGTTGTATTTTCTGGTATAATACATGAAAAATCATACCATTGACCTCTGTCAGGTAAATCGATTTGTTTTACATCAGTCCAGTTGCTTCCATTATTTGTGGAATATTGTGCAAAGAAATTACCATTGTTTGATGATGTTAGTCCCCATCTTGTTCTTTTTGCTTGAAATGTTAAAGTATGCGCAGGACCATTTACTGTATAATTGCCAGTATTATTCGGTGATAAAAATTCTCTTTCACTCAAATCTTCCAGCACATAACTCGTATTATCCCCATACCCCCACACACTCATCCAGCTCCCGATAATCATCAGGAGCATCATCGTGACGAATCTTAATATATTGTTTTGTCTTATCATTCTTGTATTAGTGTGGTTGCCAGACATATATAGCGGAGTAGTTTGCGTAGTACTTGCAGTTCAATTATGGTGGGCCAAAGTCTCCTGTTGCTGAATTAGAGCTTCCAGCTGACTGATATATTTCTCTTGCTGAAGAATACGTTTTTTCAGCGTTTCTATCTCGTGGGCTTGCGCCTCAATGGTTTCCAGTTGTGTCTTGCGGTGTCCGAGGCGCAAGGCGGTCATTCGTTCGGATAGACCGCCGTTCTCCTTAAAATCCTCTTCCGCCTTCTCTAACCATGTCGTCATCATCTTGTCCACCTGTCGGCAGAGTGTGATGGCGAGGTTTGAGAGTTCCTCGTCGGAAGAGCGCTCGAAGATGGTAGTGTAATCCTCCTGATTGTTGTGTGTGCGGCAAAAAACAATCAGTCGCTGCAGGCGGGGATTGTCTTGTTGCCAAAGGTTCAGGTATCGGGATGCAAGATAATCTTTATAATCCTCTTGCAACTCTTGCAGACTGGCTCGCGCCACATTCAGCAGTTTTATCTCCATCTGCACGGAAGTCACTCCGTCCGACATCCCCTCTACGATGTTTTGCTTGCCGGAGCGTGCCGCCTGCACCATCTGGTCGATGGTGCGGTCTCCACGATGCAGATACTTTGCTGTGAAGTGCTTCGTCAGCAAATAAAGCACATCTGCTTTCTTATAGAAAAACAGGTTTTTCCAATTGGTCTGCTTGCGAAGGAATCTGCCTGAGTCAGCAGGAGAAGGCATAGGGCTGGAGATTTGAGGTTGGGGAAAGGAAGGTTATTGGAAATTATAGAAATTATAGATTTCCTGGATTTTCTAGATTTTCTAGCTATTCTAGAAATCCTAGATTTTCTAGATACTCTAGATTTTCTAGCTATTCTAACTTCTCAAGAATTAGCTCCTATAATATATCAGCTATTCTTGTGGGAATGTTATCGCAGGAGCATTAAATTCTCCGCTGTGCGAGCCATTGCCAATCTCTATCAGCATATCCTCTATCGCCTTTGCCGTAAGACTGATAGGGTAGGCGTTGCCGGCAGAGACGGTGAGAGAGCGGGTGATGCCGTCGGCTGGCAAATCAGAAACGTGGGAGCCTGAGCGCGCCTTTGCCTGAATGGTATAGGAGAGGCGTCCGCTGGCAGGAATCATGAAAAAGGCTTTGCCGGGAGTGGTGAGGCTGACCGTCCGTTCGCCATCCGTCAGATTCACTGTGGTGAGGTCGTAAAGACGGGAGAAGGAATTGTCGATGCTGAGGGAAATCATTGCATTCTGCGGCTTCCCCAAACTGATGCTAACTGCCACGTTTCCGCCTGGTGTCAGGGAAAACTGCGGGGATGTGCCGTTGTAGTAGGCAGCACCATTGCCCGCAACGGCGGCAGTGGCGTTGTCGGCGGTAAGCGTATAGTTGCCCGCAGGAATGATGCAGCTATATTGTTCCCCCTCTTTCTGCAGTTGCAGCGTCTCATTGACCGTCCACCCATCGCTGTTCGTACCCTTCAGCGTAAAGGTATAGCCAGAGAAGTCGGCCAAAGTCTGCTCTGCCCGCACCTCAAGGAACGGTTCCAACTGCGGCATACTGAGGACGATGCGCCCCTGCGCAGCGTCTTTGGCATACAGAGCATCCTCCTCGGCAGCGCAGGAGACCAGCAGAGAAATCCCCCATCCTCCTAAAAAGAGAAGAGAATATGGCTTCATTGATTTTTGTGATTTTATTTATCCCCATATACCCCACCTCCTGGGGAGGTCTCCAGAAGATGGGGATGAGGATAGATGTTGAATCTATAGATAGGTTGGAATCGAGAGGAGATTAGCTGTTAGTAGCTTCCGAGCCAGTGGCGGCATCTATGGTTACGCTTGTAGTTCCTCCATCAGAGAAAGTATCATCATAGTTAATGGTGATAGTCGTGATAGTACCGTTTGAATTGGCTTTAATAGTAAGCTTATAGTTGGTGGCAGTGGCAGTCGTGTTGATGGTCTTGGATATAGTCTTGCTTTCGCCGTTAAACGTATAATTTAGAACGCAAGAAACAGATTTACCCTCTCCTGCGGCAAAAAACGCATATTTGGAAGTTGTACCGCAATCTGTATAAGTATAGGTGCGACCATCCTGTGTAGCTTTCACGTTGTTGAATGTCAAACCGTTTACTCCTGTGGCACCCGTCCAGTCCACGGTTATCTTAGAGTTCTGTGCCGTTCCGCAATTAAAAGTTAGAAGGTTTGTTCCAGCATTAAGAGTAACGTTGTCGTTAGCCGTATAGTATGGAGCTCCTGCACTTGAATTATTGTCGTTAGCAAGTGCTGCTTCCAACGAAGTGTGGCTGGAAACCGTGATGTTGTATGATCCTGGTGTGTAGGTCTTTCCTTGAAGTTGGTCAGCGGTCGTCTGGGGATTTTCACCGACTTGTGCATACCATTGGGTCAAGTCTGAAACAGTTTGATCCGCACGCGTGCTGACATTCAGTTCCTCATTATTGCTAATGTTCAGCTCAATGGTGGCGAGCGAGTTGTCAAGCGGCTGGAACATCTCTTCCTCGCTCATGCAAGAACAGAGGGTCATTGCCGAAAGAACAAGGGTAGAAAAAATAGACTTCTTCATGATTTGTTGTTGTTTGTAGAGTGATAATTGGATTTTCGACTGCAAAATTAGAGGTGATTGGGCGAAAAGGGAATCTTTTTTCGGTAATTTTAAGGGTATTTCTGCCCTTTGTACCATATTTTCAAGGTCGATACCAATTTTTTCAGGGAAAAACGGTGCTACGACGTCAGGCGAACGACGGCGAAAAAGGCGAATATTTGCGATGAAATCGCGGAAAACGGCCGCAGGAAGGTAGGGAAAACGGAATTTTCCACATTTTGAAGTGAGCGTCCGAATGAGATACATGCTTGTGGGCCATGCGTCTGCTTCGTTTCGCAGTAGTGATGCCGAGGTGAAACTTTAAGCTTCGCAACCCTTCAGCAGAGCATGACGTCTCAAAATGATCATTTTAACCCCCAAAAGTAACTGTTTCAACCCTCGGAAATGACCATTTTAACCCCCAGAAATGGCCATTTCCGAGACAGAAGTGCCGCAGAAAATTCCAAAAGTGCTGAAGAATCTGCTAAATCTTGCGAAGAATGCGGTCGATGACCCAGTTGGTGGGCGTGGCGCTCACACTGTTGCAGTCGCAAAGCCCCTTTCCCAGCAGATGATCCGTGATGCTCCGCAAGATGGGATATTGCACGTAGGGCGGATTTTCCACACGAATATGCTCCTCGCCCTGCTCGTTGATGATATGAATCGGGATATAATTGAAGACGGAGAAGGAAATTTGTCCGCGGTCGCCAATGATGAGTATGCGGTCTTCCCGCGCACTTTCGTGAGCCACGAAACACCAAGTGCCGGAAGCCGGCATTCCGCCGTGAAACTGCATGGTGGCCGCCACGGTGTCTTCCGTGTCATAAAGTCCGCCGCGATTCGCCGTGAAGCCATTCGCTTCTACGATGGGGCCGAAGAAATGCTGAAGGAGGTCGAGCTGATGCGGCGCAAGGTCGTAGAAATAGCCACCGCCCGCAATGTCAGGTTGCAGTCGCCAGGGCAAATCAGTCTTGTTGTAGTCCATTTCTCGCGGCGGTGCGGCAAATCGTATCTGTGCCGTCAGGACATTGCCCACCACTCCCGACTCAAGGAGCTGCTTGACGCGCTGGAAATAAGGCAGGAACCGACGATAGTAAGCCACGAAGCACGGCAGGTTGTGGGCAGACGCCACGCGGTTGATGCGTAAGCAGTCATCGTAGTGCGTAGCCAAAGGCTTCTCGACATATACCGCCTTATCCGCATTGAGAGCCATGACGGCATAAGTGGCATGAGTAGAAGGCGGAGTGGCTATATAGACGGCATCAACATCAGGGTCGGTGACGAGATTTTGCGCGTCGTTATACCATCTGCGAATGCCATGCCGCTGCGCAAAGGCTTTGGCACGCTCAATGTTTCTGCTCATCACCGCCACGACTTTAGCGTCAGGGAGCATAGAGAAGGCAGGGAGCGTGCGGCGTTCGGTGGCCTCGCCACAACCGATAAAGCCCCAACGGATAATCTGATCAGTAAGCATAGAAGTATAGGTGAGAGAAGTATAAGTGAGAGAGAGAAATAGAAAAGATGAATGGTAAAACTTGGGATGTTGACCACACAGAAAGGTGTTTTTACCCTCAGAAACGCTGCAAAAGTAGTATTTTTTTGTAAATTTGCGCCGATAACAACCACAAAACAGTCATGAAAGACCTCAAGAACAGTCAAAAAGCCATAGCTCCATATCTGAAGGATTGGCTTCATCAGCTTTGGCGTCCGTATGCCGCGTTGGCGGTCAGTGTGGGAGTAGGTTGCACGTCGGCCTTCAGCATATTGGTTCCTGCCACGGATGAGGAGTCGTTGCTCGCTTTTCCGGTAGGCGACAGCGTGCTTGAAGTGTCGGCTGCGTTGATCGTGGCAGCGGCGGTAGGTCTGGTGGCTCTTGTAATGAGTGTGTTCTTGGCACTGCGCGCCCACAAACGTATGATGAAACTGCTGAGCGGCTACGGGCAGAAGGAACTTTCACGCGGCCGAAAGAATGTGTTGCTGATAGAAGTAGGGATGCTCTTTGCAGTTGCCCTCATCGCCTTATCGCTCCCCACGGTCATCCTGCTGCTCAGTGCGCTGATGGCGACGCGGAGCGGCATGATGCTCGATGCCGCTGCAACACCCCCGTGGAGTTGGGCTGCCATATTCCTGTTGAGCACGGTGGGCATCGGTATGCTGGAAGCATTTGCCACCATTGCCCGCGCCTGCTTCAGAGACGTGCCCCTGCGAGGAGCGGAGGGCAATTCAGCGGAAATACCAGTCTGAAAAGCAGCCTATCATTGAAGCCCCAACTATTTCTTTCCCATTATGCCTTGTTTCCTTCATAAATTCCTGACATGCTGCCTCGCCCTCGCGGCGTTGGCAGCCTCAGCCTCGCAACCCCTGCGTCGGCTTCGGACATTGACCGATGCCGACGGCAGGAGCATCGTCGTCAAAAAAGCAGGAAATGCCCAATATTCGTGGTACGAGAGTGGAGACGGCCGACGCTGGACGCTCGACGACCGCAAGGTTCTGGCACCATTACCCGCAGAAATGCCAGTCATGCAGCGGGCCTTCGATGCAACTACGACCGACGGCATCGGCATCTTGGGCGTGAGCGGCAAGGGCATCGTGCCATCGTTGGGCGAAATCCGCATTCCCGTCATCATGGTGGCGTATGCCGATTTAGACTTCCAGACGGGACACGACCAGGAAAAACTGTCGCGCTATCTGAATGAAGAAGGCTACAGCGATGAAGAATGGGCGCAAGGCAGTGTGGCAGACTATTTCCGCCTGTGCAGCTATGGGCAGTTTCGACCGAGGTTTGATGTCGTGGCAAAGGTGACCCTATCGAAAGGCTACAAACACTATGGTGCGCACAGCGGCACGCTGAACGATGCCCGCGTAGTGGATTTGGTGCGCGAAGCAGTGGCACTCGCCCAAACGCAGGGGGCAGACTTCGCGCCCTATACAGGAACGGATGGCAAAACGCCCATCGTCAGCATCATTCACGCCGGACCTGGCGAGCATGAAGACTTTGGCGATGACAGCGGCGACTATGTGTGGGCGCACTATCGAACCATGAATATTCCTGCCGGCGAGACGACTTTCGGCTCCTATATAATAAATAATGAGGTGATGCGCTATTTTGATGACGCAGGGAAGGTTGTTTCGCAACCGTTCACAGGTATCGGCACCTTCTGCCATGAGTTTGGCCATGCCTTAGGCCTGCCCGATATCTACGACACCGACGGCGCGAGCAATGGAGACGGAGAGACCCCCGGACTCTGGGACATCATGGACTATCAATTCATGATGGACGGCTATCGCCCCATCTCCTACAGCGCGTATGAACGTTCGCTGCTCGGATGGCTCGAAATAGAGACCGCCGTGCAGGCCACCTATACGCTCTCCCCTTTGGACCAACAGGAAGCTGCCAGCCAACTGCGCGCCCTGCGCATCATCAATCCGCTCGAACCGAAGGAATACTTCATTTTGGAAAATCGACAAGAGAGCGCATTCTATGAGCCTGAGAAAATGGGACGCGGCATGTTGGTGTGGCACATTGACTACAATTCGTCCAGTTGGAACGGCAATCGTGTGAACTGCAACGCCCAACTGCAGCGGGTGCAGGTAGTGCCGGCAGACGGCGAATGGCAGCCCGTGACAGACTTGGAGAAATGCGATGAGCATCAGCGATACTACACCTATGCCGGCGACGTCTTTCCGGGTTATGAGGAAGTGACGGTATTTGATTCCCACCGAGCATCCTATCACACGGGCACCTTCGCCGAGACGGTGAAAGACATCGCCGTGAGCGATGACGGCAACGTGACGTGCAGCATAGGGCGAACCACCGCACTGCCAACGACAGCAACCCCGATGGAAGCCGCCACCACATATTATCGCATGGACGGCCGCCGCATGAGCGAAACACCTCAGAAGGGCATCTGGCTGCAAAAGGGCAGAGTGGTGGTAGTGCCGTGATTCTTCTACTTGCATATAAGGTAGGTTCTATAAATTAGCTTGCGATGTATTTGCGACTATCGTGCCGTAGTTTTTTGTTTTTCACGAGGGAGCGTAGCGGGCTACGTGACTGAATGAAAGACAAAAAGATACGGTGCGAGAGGCGTGAAGACATCCAAGTAAAACAGAAACACTGCCTTACATTGAAAACTAATTTATAGAACCTACCATAATACGAACAACAAAATACTAATTTATCACAATAAACAATGAAAGCATACGTTTTTCCCGGTCAGGGAGCCCAATTCGTAGGAATGGGCAAGGACCTCTATGAGAATTACCCCGTAGCCAAAGAACTCTTCGAGAAAGCCAATGAAATCCTCGGTTTCCGCATCACGGACATCATGTTTGCCGGTACGGATGAGGAGTTGAAGCAGACGCGCGTGACGCAGCCCGCAGTCTTCCTCCACAGTGTAATCAGTGCTGTCTGCTTGGGCGAGGCATTCCAGCCCGAAATGGTGGCAGGCCACAGCTTGGGCGAAATGTCGGCCTTGGCAGCCGTGGGATGTGTGGCATTTGAAGATGCCCTCAGACTGGTCTATGCGCGTGCGATGGCCATGCAGAAGGCTTGCGAGGCCTGCCCGGGAACGATGGCCGCCATCATTGGTTTGGAGGATGCCCAAGTAGAAGAAATCTGTGCTGCCGTGACAGAAGAAACGGGTAAGGTGGTGGTAGGTGCAAACTACAACTGCCCGGGACAGCTCGTCATCTCAGGTGAGCGTGAAGGTGTGGAAATCGCTTGCGAACGTCTGAAGGCGGCTGGTGCGAAGCGCGCATTGGTGCTCCCCGTCGGCGGTGCATTCCACAGCCCGCTCATGCAGCCTGCAAAGGAAGAACTGGAAGCTGCCATCGCAGCCACGGAGTTCCACACGCCGAAGTGCCCCGTCTATCAGAATGTAGATGGAGCCATGCACGCTGAGCCAGCAGAAATCAAGGCCAACCTGATTCAGCAACTCACGGCAAGCGTGAAGTGGACGACTGAGGTGAATGCCATGATTGCCGCCGGCGCTACAGAGTTTATCGAGTGTGGTCCGGGAAAGGCTCTCCAAGGCATGATTTCCAAGATTAGCCGTGGAAACGCTGCCGTGAGCGTGACGGGAGTGAAATTTGGAGAATAGTCGGATATATATATGACGATTTATCAGATATTTACACGCCTCTACGGCAACACCTGCTCGAACAATATCGTGGACGGCAGTCTGGCGGAAAACGGTTGTGCAAAGATGAATGGCTACAGCGAAGCCGTGTTGCGCCGAATCAAGCAAGACGGCTACACCCATCTGTGGCTGACGGGCATTATCGAGCATGCTACGCAGACAGACTATTCAGCCTACGGCATTGCCAGAAATCATCCCGCCATCGTCAAAGGGCGCGCAGGAAGTCCGTATGCTATTAAGGACTATTATGATATAGACCCTGACCTGGCCGTACGAGTGCCACAGCGTATGAAGGAGTTTGAAGACCTCGTGAAGCGTACGCACAAGGTGGGACTGAAGCTCGTGATAGATTTCGTGCCGAATCACGTCTGCCGCGAGTATCATTCAGATGCTTGCCCCGAGGGAGTGACCGATCTTGGCGCAGAAGACAACAGTTCGTACCACTTCTCTACTTCAAACAATTTCTATTATTGCTGGGGCGAACCCTTGCACACTGACTTTGCCGCGCGCCGCGAGGCCGACGAATATCCCTACATAGAACAGCCGGCGAAAGCCACGGGCAACGACCATTTCGATGCTTGGCCCTCGAAGAACGACTGGTATGAGACGGTGAAACTGAACTACGGCATAGACTATTGCGATGCCGGCGGACGCAGCTACCACTTCTCGCCCATCCCCTCGACATGGGAGAAGATGCTCCACATCCTGCTCTTCTGGTGCGGGAAAGGCGTAGATGCCTTCCGCTGCGATATGGCAGAGATGGTGCCCGTGGAGTTTTGGGAGTGGGCCATTGGCAAGGTGCGTGCTGCCTATCCCGAAGTGAAATTCATAGCAGAGGTGTATGACCCTGCGCGCTACCGCGACTATATACAGCGTGGAGGCTTCGACTATCTCTATGATAAAGTGGGACTCTACGATACGCTCCGTGCCGTCGTGCGCCACGAAGCACCCGCCTCTGCCATCACACAGCAGTGGCAGAGCGTAGATGATATTCGCCAGCACATGTTGTATTTCCTGGAAAACCACGATGAGCAGCGCATTGCATCGCCCTTCTTCTGCGGCGATGCCCGTAAGGCTTTGCCAGCACTCATAGCGGCAGCATTTATGAGCACCAATCCCTTTATGGTCTATGCCGGACAAGAAGTGGGCGAAGCCGCAGAAGAT
Source organism: uncultured Bacteroidales bacterium (assembly GCA_945787885.1). Lineage (GTDB taxonomy): Bacteria > Bacteroidota > Bacteroidia > Bacteroidales > Bacteroidaceae > Alloprevotella. The sequence goes on along the minus strand of CALZJF010000036.1, from coordinate 3,025 downwards.
GCTGAAGGTTTTTCAGGACACGACGGACGAACCACCATCTTCGACTATTGGTCGCCCCTGTCGCTGCGGAAACTCTATGCGTTGGGAGCAGACGGCAAACCCCGGAAAGGGGCTTTGGGGACGGCAAAGGCAGAAGAACTCACGCTGACCGACTCCGAACGCGAGCTTTACGAATATTATCGCCAAGTGGTGCGCCTGCGCGAGAGCGAGAGCGCATTGGTCTTCGGACTCTTCTACGATTTGGAATATGCCAATTTAGACCATCATCAGCAGTTCGACCCCACGCGCCACTACGCCTTCCTGCGCCGTAGCGAAGACCAGTTGCTGCTCGTGGTCTGCAATTTCTCTGATGAAACGGCAGAAATGGGTGTCTGCATTCCTGAGCACGCCTTCACGTATCTCAGCATTCCCGAAGGGTCAGTGCGCGCAAAGGATTTGCTGACGGGACGCTCACTGACCATTTCGCTCCACGCCGATGGCTTTACATCCGTAGAGGTGCCTGCCAACGGTGCGGTGTGCATCAGTGTTTCAATGAATCAAGAAAAGTAAGACATGGTTGTATATCCCTGTTGCAAAATCAACATTGGGCTTAATGTGGTGGAACGCCGTAGCGATGGTTACCACAACCTGGAGACGGTGTTCTACCCCATACCTTTGCACGACAATCTGGAAGTCGTGACAGCCCCACACGCTGTGGCCCCCTATCGTCTCCACCAGACGGGCATTCGCTTAGACGGAGAGTCGGGGCAAAACCTTGTGGTGCGCGTGTTGGAGCAGTTGCGCGAGACGTATCCCCAGATTCCTCCCGTAGAAATATGGCTCCACAAGCGTATTCCTGCAGGAGCAGGACTGGGCGGCGGCAGCAGCGATGCGGCATTTATGATGCGTCTGCTCAACGAGCAGTATCAACTGGGTATGGACGATGAGGATATGGAGTATCGCCTGAGCCGACTGGGTGCAGACTGTGCTTTCTTCAACAAGGCAGTGCCAGCGTTTGCTACGGGTATCGGCGACGAACTGATGCCGATAGATTTCACATTAGCTGGCTGGAACTTCGTACTTGTGAAGCCCGACATCCACGTTTCCACACGTGAGGCTTTCTCGATGATTGTTCCCCAGCCCCCTCGCGTACGATTGCTCGAAGCCCTGAGCCGTCCCGTAGAGATGTGGAAGGACACCGTGGTCAACGATTTTGAGCGCAGCGTCTTTACGCATCATCCCGAAATACGCGCTATCAAGGAAACGCTCTACACGATGGGAGCCACGTATGCTTCGATGACCGGAAGCGGTTCGAGCGTGTTTGCCCTCTTCCATGACCGGCAGCCAGAAGCAGCAGAGATTTTCCCCGACTGTTTCGTCTATGAGACGCGGCTGCGCCTGAATAATTCCTAAACGCTAAAGATTCTTGCACTATGACTCCACTTGAAATCCAGCATCATAAAGAGTTGTACATGGACTATTGTCGGCAGTATATCCATCGTGAAGGACTGGAGAAACTGCTGAACTATCTGGAGCACACTGATTTCTTTGAGGCTCCGTCGAGCACTCGCTTTCATCTGAACACGCGCGGCGGATTATGTCGTCATTGCCTGAATGTCTTCGAGACAGCCCTGAGCATCAACAAGAATATTCTGCTCCCCAAGCAGCAGAGTGGTGAAAGCATCTTTGCCGAACCTATAGAGGAGGAGAGTATCGCCGTAGCGGCATTGTTTCACGATGTCTGCAAGTGCAATATCTACAAAGAGGCGGAAAAATGGCGGAAGGATGCCAATAATAAGTGGGAAAGCTATAAAGCTTATGAAGTGGCAGATGATTTTCCCTTTGGGCATGGCGAAAAATCCTGTTATATTGTCAGCCATTATATTCGTTTGCTGAAGGATGAACTTTTGGCAATACGTTGGCACATGGGCATGTATGATGTGGGCGAAGGCGGTACTCCGAATCGCTCCTCCTTCTATGCTGCCACCGAGATGTCGCCGCTTGTTGTGCTGCTGCAACTGGCAGATATGGCCGCCAGCCATTGGCTGGAAGAAACTTTCAAATAGCGATAAACGCTGGCTCTCTGTTTTCGCCTTCACATCCAGCGTGCAGCCCTAATTTATAAGTAAGTTATGAAAGAGGGGGTGTGTCAGAAGTAACTGACACACCCCCTCTTGTACATCCTTGCGACATCGGCAGAATCCATTTAGTAGTCAAAGACCTGGATGCACTGAGCTGTTTCATGCTGCCCTCCGCTATGGTAGATGTACCAGAGCATTATTGTTTCAATGCCTTACCATCAGAGTTCTTCATTTTGCAGTTATGTACCTAATCGCACCACCTCTATCGAAAGGGCGTTCACTGACAGCTTTAGGTAGGTTCTATAAATTAGCTTGCGATGTATTTGCGACTATCGTGCCGTAGGTTTTTGTTTTTCACGAGGGAGCGTAGCGGGCTACGTGACTGAATGAAAGACAAAAACCTACGGTGCGAGAGGCGTGAAGACATCCAAGTAAAACAGAAACACTGCCTTACATTGAAAACTAATTTATAGAACCTACCTTTATTCATATATGGAGAGTCCGAATCGATTTCTCCTTCAAAGCAGCAACGAGGTTTTGAAAAGATGATACCATCCTCTGCTTGGGTGACAAATGAATATGATTTGACTTTACGTCTCATAGTGACCATTTTGAGGGTGAAAATGGCCATTTTGTGGGGCAAAATAATTATTTTGAGGGGTGAAAATGAGGCGTATAGGTCAAAATGGGTGCTAAAATCGCTGTAACAATTTATTATCCAATGCCTTAATGCATTCAAAAGTTTTCAGCACTAATTTGATGCGAGTGCATTGCCTCTATAGGTCAAAATGGGTGCTAATAATGCAGTTTGGATTTGGTACATATTTTAGGCGTATAGGTCAAAATGGGTGTTTTTCAGCGAGAAAAACACCCATTTTGACCTATACGCCAAGATTTTCGTCTTTTATTGCAAAATTCCCTATTTATCTCTCCTTACAAGCCCTATAACCTTGCTATTTCCCTCT
>CALZJF010000035.1 GCA_945787885.1 uncultured Bacteroidales bacterium | reverse complement strand
ACCATGGCACTGGCGAAAGATTCTTCTTCATCATCGACGAATGGGATGCCATTTGCCGCGAGTTTCCTGAGCGTCAGAAGATGAAGGGCGACCCCGACACCGTCGCTCCCACCATCCTGGACGAATATGTCATGTTGCTCCGCCGGTTGTTCAAGACGCAAGATTCCGATGAGGTATTTGCCGGTGCCTACCTGACGGGAATATTGCCGATTAAGCGTTACAACACGGAGTCGGCGTTGAATAATTTCTGCGAATACTCAATGGTTCGTCCGGGCAGGTTGGCTACTTCTCTTGGCTTTACCCACGAAGAAGTGGAGAAGCTATGCGAGAAACACGGCATGGACTTCAGTAAGATGGAACGCTGGTATGACGGTTATCGCATTGGCAAGGCATCGCACATGTTCAATCCATATTCTGTGATGAAGGCTATTCATGAAGATGAATATGGCAGCTATTGGACGACGACGGGTGCTTATGATTCTGTGAAGACTTATATACAGATGAACTTCGAAGGTCTGAAGGACGATGTCATCCGTATGCTTGCCGGTGAGCATGTCCCCGTGATAACAACAGGTTTTCAGAATGACATGCGTGTGGTCAATAGCAAGAACGATGTTCTCACCGTGCTCATACATCTTGGGTATTTGGCCTACGACCGCGATACCAACAAATGCTACATCCCGAATAAGGAGGTGGCGGACGAAATGAACAATGCCGTCATGACCACAGATTGGTGTCAGTTGGCAAAGACGTTGGAGAACTCTCAGTGTCTGCTGGAATCCACCATCGCTGGCAATGAAGAAGCAGTGGCACGGGCTATTGACATGGCTCACGATGAGCACACGAGCATCCTCTCCTATAACGATGAGAACTCCCTCGCCTGTGTGCTTACTATCGCCTACATTTGGGCGCGCAACGAATACATCATCCACCGCGAATATTCCACGGGCAAGGGCTATGCCGACCTTGTGATGATTCCGCGCCGCAATGTCGAGAAGCCTGCGCTCGTCATAGAATTGAAGTTCAACCACACCGCCGACACTGCCATCGACCAAATCAAGCGGAAGGAATATCCTGCGAAGATAGCGGAATACACAGGCGATTTGCTTCTCGTCGGCATCAATTACGACAAGGAGACCAAGCAGCACTCGTGCAAGATAGAAAAGTGCATATAGTTTCCCACCTTCCCCTATTATTACTCTCATGGATATTCGATTGAATCCTAAAGCGACAACAGATGCCTACAGCACGCCCATCGTCCAGCAAACTTCCTTTTGGTCGAAAGTGAAAGAGCAGTAGGGCATGAGTTCCTGTGCTTTCGACTTCAGCGTTCGCAACAGCGATCTTTATACGCATGTGGGAGGCTATGCGCGCACACAGGCCGATTTCATCGTGTTCTTCCAATATCTCAACCATGAAGACTACATTGCTTATCTGCCTTACGGGCCAGAGGTGGAGCCATCGGAAGAGAATCAGGGCGTCTTTCTGGAAGAAATTTCCGAATCCCTCCGTTCGTTTTTGCCCAAGCATTGCATAGCTCTGCGCTATGACCTCAATTGGGAAAGCCATTGGTGCAAGACCGACGATTTTGATGAAGAAGGGCGATGGATAGGGCTTCCCAAAAAAGAGTTTCAGGAAATAAAGCTCAATTATGGCACGTGCTGCCACAATCTGCCATGTTTCTCGTGATTTCATCACATCGGGCAACTTACCTCTATGGTGTCTCGTCGTCGTCGCATCGCAATCTGATGCCCACGTATGCCCTGCAGTGGCGGGCTATACAGTTGGCGCGCGAATATGAATGCTTGGAGTATGATATGTTTGGCATTGCGCCCAATGCCGATGCTTCTCATCCGATGTATGGGCCGTATAAATTCAAGCAGGGCTTTGGCGGAGAAATCTATCATCAGTTGGGATGTTGGGATTATCCGTTGGACGAGGAGCGCTATCAATGTTTTGCGGCAAGAGAAATGAGCATGCAGGGATATTACTCATAGGTGGGTAATAAGAATCTATAGACAGAAAGAGTCTGACAGGCGGCATTCCTGCCATTCTAATCCAGTAAGTGGCTAAAAGTAGCCTCCGCGAGAAGAAAAATGAAGATTTTTTGAAAAAAAGTGATGAAAATGAGGTTACTTTTGCATGAGAAGGAGCATTAAGGAGTGAAGATGGGGCAGAAAAGTGGGAGGAGATGATGAAAACGCCCCCATCTTTCACCTCGTTCCTTGACATATTTCAGACATGGACATCTGTTGCAGACAAAGTGGGAAGTCTGTTCGTCAGGAATCCTGCCCAATGGCAGCGGCAGATGTTATAAAGGAAACAACAGCGTTTACGGCAAGCACACGAGATGATATAGGAGAAAAAGCGCAGACACTGACACTGCGGGAGGATGCGGAAGGGCAAGGAAGAGCAAGGCGTTGGCGGCGAAAGCAAATGATGATTGGCTTCTTCCTGATGGCTATACAGAGGATGTGGCAGGCCTGAGGTGATGATGTTTGCTGCTACGAAAGCAAAAAGGTTGTTAAGGTTATTTGGTGAAATCGTCCGCGCCCGTTCCCATTCTTCTTGCAGATGGCGTGTAGTGCGCTATGGAAACGTTTCCGTCATACGCTGTTTCTGATGATTCGTGCTGTTGCCCTCTCTTCTCTCCCCTCTCTCTTCCTTGATGCTGGCGGTGATGTAAGGAAAAGGTGGAGGGATGGGCATGGAAGAGCAGTGTTGAAAAAGGCGGGGCGTATGGGTTTACGCCCTCCTTCAGTGCGGCTGACTACCTTTAAGCGTGCCACCCTTTGCCCCCATGTCCCTTGGCGAACTGAAAAAACAGAGCTATCATGACGTGTTACAAACGGCATATTCCTCCGGTTTAGGACCGATATGTCGCAGACGCAAGGGGACGGGCATCGGGGGCACGCTTTCCGTTTGGATTCCACTACGAGGAGGTGAAAACAACAATGACGAAATAGCCCCATGAGCAGTGCATTGCTCGTGGGGCTGTTTCGCTTTTTTTCAGGAAAGGGAGGTAGGGGCGCGGAGCGTATCAGTCGGCTATGCGTTTCAGTTCGTCGAGCGTGAGGTTGCCTACGAGGTTGATGATTTCCACCTCGTCTTTCTCATAGCAGAAGAGCACGTACTCATACTTCTTGTCGAGCTTTCGGGCATAGATGATGGTCTTTTCGCCATCGTCGTTGATGCGCATCAGTTGTTCGTAAGGCCCGGCCTTATAGATTGCAGCGGCTTCCTCTCGGATTTTCTTGGCGAGTGCGGTTTCTTCACAGGAGAGGATGCGCACTTCATCGAGCTTTCGGGCAACTTTTCCAATCTCTTTGTCGGTCATCTTGCTGCCAGTGGCCATGGAAAGGAGGGTTTTCGATATGAACACAGTCTCTACGCCTTTTACGCTTTCATATTTTTCAAAGAGCTTAGTCTGCGCGGTGGCTGCGGCAGTCGTAAGAGCCAGGATGAGGGTGAGGAGGAAAGATTTTATAGTCATGATGGGGAATTTTATTGGGAAAAATCAGTGAACAGTGTTGAGGCTATTGCTTGAAGCCTTGTCTTTTTCGAGCGGCCTGAGACCTTTGTTGAGTTTTTTGGAGAACGTGAGCAACGCCGTCTCTGCCATGGCCATGGCCTGCTCAGGATTATCATACGTGTCGATAGTCTGCGGGCGTTCTTCCTGCTGGGCGATGTCGGGCGATGTCGGCACAAATTTATAGATGGTGATGCCGACGACGGTGAAAAGCAGGACGGCAGCGGCGGCGGCCAGGCTGCGGAGCGGCGAACGCCATAGGCGGAATCCCGTTTTGCTCTCTGCCTTGGCGAGTCCGGAGAGCATGGCATCAAGATTTGCCTCCAAATCTCGCGGAGCATTCTCAGCCTTCGCCCCCAGCAGCGAGGCGAAGCAGGCGCGGTCAGTGGGGAAATCGTCGGCATCGGGCGAGGTGGCGAAAAAATCCATGAGCTGCGCCTCCTCGGCATCAGAGGTTTCGCCGGCATAGAATTTACGGAGCAGGGCTTGTATGTTCGTTTTGTCCATGGTGAATCTCAGGAATCTTGATTTTTCGTTAGTGGAATATGGAGCAGGGCCTCCATTTTTTGTCGTACGGTGCGGCGTGCCCGGCTGAGAATGACGCGGATGTTGCCCGCGGTGAGTCCCGTCTGTGCGGTCATCTCTTCGATGGTCATATCGCAGAGGTCTTTCATCCTCATCACCTCTCGCTGCTGTTCGGGCAGCTCGTCCATCAGCCTGCGTGCCACAGCGGAAAGTTCGCGTTGCTCCGTCTGCTGTGCCACATCGACATCGTCTGCCATGCTTTCTGCATGGCTCATATCGTCGGTGACAGCAAGATGGGCAGCCCGCTGGCGGTCGTAGAAAGCATTGCGGACGGCTCTCAGGCAGTACGCCTCGTCGCTCTCCGTCTGCGGCAGGCGTTCGCGGAGCGTCCACAGTCGCAGGTAAACATCCTGCACGAGATCTTCCGCCTCGTCCTTTCTGCCCGTCAGGCGGAAAGCCGTCCAATACATGGTTCTTGCCCAAGGCAAAAACCTGCGTTTGAAAGTTGCGGCATCCATAAATGCAGTGCATGCAGGTTCTCAGTCGTCCACGAAGTCCGACTCCATGATGCGCCCTATCTCGCTCTCCTTGATGCGCCCCTTCAGCTGTATGAGTTCGGCATCATCGTCAGAGGTGTTGATGATGAGGAGCTCCGTGATGTCCGTGCCATCGCGTTGCAGCAGGAGCTTCACATTCTCGCCGTCAGCGTTCACGCGCATCAGCGTCTCGTAGCCGCCCTTGCCCAGCTGCTGCACGTCAGTCAGGAATCGCTGCTTCACCTCCTGGCTGCAATCGTCGAGGTCAAGGATGCGAATCGAATTGATTTTGCTCACGAGGTTGAGGGCCTGGCGGTCGTCCTTGTCGCCCATGCCCATCTTAGCCATTCCCGTTCCCAGTTTCAGGAGGAGTTTAGGCACGACGACCACTTCGGCGTGAGGTTCGTCTTTATAGTCAGAGAAGATGGAATCATATTCGAGTTTGTTGGAGCAGGCGGTCATGCCGAGGAGGCAGAGAGTGGCCATCGCGTATTTCAGGGTCTTCATATTCGTAGTAGTAGTTTGGTTGGAAGCGTGTGGATGATGGTCAGAAGCGGCATCCGGATTGCCGTTTCTACCTTTCAGACGTAAGAAAACGACAAGGCGTTACAGAGAAAAGCCACATTTTTTGCCCCGAGAGACGAAAAAATCGTCCGCCCCCCGACGAGAACGAGAGGCGGACGATGTCCGTGAGGGCTAAAGTTTGGCATGGAGATAGCGGGCGGTATAGCCTTTCCCCATCTGCGCGAGGGCTTCAGGAGTGCCTTCGAAGACGAGTTCGCCGCCGGCAGCCCCGCCTTCTGGCCCGAGGTCGATGACATGGTCAGCCATTTTCACTACTTCCATGTGGTGTTCGATGACGACGACGGTGTGTCCGCGTTCGATGAGCGCATCGAAGGCATGGAGCAGCCTATGGATGTCGTGGAAATGGAGCCCTGTGGTAGGCTCATCGAAGAAGAACATCGTGGGCTGCGCATGCTCCTGCCCCAGATAATATGCCAGCTTGACGCGCTGATTCTCTCCGCCGGAGAGCGTGGACGAGGGTTGTCCGAGCTTGATGTAGCCCAGTCCGACATCCTGCAGCGGCTTCAAGCGCTGTACGATGCGCCGTTGTTTGTGCTCCGTGAAGAATTCGATGGCCTGATTGACCGTCATGTCGAGCATATCATGAATGTTCTTCCCCTCGTATTTCACTTCGAGTACATCGCGTTTGAAGCGCATGCCGTGGCAAGCCTCGCAGGTCAGGACGAGGTCTGCCATGAATTGCATCTCCACCTTCACCGTGCCTTCGCCCTTACACTCGTCGCAGCGTCCGCCGTCGGCATTGAAGGAGAAGAAAGCCGCCGTCATGCCCATCTGCTCTGCCAAGGGTTGCGCAGCCATGAGTCGGCGGATTTCATCGTAGGCCTTGACGTACGTGACCGGATTGGAGCGCGAAGATTTGCCGATGGGGTTTTGATCGACGAAATCCACGGCGGCGACGGCATCCGTATCTCCCTCCAGCGAGGTGAATTGCCCAGGGCGGTCGGCCACCTCGTTGAGGTGAAGTTTCATGGCGCGGTAGAGAATGTCGCGGACGAGGCTTGACTTTCCGCTGCCCGAAGGCCCCGTCACGACGGTCATGACATGGAGCGGGAAGGTGACGTCAATGCCTTTCAGATTGTTGTGGCGTGCGCCGATGACGCGGATGGCCTGTTGCCACGGCCGCCGTACGGTCGGCACGCGGATTTGTTCGCGTCCCGTCAGATAGTCTGCCGTGTGCGAGTGCAGGGCTTCCGCATCGCCCTCGCGGGGCTTGAGCAGGGCGTGGAGCGGTCCGGCAAATACCACTTCGCCGCCGTGCCTACCCGCATCGGGGCCGATGTCAATGATATAGTCGGCAGCACGGATGATTTCTTCGTCGTGCTCGACGACGACGACGGTGTTGCCCAGGTCGCGCAGCCGGCGGAGCACTCCGATGAGGCGTTCCGTGTCGTGCTGATGGAGCCCGATGCTGGGCTCGTCCAGAATATACACCGAACCTACGAGGCTGCTGCCCATGGAGGTGGCGAGGCGGATGCGCTGGCTCTCGCCGCCGGAGAGGGAGTTTGAAAGGCGGTCGAGCGTGAGGTAGGGGAGTCCGACATCGACGAGGAACTGCAGGCGACTCGTAATCTCATCGAGCAGGCGTGCTGCCACCGTGTGCTCCGCCTCTGAGAGCTTGGGGGCAGAGGGAGAACCGTCCGTGGCAGTGGCAGCCTGCAGCGTGCGGAACCATGCCAGGGCATCGGCGACGGGCATCCGGACGACGTCGGCCATCGTCTTCCCATCCACCCTTACATAGAGGGCTTCGGGGCGCAGGCGCGAGCCGCGGCAAGTGGGGCAGACCGTCTTGCCGCGATAGCGCGCCAGCATGACGCGGTATTGGATTTTATACTGATTCTGCCGTACCATTTCCATGAAGCCATCGATGCAGACATCCTGCTTATCCTCATAGCCTGCATATTTCATGTCTTCGCCGCCATGCCAGAGGAGGTTGCGCTCGGTTTCGGTCAGATTGTAGTAGGGCTCGAATATGCGGAAGCCCTTTTTCTGCGCCAGTTCGCAGAAGGCGGTGCGCCATTCGCCCATCTTGTCGCCGCGCCAACACATGACGGCACCATCATAGACGCTGAGGGCCTTATTCGGGATGACGAGGTCTTCATCGATGCCTATCACTTTGCCAAAGCCTTCGCATTCGGGGCAGGCTCCGGCGGGCGTGTTGAAGGCGAAGAGGTTTTCCGTGGGCTCTTCAAATGTCAGGCCGTCGGCTTCAAAGCGTGTGGAGAAGACCTCGGGGCTGAGCCCCGTCGTAGAGCGTCCTTCGTAAAACCTCAGCATACACGTGCCGTCGCCCTCAAAGAGAGCCGTCTCGATGGAGTCCGCCAAGCGCGAACGCCCCTCTTTGGAGGGGTCGATGGCAAGGCGGTCGATGAGGATATGGACATTTCCCGCTGCATATTCCTCTTCCAGCCGGGCCACATCGGCAGGCGCAAAGATGGCCTCCTGCATCGGCACCATCCGCCCCCCCACATCGAGGCGCGAGAGTCCCTGCTGCATCAGCACGCCTATCTGCTCCTCCAGTGTGCGCCCTGCCGTCAGATGGAGCGGCGCAAGGACGGTGAACCGCTGGCCTGCGGGATGGCGGAAGGCGGCATCGACGATGTCATCGACCGAGTGGCGACGCACCTCCTTGCCGCTCACGGGCGAGAACGTGCGACCGATGCGGGCGAAGAGCAGGCGGAGATATTCATAAATTTCCGTAGAGGTTCCCACCGTGGAGCGTGGGTTGCGCGTCGAGACTTTCTGTTCGATGGCGATGGCGGGGGGCAGTCCCTTGATGTAGTCGCACTCGGGTTTGTTCATTCTTCCGAGAAACTGGCGGGCATAAGCTGAGAGGCTCTCCACGTAGCGCCGTTGGCCTTCGGCATAAAGCGTGTCGAAAGCCAGAGAACTCTTGCCGCTGCCGGAAAGACCTGTGATGACGACGAACTTATCGCGCGGAATTTCCACATCGATGTTCTTCAGATTATTGACGCGTGCGCCCTTGATGATGATGTTCTCGGTTGACATGGAGGAGGATTTGAACAAATAGGATTCAAACAATCAGGATTCAATATGAAGGTGTATAAGCAGGTCAGTGAGGCGGAGGAGGCTCTGCCCTTTTCGGGGGCGCGTTGCCCGGAGGCTGTATGGAATCATCATTGCTTCGGCTGCGCATTTCGCCTCAGAGTGACCATCCAGAGGGGTCAGAATGGCCATTTTGAGGGGCGAAAATGATTATTTTGAAGGGCGAAAATGGCCACGTGGAAAGCGGAAGCATTGTGAAGCGGGCGCGAAGCTCAGGCTTTCGCTTCGGCGGCAGGCTTCATGACTGTGAAAAATGATGGATTGCAGGAGATTCTGTCAGGCGGGATTCCAACTTCTGAGCCTGATTTGTCTGCAAGCCCTCGTGAGGCAGAGAGGTTAGACAGGGAGTGGGAACATTTCACGGTCTGCTTCATGCTATCTTCTACAGATATTCCTCGCCAAATTTCACCTGCATCTGCGTGACGATGCTCTTGATGCGGGCAGAATCGTCGTTGGGAGTGATGACGAGCACATTGCCCTTCAGCGCAACGAGATAGCCATTGAGCCCCTGAACGAGAGTGGCGACACCTTCCGGCACACTGACAATCGTGTTGCTGCTATCGCGGAACGTCACTCTGCCCCCCTTTCCGGCCTCGGCGGGCTGTTCGGGCGGCGTGACGACGACGGCGTTGCCCTCAGAAGTCTTCGAGAGAACCTTCTGCATCACTGTCCAACTGCCTACGTCGCACCAGCCAAAATTGCACTCCATGACGTCCATCTGCTGATTTTGCTCAAGGAGCATGCAGTCGAGCGATACGCGTTCTGCCGCGGGATAGCACGATTGCACGATGTCGTCCTCTTCTTCGCGCGTGGTGATGATGATGTCGGAATGGTAAAGCCCCGGCAAAAGTTCGTGGCCGAGGCGTGTCATCATCTCAGCCTTCCAGAGGAAGAGCCCCGTGTTCCATAGAAATTCGCCCGAGCGGACGAAGGTTTCGGCATAGATCTTCTCGGGCTTTTCGGTGAACGTCTTGACCTCGTAGAGATTCCGGCCCTTTGCCCGTCCGCGCTGTATGTAGCCGTATGCCGTGTTGGGCTGTTGCGCCTTGATGCCGAGGGCAAGGAATGAGCGGTGCTGCCCGACGTATTCAAACGCCTGCAACACATCGGCATGAAATGCCATCTCGTTCGTGATGAACTGGTCGGCAGGCACAGCCAGAATGCTGGCTTCGGGGCAGCGGCGTGCTATGTGCCACGTGGCTCTGACGGCAGCAGGCCCCGTGGAAAGCCTGACGGGTTCGAGCAGGAACTGTGCGTCGGAGAGGCCGGGGAGCTGTTCGTGGGCCAGGGCGGCATATTCCTCGCTGGTGCAGATATAGATGTTTTCGGGCGGGACGATGGCTGAAATGCGCTCGAAGGTGAGCTGCAGCAAGGATTTTCCCACGCCGAAGAAGTCAATGAACTGCTTCGGACGCTGCTGCCTGCTGACGGGCCAGAGGCGTTTTCCGACACCTCCTGCCAGGATGATGCAGAAATTATGGCTTTTCATAGTTTTGTCTGTAAGAATGTAGTGAGGTTGGCGAGCGAGCGCGAGTGGCGAGGCGTTCGGTTCCCCCTGCAATGCTGATGCGGGAGGAAGAAATCTCCCCCGGACAGGCCTGCTCCGAGCCTCGTTGCTTTGTGCAAATATACTATGAAATGGCTATATCCGCGCCATATCGTGGGGCAAAAAGTGGTCATTTTCATTTTTTTGTCGCGTTCTTCTTGCAGATGTGGCGAAAAAGACGTATCTTTGCATCGCTTTTTCAAACGATTTGCCCCGATGGCGGAATTGGTAGACGCGTCGGTCTCAAACACCGATAGGGCAACCTGTACCGGTTCGAGTCCGGTTCGGGGCACTTCTCAAGACAAAGCATAAGTGAGAGAGTCAAGTAATAATTGATAGTATTTGTTATTTTCACTAAACATGGGAAGAAAATAGCCTCGCAGTGATGCGAGGCTTTTTTATGTCGGGGCAGTTCTGACTGTGCTTCCCGCGTTTTTGAAGCCAAAAGGAGAGGGCATCCTGCCTTTTCGCTCTTGCCCGTCGTAGCAAGCGAAAGGATAGGATGCCCTCTCTGGTGTATGTTGCGCCTCAGGGATTCCTGAAGTTCGCCTTAGTATTTCTTGAAACTGATGCGGAGGAGGCTGGATTTCAGTATCATTTTCTTGCTGTTCAGCAGTTCCACCTCGAAAGTCTCAGGTATTTGCTGCACGCCGAAGGCTTTGAGGTTGGGTTCGGAGGGAGCATCGGGAGCTTCCGTCAGCGTCAGGCGCCCGTCTGTGCGCTCAAAGTGGAAGAGAGTGTTGTTGATGCGTATCAGCCTGTTCTGCACGGCCCAGAATTTGCGGTCGGCAGAGAGGTCGAGCACGCCCTGTGTGGCTATCGTGTCAATGCGCTCCATGTGCCAGAAGCCATCGAAGTCGCCGTTCGGACTGCCTTCGATTTCGCAGGACACGAGGTGAATGCCTGCCAGACACGCGAGGAGGGAGGGGAGGATGTATCGTGAAAATTTCATGATGTGAGGAGATGCTAAGTTGTGGTGGGGGCTATCGCGTGGATTTCTTCTTGCCGAAGCTGAAAACGCCTGACTTGCTGACCGTCAGCTGCACGCCCGCGTTGTCGCCCAAGATGCTGCCGCGGTCGGCACCGATGCCGATGCCCGCCTTCCAGCCCTTCGGGAAGAGATAATTGACATCGAGCAGCACGCTCATGTTGCGGCGCGGCGGCACGTAGGGAGAGCCGTAGGTTCCCCAACCACGTTGCCACGTGGCGAGCAGGCGATAGGAAAGCTGGGCGAGAGGCTGGCCGCTGATACCGCCGTGGACTGCCACAAAGCGGTTGTTCTTCACGGAGATGGTGCCATCCGTGTTGTAGAGCGGTGAGCGGTAGAGGGGATTTCCCATCACCATGCCCCAGTGTTGATAGCCGCTGTTGCTCGCATGATTGTAATAGTTGTCGCCGCCGCCGAGATGGTCGGGCATGTTCGGCGTGGTGTCGTGATAGATGGGTCCGCTCTGATACTTCGTGTAGAGATATTCCAGGACGATGCTGCGCACCCAGTGGCATTTCTTCAGCTCCACCTCTGCTCCCACCATGATGTCCTTGAGCGGATAGCGGAAGTAGCGCTTCTTCTCCTTCTTCATGAAGTCGTCGCCTTCGGGATAGCCATCATAGTCGAGGAAGAACATCTGCGAATGGTCTTCAAAGTAATGGTCGGCATAGAGCGAAGCACGCCATCGCGGCATGTCGTAGTTCAGGCGTAGCATCCAGCTTCCCAGGTGATTGCCTTCGACATTGGCGTAGATGCCGTCTGACTTGTCAGAGCCTCCGGGTATGAAGGCATTCCAGAAGGAGTGGAGATTATGGTCCGGCTGCACCGCCGTCTTGTTGCCACGGCTGTCGTAGCGCGTTCCGCCGAAGAAGCAGACCATCTCCAGCCCCATTTCTATGGAGAGCGGAAACTTCTTCGTGTTTCCCACCCACACATATCCAGCCTTGCTGTGATAGATGGCGCGTTTCGAGTGGCCCGAATGCCCCTTGGTGAAGTCTTCCTGCCAGGTCCCGTCCGTCGAGACGCCATAGCTGATGTGGCCCTTGATGCCCAGCCATTGGCGCGTGCCGGGTATATACCAATATTCTGGCAGTGCGAGGCGCACTTCCGGCAGTGGGCGAGCGTTGATGCCGAGCGTCTGCGAGCCGCTGCTCAGGCTGTCGTTCTTGAACTGCATGGGCTGCTCCTTGATGCCGAGGGTGAGGAGCCCGTATTTCCATCTGATTTCTGCAAAAGCCTGCTGGACGACTATGTGGCTCGTATAGTTGTAGGGGACGGCGACATCCAGTCCATAGCCCATGCCCCAGCGATGCAGGGAGTCGGCCAGTAGCGGGCGAATGATCGAGCCTCGCAGATAGCCGTTCTGACTGTCGAGCGAGCTGAGTCCGTGCTTATTGGCGTTGAGCCACAGCGGTGTGCTGCCCTTGCCCGTTGAGATTTGTGCTTCCGCCTTATACTGAATATTCTTTCCCAGCCGTGGTTTGCGCTCCAGCGAGTCGGGCGTTGCGCCTGCAGCCGCCTGCGACAGGCCGAAGAGCAGGAATATCAGGGAGTGCAACTTATGTCTCATATATATATTATATATATAGATTATACGTTTATATATGGATTTTGTGTTTTTTATCCTGTGAATCAGAGTTTGTTGGCTATATCTGCATCCACCACTCGCTTGTTGATGAGCATTTGGAGGGCTTCGGCGCGATGAAGGTCAGTGGCCATGAGGTGATACCATCCCTTCTTCAGGAAGCCTTTCGCCTTCTCCTGCGCCGTTTCGCCATACATACCGTGGAGCGAGGGTAGGTTCAGCTGGAAGAGAATCCCCATCTCGTGGAGCTTCGTGTAGTCGTCCGTGTCCATATAGACATATCTTTCGGGGTGGGCCAATATAGGGTAGTAGCCCGCTGAGAGGATGCTCCGCATCATGTCGTAGAGCCCTATGGGCGGATTGAAGTAGGAAGTTTCTACGAGGAGATGACGCTGTTCCGGGCCGATGGGCAGCAAATCTCCTTCAGCAAGGCGTTCGGCGAAGAGTCCGTCAAGCATATTCTCTGCGGCGAGGTGCAGTTTCACTCGTCCGCCCCATGCTTTCGAGAGTTCCTCAAAGCGTTGGCGCAGATGCGATGTCGTATTGGGTATGTCTTCCATGATGTGGGGGGTGAGCCACACATCGCTGAATCCCAGGCGGTCATATTCCCCGAGGATTTCCAATGCCGTTTCCATGGTCTTCACTCCATCGTCCACGCCGGGTAGTATATGGCAGTGCCAATCCGTGAAGCCATTGAAATATCCCGCCTTGCGGTAAGTGGGTTTTCTATGAAAGAGAGAGAACATTGTATCTGTCTGTGAGAGTATTTATAGTTGCGCTTGTGAATGTGAGTGAGAAAAAAGCCTGCCCTGATGCCGTGGCATGTTGCGCGGCACCAAGGCAGGTTTTTATGTATAGCCCTCTGCTGAGGGAGTGTTCATTTTTCAGGCTTTGTCCTTCTTGTCTTCCTTATCGTCGTTGCCGTAGTGATAGCTGTTGCCATAGCCATAGTGGTAGCCATACTTGTAGCCGTACTTGTAGCCATAGCGTCCGGACGAGGTTTCGGTGGCGTTGAGCACGAGCGACATGTTCTTGAAGCGGCCCTTCTGGTAAATATTGTTGAGCTCGGGGAGCATGGCGCGTTCAAGCAGTCCGGCACGGATGATGAACATGGTCCGATCGACGAAGCGCTCAATGATTTGCGTGTCTGCCACCATGTCGATGGGCGGGCAGTCCACGATGACGTAGTCGTATTTTGAACGCATTTGGTCAATCATCGCCTTCATTTCCGGCTTCAGCAGCAATTCTGCAGGGTTCGGCGGATTGGTTCCGATGGGGATGACAGTCAGATTCTCATGGTCCTTATCCGCGAGCAGGGCTTGTTCAAGCGTTATGCGTCCGGAGAGGAAGTCGCTCAAGCCTTTTTCCTGCTTTTCGAAATACTTCGAGGTAGAGCCGTGGCGGAGGTCGCCGTCGATGAGCAGCACCTTGCTGCCCTTGATGGCGAGGCTGACTGCGAGATTGACGGCGATGAAGCTCTTTCCGGAACCGGGGTTAAACGATGTGATGGCCATGACATTCGTGTCGGGCGTGGTCATGAACTCCATGTTCGTGCGCAGCACGCGGAATGCCTCGTTGATGATGTTGCGCGTGCCAGCCTTGACGACGATTTGGTTCTTGACAACCTCGCGCTGAGTGCCATACCATTTGTTGATGGACTTATAGACAAGCGGAATTTCGCCGAGATATGGCACGATGACGTTTTCGAGGTCTTTCTTGCCGCGAATGGTGGTACGCGTGGTCTCGCGGAGATAGAGGATGCTGACGGGGATGGCAAGGCCGATGAGCAGTCCGACAAGGAGCACCATGTGTCGCTTAGGCGAAACGGGAATCTTGCTACCGTGAGGAGCCGTGACGACGCGGTTGTTGTAAGCGGTGAAAGCCTGCGAGAGTTCGTTCTCCTCGCGCTTCTGCAGGAGATAGATATAGAGCGTCTCCTTCACCTTCTGCTGGCGGCCTACGCTCTGCAGGTATTTAGCCTGATTCGGGTTGGATGCAATCTGCGAGTTTGCACGCTGCTCCTCCTTCTCCATGCTCTTGATTTTGGCATCGATGGTGATGAAGAAGTTGTCGATGGAGCTGACCATGTTCTCACGCATCGAGACGAGCTTCATGTCATAGTCCTTGATGAGCGGGTTCTTCTCGCTCGAGTTGGCTACGAGTGCGTTTCGTTCGAGGAGTGCAGTGTTGTAGGCCACGATCTGCGCTTCCAGCTGTGCATCTACGCCCAGGTTCGTGGGGAGGAGCTGGAAGGTTTGCGTGTCGGTCAGATAGCTTCTCACGTGCTGTGCCATGGCCCGTTGAGTGCTGAGCTGCAGCAATTCCTGGCTTGCACTCTGCGACTGCGAGAGGTAGAACTGTGAAACGGCTTGCTCGTCGGGGATGAGGTTCGCACTTCTATAGGACGAAATGTCGCTGTCCACGTCGCCCAGCTCGCGTTCGATGACTCCCAGGCGGTCAGTGATAAAGTTGGACGTAGCCACCGTCATTTGGTTCTTGTCCTTCAGCCATGTCTCGCGATAGACGGTGATGAGGGTGGAGATGAAATCGTTGGCGCGCTCCGGCACGATGTCATCAAAGGCAATGTCCACGAGCGATGCGTTTTTGTCCACGAGCGTGGCGGAGAGCCTGCTGCATGCCGACGTCGTTGCGCCATCCACGGTGTTTCTGGTGACATAGATAGGCTTGCCCACGTTCTTCCGATAGGCTTCGAAGGTGGGGCAAGGCATGACGGTGACGCGTCCGATAGGCGTTGCCACGGGGAGGTTGATGCGTGCGAGGAGCGTCTTCTTGGTTCCTATCTCCTCATCGTTGCGTACAAATTCCGAGAGTGCTACGGTTTTATTGTCCTTAATCTCCACCTTCATGCTTGCCCACTCGTTGTCGGGCAGTCCCTGAATGATGACGCGCAGCGGCAGCGTCTCGCCGTAGAGCGTCTTGTCATGGAAGATTCCCTCGGTCTGATACGTCACGTGGAGCGACATGCGCTTGACTGTCTCCATGACGATGTCGGGCGACTGGATAATCTGTATCTCGTTGTGGACGTTTGACTCCATGTTCATCCCGAGGTCCGCGAACATGGTCTGCGCCTTGTTGAAGGATTTTGAATTTTCATCCTTCACGAGTATCGTTGCCGTGCGCTGATAGACGGGCGGTGTGGAGAGCAGGATATAGATGGCAGAAGCCATGCAGACGATGACAGAGAGGACGAACCATTGCCAATGGCTGAGGCAGAGGAACAGGAACTCCTTGATGGAAAATTCCTCCGTATGCTCTGTCTGTGCGATGTTATGCTGTGTGAGCGTGTTGTCTGTTGCCATAATAGTAGGGAATTATTTTTTTGTCAGCGATACGATCATCGTAGCGATAGTCAGCGGCAGGGTAGTGAGCGAAGTCCAGAAGGTGATGGAGTAGAGGCTGTTGCCATTGACGGTGGATTGGCGTTGGCGCATTTCGTTGGGCTGCACATAGACGATGTCATTCTGCTTGAGGTAATAGACAGGCGAAGAGAGGAGGTCGTAGCCGGAATTGAGATTGACGGTATATACCTTCTGCTGGTTTCCCTCGTTTCTCAGCACGGTGATGTTCTCGCGATTGCCGTTGATGGTGAGGTCGCCTGCAAGGGTGATGGCTTCGAGAATCGTGACGGATGAGCGGTCGATGTTCTGCACTCCCGTCTTTGCCACTTCGCCCAGCATATAGATGTGGAGGTTCTCGTATTCGACGATGACGACAGGGTCTTTCAGCTGGTCGCTCTCAATGAGTTTCTTCTTGATGATTTCAGCCACTTCTTCGCGCGTGTAGCCTCCTACGCGCACGGTCCCCAGAACGGGGAAGTCAATGTTTCCTTCGCTATCGACGGTGTAGTAGCGCTGAGTCGTGCTGGAGTTGATCGTCGGGTTCGTGATGTTGAAGAGCTCCGTCAGCTGTGGGTTCTTGCTCTTGACGAAGATGGAAATCTTGTCGTCAGGCTGCAGGGTAATCTTCTTCGGATTGAGGATGGTGTTGGAAGCCCCATCAGTCAGGTCCTGAAGATAGACAATGTTATCTACCTTGCAGGCAGAAAACATCATTTCCGCAATCATCAATAGCGGAAGAAAGCACTTTCCAAAGAATTTCTGTTTCATTTCTTTTCCCGTTGAATCAGTTTTGCATGTTTTCCCTTTTCTGTTTGCCCTTCAGTTTCGCCCATGAGCCTCGTCGTTTGAATCCCCTTTATGACGAAAGGCGTCCCGTATCAGTCTGAGAAAAGGGGTGTCGTTCTTAAGGTAGGTTCTATAAGTTAGTTTTCAATGTAAGGCTGTGTTTCTGTTTTACTGGGATGTCTTCACGCCTCTCACATCGTAGTTTTTTTCTTTCATTCAGTCACGTAGCCCGCTACGCTCCCTCGTGAAAAACAAACACCTACGGCACGATAGTCGCAAATACGTCGCAAGCTAATTTATAGAATCTACCAGAATTCTTCGCAGCAAATTTACAAAAAGTGGTGATATTTATATTGATAACCCTGTTCGATATGGTCACTTTTTCGCAGAATCCTGCTATTTTGCTATCTATGAGGATATAAAGTGAGGCAGAAGCGCGCTCGGAGGCTTTGCGGCGAGGGCTTGCAAGGAGGGGATGCAGGGGGCAGCGCTGCCGAATCTTCGCCGGCGAGGGAGGGAACGGCGCCGCCCCTTGCAGGCGCGGTGGGAGACGGCATGGGGCTTGGGGCGAAGGTATGATGTATGGATGAGTGCGGCATAATATATGGATGAGTGGAAGGCGATGTGCGTAAGAATTTCGTAGGCGAAGCCAAACCAGTTTACGGCATGATGCCTTGCCTTTACATCAGGTTTCGTCTCCATCCGCATTGTATTTCGTCTCGGAGTGACCATATTGAAGCGAAAAATGGCCATTCCGAGGGGGCAAAACAATCACTTTTGGGGTGAAAACAATCACTTGGGAAGCGGAAGCTCTGCAGAAGGACGGAAAAACCCATCATTTTCGCCACGGCTACGCATTTCCTGCCAGTCAGAACATAGTGGTTTTCATGGGTTTAGGGGGCGAAAATGGGCATTTCGGGTCAGATTTGTCAGCAAGCACCAACACATCAGGAAGCGCGCCCCATGCAGTCTGCGGGCAAGGGCTATATATATAGATGAGTGGGCAGGGTGAAAAAAGACGAGGTGAGAAGGCGGTGGATGTGTGTCCACGCCTCCCCACCTCGTTTTCCGTGGAGGGCTACGTTGAAGCCCGTGTCAGCAGTTTAGAAACTGTAGCGGATGTTGAAGAGGATGTTCCACGTTGAGGCTACGTTGATATAGTCCTGCGTGGTGGCAGTATGTCGCTGTCCGTTCATGAGGTTGTAGGTGAAGGTGGCAGCCCCGTCGTCGCTCGTCTTGGCCGACAGGAGCGCGTTGCCCACCACCTGCTTGTGCGTACCCCAGTGAGGGTCGAGGGCATTGAGGAGGTTATTGACATCCATGCCCAGCGTCAGCACTTGCGTTGTGGCTCCCTTGCGGTAGATGTTGATGTCCTGGGCAAACTTGAGGTTGAGCTGATGGTGCCAAGGCATCTTCGCGCCGCCGCGCTCCGCATACTTGCCCTTGCGGTTCTTCAGATAGTCGCTCTGCTGGATGTAAGTCCAGAAGTCATCGCGCTGCATGTCGGCGGTATAAACCTGCTTGTTGCCGAAGCGGTCGGTGAAGGTGCCGTTGTCCTTGAAATTCCAGGAGTCGAGCTCTTCGCGGCTTGCCGGCACATAAATCAGGTTGGCCGGCGCATAGGAATCATTGTTTACGTTCGAGGAGAAGATGTAGCTGTAGCGCGTGTAGCTGTAGGAGCCGAGGTAACCACCCTCGCCGCCGTCGTATTGCAGGCTGCAAGTGGTCTTTCCGAATCGGCCTTCGGGAATGACGTAGGAAGCCGTGATGAGCAGGCGGTTGGGCTGAACATAGGTGGAATAGCCCAATTCGTGGTCGTTCACGCCGTGGATGCTGTTGCGATAGTTGCTGTATGCGGAAGACACCTGATCGCCGATGCCCTCCGTGTAGCTCTTGGCGAGCGAATGAGTGTAAGCCGCAGAAAGGTCGAGTCCGAAGTCGAAACGCTTGTGCAGGCTTGCCGTGATGCTGTAGTAGTAAGCCTTCTTGCCAGCGTTTTCGATGACGTATGCCTGATTCTTGGTGTACGTGCTCATCTTGTGGCGTACGTCCGTGGGGCTGAGGGTGACGGTGGAAGTGCCGTCCCAATAGACGTTTGCATTGGTGACGATGCAGGGATTGAGGTCTTTGTTGTAGATTCCTTCAAGCGAGAAGTCCACTCCCCCGGGTAGTTTGAAGTCGGCAGCCAGACTTGCCTTGAGCGTGGAGGGCATCTTGAGGTCGTCGCTCAGGATGGTCGGGCCCTGGGGTATGCTGACGGAGCTGGTGGCATTGATTTGCTGGAGGAGTTCTGCCTCGGAGGTGACGAATTTCACATCGGCGCAGTCGTTGCCCGAGAGCACCTTCGATGTCTGCCCCATGCCGCTGTTGCCGACGGCACTGACGAGCCAGACGAAAGGCATGCGTCCGACGAAGATGCCCGTTCCACCGCGGAGCACAATCTTGCGGTCGCCGATGACGTCCCAGTTGAAGCCCACGCGCGGGCTGAATGTGGGATTGGCGGACGGCACGTTGTCCGTGCGGAACCGGCGCTCGCCCACGACGATGTTCGTGCCGGGATTGGCAGGAGCCTGCGCAAGGGCAAAGTTCATTTCGTCATAGTATTTCTGGTTGAAGTTGTCCTTGAGGTCAGGATAGAAGGGCAGCTCCACGCGCAGTCCGAAGCTCAGTTTGAAGCGGTGTGATATGTCGAAGTTGTCCTGAGCATACCAAGAGAGCTGATGGGTAGTCATTCGAGCGGTGAACATAGCGTGGTCGTCGCCATTGCCATACGTCATGCCAAACACGCGTGGTGCAGCATTGAAGACGCTTGCCCAATCGCCCGCCGCCACCTGTTCGGGCGTGGCCTCATAGGCATAATATCCGGCAGCAGCCTGTGCATATCCGTTGGCAGCCTTGTTCATCTCGTACTGCATGCCCGCGATGATGTTGTGCTTGCCAAAGTTCATGTTCACCTCGTCGGTGACGACGAGCGTTTTCGTCTGTGAGAGGTTGCCCTTGGTGAAGAGGTCGCCCGTGAGTGCCCATGTGGGATAGTGTCCCTGCCCGTCGTTCATCACCACCTCGATGATGGGCTGGTCGCCATACTCCGTGCTGCGCGGCTGATCCTGGAAGGAGAAGGTGGCACGGAGCGTATTCTGCACGCGCTGCGTCAGGCGGCTGTTCAGTTCGCCTGCCACGCTGGTGAAGTTGAAATGGCTGTAGTAGCGGCTGGAGAGTGAGCTCATGCCGTAGTATGAGCCACTGCCGTAGGTGCTGTTCGAGCCGTTATAGATTTTCGTGCTCTGGTTGCCGCCGATGGAACGGCTGGAGCTGGCTGCGCTCGACGATTTGCGTCCCGACTTTGTGAAGCGCACGTTGAGCTTGTTGGCATCGTTGATGTTCCAATCCACGCGTGCCATGATTCGCCATGCAGGCGCAGATAGGCCGAAGCCCTGCCAAGGGCCGGTGGTGTAGCCGTAGTTGCGAGCCAGATAGTCGCTCAGGCTGTTGAGTTGCTCAAGCGTCGGACGGCGGTTGGTATTCGTGTAGCTGCCATTGTCACCGCCGCCGGCCTGAGCCAGAGGCGAAGCCACGGAGTTCCACTCATATTCGCCATTGACGAAGAAGAAGAGTTTGTCCTTGATGATGCGTCCGCCGAAGGAAGCTCCGAGCGTGCGCTTGTAAGCATCATCGAGTTCGATTCGCTCATCATTGATTTTCTCGCCGCGGAGCTTGTTGCCCGTGAGGTAAGAGTAGGCCGTGGCGTGGAAATCGTTCGTTCCCGATTTCGTCACGGCGTTGATGGCACCACCGTTGAATCCGCTCTGGCGCACATCGTATGGCGTGATGCTCACGCTCACCTGTTCGATGGCATCGAGCGATATCGGCGTTCCGCCACCGGGCAGGATGCTGCTGCCAAGTCCGAAGGCATTGTTGAACTGCGCACCGTCGATGGTGATGTTGCTCTGGCGATAATTGCCACCTCCGACAGCGAAGGCGCCTGCCGCCGTGGAGCCCTGGGGCGTCTGCGACAGCATGGCGGTGAGGTCGCGCGAAGCCGTCGGCACGAGGCTCATGCGTTCGGCATCCACCGTCGTGATGGCTCCCGAGCGGCCCATGCTCATATTGCTCCGTCCGCCTGTGGCTACGACGACTGCTTCATCAAGATTGTTGCTCGAGACCTCAAGCGCCGTCTCCAAGTTGAGGGGCGAGCCGAGCTGCAGGACTACATTCTTGTACGTCTTAGTCTTGTAGCCGATGTAGGAGACAGTGATGTCGTACGGGCCGCCAGCTCTAAGACCGTTGAGGCTGAAGCTGCCGTTGTTGTTTGTCATACCGCCGTAGCGCGTACCAGAGGGCGTGTGAACGGCAACGATGTTGGCACCAACCACGGGCTCTGCATTTTCATCGGTGATACGTCCGGCAATGCTCGAACTCGTCACCTGCGCTGAAGCCATGGTGGCTACAATCGCCATCGGGGCGATGATTGCAAATCTTTTGTTAAACATTTATAGGAAAAATTGATGGGATAATAGTAGGGAGTGGGGGCAGTGGGGCGGGGCTCTCTGTGGAACCGGGGCCCTCCGTTGGCGACTGAGGGCCTGCGCCTGTGCCAGCCGAGGGATTCGTAGGCAGGCCAACCCCTAACATAAAAGCCGGACTCTCTTTCCTGCTGATGGGGAAAGGGAGTCCTGCTCAAAAACTGTTAGCGCTGAATGAACTTCTGACCGTTTCGGATGTAAATTTGCCCCGGTGTGGCTTGGCGGACGAGGCGTCCGCTGAGGTCGTAGGTGGGAGCACTCTTCTGCGTGTCGGCAGTGATGGCGTTGATGCCAGCCGTGCAGGTCTCGTCGTAAACGAGATTGAGGGTATAGACATCTTTCTTACCGCCGGCCTCTACGGTCATCCTCACCACGTAAGTGGCATAGCTGTCGGGGCCGCCCTCAAAGGAGCCGTGTACCTCGATGCCCGTTGATTTTCCTGCTCCGAGGCTTCCCTCGCGCACCTCCTTATTGGAAGGCATGGGCATACACTGGTCTGTGATGCCGCACCACATGATGTTGGGGTAGTCCTCCGTCTCCAGCGTCACCTTGATCTTGGCAGTGCTCTTGCCCTGATTGAGGAGTTTCGGGTCGCCCACTCCGCATTCCACGAGGTAGAAATACTCTCCACCGCCCAAGTCTATGGCCTCTTCGACAGCCTTGATGACGACGGTCTCGCTCGGCGAGCAGACCTTGCCGTTCTGCGTCAGCACCACCTGAGCCTGAGTGCTGAGGGTTGCCATGGCAGCAACGATAAATGCGTAAAGTTTCTTCATATTTTCGTGTTTTAGATGATCTGTTTTTTATTCTTCCGTCTCCGTCGTCGCTACGATTCGAGCCTCTTCCGTCTGCATCACTTCGCCCTTTTCGCCTTTGGTGACAAACGCCACGACGGCCATGTGCTGCACATCCGTCTTCGAACTTCTGCCGTAGATTTTGGGAATGTCGTACGTGGCGGTATATACTGCCGTGCCGTCGTCCGTGGTTTCTACGAGTTGTCCGTAGGCAGGAGTGATGACATCGCGCAAGACGTGCTGATGCACATACGCTGCATTCGTAGTGCCATCAGGCATTGTTTGTCGCGCCGTGATGTTGCTCTCCGTAATCCAGAGGTTTATGTAGGCGTTCTTTAAGGCTCCAGCTTGGTTTTCTGACATTTCCACCTTGATTTCAGCCTTGCCCCATTGCGTGTCGGAGGCATTGCCATCGTAAGAGGTGGAGAGCTCCATCTCTACCGCAGGATCGAGCCCGAGGCGCTTGGCAGCCACGCTGGCCCACTTCGTAAATTCAAGCAGTCCGCCATGGCGGTCGATCATTCCGCTTGGCAACGATTTTACGCCCCAATCGGTGTTGTACATCTCGCCGATGTCAGTGGCAAGGCCGAAGGGCAATTTCTCGACGCTGTAGCAGAGTTTGCTTCCGCCGCTGTGTATTCCCACAGCGATGAGGGCTCCCGCTGTGCCCTGCTGAAGCTTATGGATTTCTTCTGCCGCCGTCGGGCAGTTGATGCAGAGTTGCCCCGTGAAGTCTTCAATGAGCACATTTTTCTTAATCACTACGGGCGCCTTCTCCCCCCAACGCTCATTGCTGTCAATAGTGTCGCAGGCAGAAAGAGCCCATGCTGCTATGGGGATCAGTAAAACTATATGTTTCATAATCAGTGTTGAGAGGGGGGTTAGAAGTTGAACGTATAGGAAGCGTTGAGGCCCTTCTGAGCAGGCACAAATCGGCACACGCCGCCTGAGCAGTTGTAGCCAGCGCGCGTCTTGCCGTAGCCCACAGAGAGGCGGTGCGACTTCTGTGTGAAGGTGACGAGAGCCTGATAATAGTGGACCTTGTGCTCCTTGTCCGCAGCGTCCACCACGTGGGCGTTGAACTGATCGCTGACGGTGAACATAAAGTGAGGCAGCATGGAGAACTCAATGAGGCCGAACCACCAGTCCTTCTGGTCCTGCTCCGTGTGCAGATACTGCGCTTCGGCGCGCAGGGCATATTTGCGGTTGATGTTCCATTTGCCCTCAGCGATGGCTATGTTAGCCTTGATCATGCCCCCTTCGCCCTCCACGATGGTCTTGTTGTACTGCTGATGGAGATATTTGAGGTTGAGCTTGAAGGTTTTCGATATTTTCTTGTCGAGATCGACGCTGAACTCCTGAAAGTATTTCTCATCGCCCATGCGCCAGAAGTTGCCGTCTTTGAAGCCCTTCGTGCCGAAGAGGGCAGTCTTGTCGCCCTTGAGGTAGTCGTAATAATTGCCTGAGGAAGCCACGTCGGCCGCTACGGGCGTTTCGCCCGCGCGAACATGGCTGAAGGCCGCCTTGATGGTCGTGCCATATTTTCCGCCCAGCGGCGTTTTCCGTTTGAAGGTGTAGCTGCCTTCGGCCTGAAAAGCCCATTCGCCCGGTACGTTCTGCGTGGCATAAGGATAGATGGTGGCCAGCGAATACGTCTGCTGCTGCGTGAAGGCAGGGAGATGATTGATGAAGCTCGATGTCAGCGTCATGGAGCGTCGCGAGCGGAAGGCCATGTCCTCCGAGCGTTTCGCTTGCGCCAGGAAGCTCATGCCGCGTTTCGAATAGCTTCCGGAGAGCAGCAGCGCACGCCCCGTGCGGAAGATGTAGCCATTGTCGAACGAAGGGTCCTGACTTTTCTGCGCATATTCGGCGAGGAAGGAGTAGTTGCCCTTGCGCAGATTGGCACGAACATCGAAGCTCCCCACCTTCTCCGGCTGCCGGAGGCCTTGATAGAAGAGTATCGGATGTCCGTTCTCGTCGTAGTCCGCGATGTTCTTTCCCACGTCCGAGTCCTGCCCCTCCTGCTTCGTCACCCAGCTTGCGCCGAGCGTGAGGGCGGTGTTATGTTCCTGCATGCGCGGAAACCAGTCGTGCAGGCTGAACTCTGCATCGGCGCCATACACCCACGAGTCGTTGAGGTCCCAGTATCTGCGCTGCTTTCCGCCCAAAGCCTTCAGGCGCACGCCCTTGATGGCATCGACGACGAGGCGGCCTCCGAGCAGACTGTTGTCGATGCCCAGCGAACGCTCCTCGTAGGTGCGGAAGATGAGGCCCGAGCCAAACTGGTCGTAGAACGTTCCGCCAGTGAGTTCGAAGCCCTTGTAGTTGCCTTTGACGTAAGCGTAGGGCACACCCCACCCCTTGAAGTCAGGCTCGAAGCCCGGGAGGGGATATTCCGTAAACTCAAGGCGCGCTCCCGCCTCGATGTATTTGTTGACGAGTCCGAGCTGCACGTAGGTGTTCGTCAGTGCCCAGCAGTCCGTCGGCTCCGTGCCGATAGTCTCATCGTCCTGCGGCACGAGCACGTCGCTCTGCACGGCACCCGTGAATCGCCATTTTCGCCATTCGTTGTCGCCCTGCGTGCTGGCATTCTGCGCGCTGGCAGCCGCCGCCCCCCAAAGGAGGGCGAGCAGGGCGGTCTTGCAATTAGTCATATAGCAGTCTTGTCTCTCGTTTACTTATTGTTCTCTGTGGCTTTCGATTCCACCGTGGGGAGGCTCTCGCCCTTTTCGGCGGCAGCGAGAATCTCGCGAACCTTCTCGATGAGGTGGCCCTCAGAGCCCTCGGTATATCCCGAGCGGCTTTCTACGATCTTGCCATTGCCGTCGATGACGAACACATGGGGAATCATCGCCACGCCCAGTGCGCGGCGGAAATCGCTGTTGGGGTCGAGGATGACCTCATATTCCCAGTTGTGGTTATCGACGAAGGGCTTCACCTTCTGCGCGTTCTGCGCCTCGTCGATGCTAATGGCATAGAGCTTCACGCCCGTCTCGTCCTGCCAGTCTTCATAGACCTCTGCTATGTTTGAAAGTTCGCGGTTGCACGGCTTACACCAGCTTGCGAAGAAACTAATGATGAAGGGCTTCCCGTCGTTAGAGAGTTTGGCCGTGTCGATGGTCTTTCCCTCGATGGTGCGTAGCGTGACTGAAGGAAGCTGTGCGAAGGCAGTGCTCATGGAGAGCATGAAGAGCGCGAAGGCTGAGGAGAGGAATTTTTTCATACTTGTGTGTGGGGGTGTAAATGCTGGTTAAAAAGGGGGGATGAAGGCGAAAGGCTGTCTGCTATATATATAAGATGAGCGACTGGCCCCTGATTGCGGGGCGATTTTGCCTTTCTGCATTTGCAAAAATACGCAGAAGCCGTTGGTCGGACAAAATATTTTTGTTTATTTCTTCATTTCGTCAAGGCTTTATAGTCTGTTTGCCATGTTTTGCCCTCAAAAACGTAAAGGTAGGTTCTATCAATTAGTTTTCAATGTCAGGCAGTGTTTCTGTTTTACTTGGCTGTCTTCACGCCTCTCGCACCATATCTTTTTGTCTTTCATTCAGTCACGTAGCCCGCTACGCTCCCTCGTGAAAAACAAAAACCTACGGCACGATAGTCGCAAATACATCGCAAGCTAATTTATAGAACCTACCTAAAACTTTTCCTTTGGATTTTCGATGGCGGGCACCTCGCGCTTTCGGGCATTTCCCTCTGCGGAGCGATGTTTTCTGTGGGCGATGCCGCCGGCGCGAATGTCCGTGCTGCCGCGAAGTGATGCCGCCGGAGAGGCGGAATCTCCGATGACGGGAAAACGCCGTGTGCGCGCGATGGGACGTTTTATATAAATTAACAATTATGCCCGCTGCTTGTGTTAATTCCTGTTAACATTTCAGGGAAAAATGGTCAGTTCTGAGTCATTCTGCCCCTCAAAAATCCCCATCGTCTGAAAATTTCTGCCGCGCGCCTGCACGGAAGGGCGAAAAACGGGCATTGGAAACCGCCACGCGCAGACTGATGCGGCATCTGCCAATGCCGAATTTCACGAAAATGCCCTGAAAACCCTCGTTTTGCTATCTGACAACCCTGAAAACGATGGTTCTGGACGGAAGAAGCCCCCGTCGGCCGGGCGAAAACGTCAGGCATCGCTGACTATTCTTCAGAGATTTGCGGTCAGAAGTGATTACTTTCGCCCCTCGAAGTGACCATTTTTGCCCCTCAATGTAATCACTCCGACCCCGGATAATGGCCACTTGGCGACGAAAAACGCCGTTGGAAACCGGGAAAACACCGTCGGAAACGGGGAAAAACAGGGCGAAAACGGCGGATTTTGGGTCAAAATTGGGGGCGGCGCACTGCTGCCAGACCCTAAAACTGCCGTTTTGCTCCCCTCGAACGCCTGTTGTGAGCCTGAAAATCTCAGGTTTGCCGAGCAGATTCTGCATGGATTCTTGCTTTTCCGAGCGTTAAGGAGTGTTAATGTCAGGCGTGCATCGGCAACGGCTGTATATGCGCCGCCGAACGATGGACGGGCATTTCGGGGCGCGGGCAGGGGACAGCCGCGGGCAAGCAGCATTCTGGCCCCTGCGAAGTCCCTGTGCGGCAGGGCGCAGCGCATGTAGGCGGCGGCGCGGCG
>CALZJF010000034.1 GCA_945787885.1 uncultured Bacteroidales bacterium | reverse complement strand
AAAAAAAGAGATATGTTATTCGGAGACAAAATCAGAGAGCTCAGAGACGAGCAAGGTTTGTTGCAACGCCAGCTGGCAGCTGCATTAGAGATTGATACCCCCATGTTCAGTAAGATTGAGCGTGGAGACAGACGAGCCAAACGAGAGCAGGTGATTAAACTTGCAGAATTGCTGCATCAGGATGAAAACGAGATGCTGAAACTATGGCTTGCCGACAAGATAATAGACGCTTTAGGGGATGAAAATGACTTGATTCTGAAACGCGATGCCATAGAAGTGGCGCAAAAAACAATCTTGTAAGACTACAATTATGGATGCAGACACCCTCATGAAAAGATTGCACGAGTTGGAAGAAGAGAACAAACAGCTGAGGTCTCTTCTTGCCGAACATGGCATACCATTTGAGGCGTGTGCTCATGATGGAAACCTTACAGCGTCCCAATCCTCAAAGCCAACGGCTTCAACCATCCACCTTTCTCTGCAAGAAAAGGTTGAGTTGTTTCAAGGCCTATTCAAAGGTCGTGAGGATGTGTTTGCCCAAAGATGGTATAGCGATACAACTAAGAAGTCTGGCTATCAACCAGTATGCGAACGGGAATGGAACCGAGAGTTCTGCGACAAGCGGAAATACAAATGTTTAGAATGTCCTAACCGGAAGTTCGCTCCACTATCATACGAACATATCTTCAACCACCTTGCAGGCAAGGATGCCTATGGCCGTGACGTAGTTGGCCTATATCCGATATCGAGTGGTAGTACCTGCTATTTCCTCTGTACTGATTTCGATGACAAGAGTTGTGAGCATGGGTATCAGAAAGATGTGCTTGCCTTTACAAGTGTATGCAAGGAATGGGGCGTTCCTTGCTACATTGAACGGTCACGCTCCGGCAATGGGGCACACGTGTGGGTGTTCTTTGACACTGCCATAGCAGCCATTAAAGCAAGACGACTGGGAAAGTCAATTCTATCAGAGGCAATGAATAAGGAGGTACATCTATCCTTTAAATCGTACGACAGGTTTTTCCCCAACCAAGACACTTTGCCCGATGGTGGATTGGGGAACCTCGTAGCTCTACCCCTACAAGGACAGGCTCGAAGGAATGGCAACAGCGTGTTTGTAGATGGAAACTTCAAGCCATATCCCGACCAATGGGCATTCCTTCTCGGTGTTCAGAAACTGTCAGAGGCAACCATTGATGCTATTCTTCAGAAACACGCTTCGACATTGGGCGAATTGACAAAAAGTAGCGAGGGAAAACCTTGGGAAACTCCTAAGCCAGAGACTATTGACCAGTCAGATTTCCCGTCAAGTATAACGTTGACAAGGGGAAACATGCTGTACATTCCTTTGGCTTGTCTTTCGGCAAAGGCTGTCAACTATTTCAAGCGAATGGCGGCTTTCCATAATCCGGAGTTTTATGCAAAGCAAGGTATGCGGCTGTCAACTTATGATGTCCCGCGTATTATCTCATGCTCGGAACTGACCGACAAATATATAGCCCTGCCTCGTGGATGCGAGGATGATGTGGTGGAGTTGCTTAAGGCAAACAATGTGAGATACTCCATAGATGACAAGACCTGCCATGGGCGAACCATCGATGTGTCATTCAAAGGTGAACTTCGTGAAGAACAACAACGAGCCATGTCCTCTATGTTTCCTCATCCTATTGGTACACTGTCTGCCACAACGGCTTTTGGGAAAACTATCTTTGCCATTGCGATGATTGCTCAAAGGAAAGTGAACACGTTGATATTGGTGCACAGGAAATCTCTTCTTAACCAGTGGAAGAAGCAATTGAACGACTTCTTGGAAATAAGCGAAGTTGTAGAGGACAAATCAAGGCGACGGAAAAAGATTCCTTCTCCCATAGGGGAACGATGCTCGGGAAAGGACTCTCTTCATGGAGTGATTGACATTGCCTTGATACAATCATGCTTGGAAAACAACGAGGTCAAACCTTTCGTTAGAGACTACGGTATGGTGATTGTCGACGAATGTCATCATGCCTCGTCCGTAAGTTTTGAACAGGTGTTGAAACAAGTAAACGCTCACTACGTTTATGGACTTACTGCCACCCCAATACGCAAGGACGGACATCAGCCCATCATCTTTATGCAATGTGGAAAGATACGATATACTGCAGATGCAAAAATCCAGATGGACAGGCAGAACTTTGTCCGTACCCTAATACCGCGTTTCACATCTTTCCGCAATGTCTTGCCCGACAACAAAACATATACTCAAACCATAGAGGCTTTATCGACAGACGAAGTGAGAAACAAGCTCATCATAGAGGATGTGAAAAAGGAAATTGCAGAAGAACGGACTCCCATCATCCTTACCAACTTGACATCCCATGTGAGAATTCTGGCAGAACTGTTGCAGCCTCATGCAATGAATGTAGTCAGTCTTGTCGGTGCAGATTCTGCGAAAGAGAAGAGGATGGCAATGGAAAAATTAGAGAACATTCCCGCATCCGATACGTTAGTCATAGTTGCCACAGGCAAATACATCGGTGAAGGCTTTGACTATCCCAGACTTGACACGCTGTTTCTTGCACTACCCATTTCATGGAAAGGGAATATAGCCCAATATGCAGGCAGATTGCATCGGGATTATGAGGGAAAGAATGAGGTGCGCATCTTTGACTATGTTGACATACGCATTCCCCTCTGCGATTCCATGTATAGAAAGCGATTGAGAGGGTACGCATCTGTGGGTTATGGTGTCACGAAGCCAACAGAAGGAAACAGCGTTTCAAAGCGAGAATTGATTTACGATGGTCAGACTTTTTCAGAACCATTCCGTCAAGACCTGCTTGCAGCCAAACATAGCATAGTCATCTCCTGTCAGAAGATAAAGTACAAATACACCCCTCGATTATTATATCTTTTACGAGATCTTATGACCAATGGTATTGAAATTGTTGTCTGGGTCAAGGAACAAGGTGATAGCGATCAAGAATTAGTGGCGTATGGCATAGAAGTACAATGCGACGAAACCCTGTCAGCGCAATGTGCGATAATTGATAAATCCACAGTCTGGTACGGCAGCATCAACTTCTTTGGTTACAACACAGAAGAGAACAACGTGATACGAATCGCCGACTCATTCATAGCCATTGAACTGCTGGATATTGTATGTGGACAGCGTTAATAAATGCAAACTGCAAATAGTGGAGGTATAATACGCTCTATTATCGATTTCAATTCGTGTAAGGGGAAACAGTGACTTAAACAATGATGAGAAATAAATGGTATCAAAACAGCCCTTTCACTATATATAAGTGCAGATACACAGATAGTTAAGTGTTGCATTTAGGTTCAAGCGTGGAATACTGCCGTTTCCGTTTGCCAAGGCAGGCCAAGGCAAGAAGAAACGCTTCCCCACGACAAGACAGGGATAAAAGGGTCTATAGTCCGGGCGTAAAAACACGGAATATTTCCGATTAAAAGAAAATAACCGCAAAAATTTTTCCGAAAAAAGCAAAACGCCACAAAACCTGCGTTCATGGAGGGAGGCTGCGTTAATCTTGGCTGCCTGCCAATTCCGTCGTTCGCCTTGCAAATGCTCTCCGCGTGTGGTCGCTTTGCTCCCTCATTCTGCTTATTTTTGCCCCTCTTTATCATCATTGTCACGCCCCATACTGACCACTTTCCCGGCGTTTCTCCCAACGTTCTTTCCCGATGCAGTCGGGGCGTGAAGTGGAATGCGAAATGCTCGAAATGCAAAATGCAGGTGTGCGAAATGATTGCAACACTGAACTTTTTTGAAAGAAAGTTGGATAAAATGTTTTGATTTAAGAAAGTTAATTTGTTATATTTGCGATAAAATTTCAAAATAATTATTCTAATCAAAACAATTATGATACAACCACGCATACAAAGCATTATCCTGCACCTCGACAATCTGGAGGCACTGAAATGCCTGTCGGCAGTGAGCATGGGAAACCTCATGTTTGCACTGATGAACTATGCGGCTTGCGGTGAAATGCCGCAGTTCAAGAACCGTGTGCTGATGGCGGTGTTCCATCTGCTGCGTGCCGCGCTCGACCGCGATGCGGCGAAATATCAGACTCGCTGCAGCGGCTCGTCTGCCAAAACTTCCGCGTCAAAACCGATGAGTAACTGCCCGATGCGTAACAGCGATGACTGCATCGTCATGACCAAATCTTCCCACAATCCCCTAAATAACAATAACAACAATAATAACAATAATAATAACAATAATAATAATAACAATAATAATAATAACAATAATAATAACAACAATAATAACAACAATAATAACAACAACAATAACAACAATAATAATAACAACAATAACAACAATAATAATAACAACAATAATAACAACAATAACAATAATAACAATAATAACAATAATAATAACTCTATTATCAATCATCATGATGATGAGAGTGTGAGAGAAGAAATGAAGATGGAGGGAGGTTCGGAAAAGGAGAAGGAGGTTATAACTGAGAAGGCGGAGCATGATGAAATGGCTGCCAGCATGGAGATGCCGATGGGAAAAGCAGCGGCGGCAGCAGACCTGCATACAGCAATGCCAGACAGCACCGCCGAAGACCTCTCGTTTGAGCGGGCATACAGCCTCTACGACAAGCCGGCAGGCGACAGCGTCTTGGCACAGTCCGTCTGGGACACGCTGAAGGACGATGAGCGGCGGGCAGCCATCGAGTATATCAAGGCTTACGTGGAGTTGCGCCCCTACAAGCAATACCGCAGGAAATTCAGCAACTTCCTGAAGCAGAGAACCTGGGAGACGGAGCCGCTGACGGACTGTCGTCCCGCCGCCGCTGCTCCTCGCGCTGCCAATGGCAATGGGGATATGGCCTCCTGTCAGGCAGATTCAGCTGACGATTCTCCTCAGCATAGCAATGACAACCATAGCATTGACAGCCATAGCATTGACAGCCATAGCATTGGCAGCCATAGCATTGGCAGCCATAGCATTGGCAAACACAGCAATGACAGCCATGAAAGGCAGGTGGCAAGAGGCGAATCGCAAGTAGAATATGTTCGACGAGTGTTTGCGCAACACGGCTACGACTATGATGCACTGCTCAGTTACAAGTAGGCAACAGAAGTGATTTTATGGCTTGCATGTTTGTATGGCTTGCCTGCTTGAACGCTCTCTATGGTGCATCTTTCAGCCTTGAAGACAGTCATGATTCGCCTATCGCATGGCCGCGATGCTCCTTGATGCCAAGACTGAAACCTGCATCCAAACAGTGCATACATTGCATAAAGTGCATACATTGCATAAGAATAATTTTCATCACCTGCCGTTTTGATAGCTGCCACACGCAAAGATGCGCTCACTGCGCGCGCATGGGGCGACTAATGGGGGGAGCAAATTGGTGGAAGAGGAGTTTTTTTGTATTTTTGCGGCTTCAAACGAAGATTTTAGACAAAGACATACACAAAAACCAAATATTCAACAACAAACATTTCCCCAACCAACATGAAAAAAACACTGGTAAAGCCAGCGTTCGGTGCAGCAGCATTGGCACTGGCCCTCGCTATGCCCCAAGGTCTGGCAGCACAGAAGCCCCTGACCTTCGAGCAGACGCAGAAGGTGATGCGGGAGAAGAGAAAGCAGCGGGCCGACGTCATGCCGCGCAAGGTGCAGGCTCCGCGAAAGGCCGAAGCATCAGCATCGACGATTCTCTATGGCAGCATCATCGACAGTTATTCCGAAACCTACTATGTGGGCGAGGGCATCTATGCCTATTCGCCCTATGATGCCAACTCCTTCAGCTGCGTGAAGGAAGGCATCCGCGTCTATGGCGGCGGAACCTATGGCGACGGCATCTACTACGGACAGAACTTCACGGAGAACAATGATGGCACGCTCGTGCTCCCCGTTGCCCTGAATCTCTACGACACCAACGCCGAGTGGGCACTCAGCAAGACCTACTACGCCGTCTGGTACACCAACATCGCCAGCGACCTCACCTACGACCCCACGCAGAAGACGCTCTACGGCGTATTCTGGAATGAAGAATATACGAACGTGGACCAGTTTGGCTACATCGCCTTCGATTCTCCCTCCACCTTCTATTTCGAGCCCATCATCATCGGCACGATGCCGGAGCGCATGGTGGCCATCGCCGCCGCCCCGGACGGCACGCTCTACGGCTTGGGAAGAAGCAGCACGCTCTACACCATCGACAAGGCCACGGGCGAGACGAACACCATCAAGCGGCTCTTCGACTATGACGTCGTAGCCTGGTATCAGTCGGCTTGCTTCGACGAGGCCACGGGCCACATCTTCTGGCATACGCTCGACAACATGGCAGACTGGATGACCTATGAGATTGACCCTGCCACGGGCAACTGCACGCTGGTGACCGACCTGGGCTATTACGGCACCTGGACGGAAGACCAGATAACGGGCCTGACCACGCTGAAGGACCCCTCCGTGCGTGTGTATGCCCCGCTGCCCGCCGCCGACCTGACGGCAAGCTTCGCAGGCAATGCGGGAACGGCATCCTTCACCCTCCCCACTCAGAATGCGGGCGGCGAAAGCCTTAGCGGCACGCTCTCCTATGCCCTCTATGTCAATGGCAAACTGGCAAAGACGGGTTCGGCAGCGGCTGGCAGCAAGGTGAGCGAGAGCATCAGCGCCGAGGGCGAGGGCAGCCTGCGCGTCAGCCTCACGGTCAGCGATGGCAATGCCGTCAGCCGCGTGTCCGCCACGGAGAGCTTCGCAGGAGCGGCAGCCCCCCTCGCACCCCCTACGGTAGCCGTGCAGATGATTTCGAACACCGATGCTTCGGCAAGCATCAGCGTCAGCTGGGTGGCTCCCTCCACGGACGAGAGCGGCGCCGCCATCGACCCCTCCACGCTCACTTACAGCGTGACGCGGCAGCCCGATGCCCTCAACGTCTATGAAGGCAGCGGCACCTTGTTCGTCGATGAAATAGCCGGAGGCGCCAAGCGCGCCATCTACTACGAGGTGAAGGCCATCAGGGACGGCAAGGAAAGTCCGGCCACTGCCTCCGACCTCATCACCATTGGCACAAAGACCGCCGTGCCCTTCACCGACGACTTCACGGGCAGTGCCAACGACTATGCCATCTGGAATATCATCGATGCCAACAATGACGGTTCCACCTGGACCATCTCCGGCGGAACAGCCTCCTACCGCTACAATGCGAAGAACGGCGGCGACGACTATCTCGTGCTCCCCGGCATGGAACTCAAGGCCGGGCAGCTCTATCATTTCGACATCGTGGCCCACAACACCTCGCTCGTGGAGCGGCTGGCAGCCTATGTGGCCGAGTCGCCCGACTATGACGGCGAGAATGGACGCGTGGAACTCGTGGCTCCCACCGACATCACCTACGAGCCGCGCCTGCACTCTCTGCGCGGCGACTTCAAGCCTGAGCACGACGGCATCTACTACTTCGCCGTACAGTGCTGCAGCGAGCCCGACATGAGCACGGTGTATGTGGACAAGGTCAGCGTGACGGTCACCCCCGGCACTGCCCCCGAGGCTCCTGCCAATGTGGTGGTGACGCCGGGCGACAAGGGTGCGCTCTCAGCCACCATCGCCTTCGACGTGCCTGCCCGCAGCATCAATGGCAATGCGCTTGCAGCCGTTGACTACTGCATCGTTCGCCGTGACGGCAACGAAGTGGCACGCATCAGCGACAAGGCTCCCGGCACCCACGTGGAATATACCGACGCCGAGGGCCTGACGACGGGCATGCACACCTACGTCGTCACTGCCGTCAGCGATGGCACGGAGGGCGATGTGGTCAGCCATAGCAAATACATCGGTCTGGATGCTCCCGCCGCCGTGAGAAACCTCAAGGCTGTGGAAGACATGGAGCAACCCGGACTCGTGGTGCTGACATGGGATGCCCCCGAGGTTGGACAGCATGGCGGCTACGTCAATCCCGATGACCTGGTCTATTTCGTCTCCTACGGTTATTCCGGCGATGAAGTATCAACCTACGAGCGCACCTTCAGCCAATGGCTGGACATCTCTGCCGGACAGACCTATCAGGCCTACAGCGTATATGCCGAGAACAGTGCAGGCAGCGGACGCCAGGTCTGGCAGACCGTCGTGGCGATTGCGGGCGAACCCGTTGAGGCTCCCGTCGTAGAGTCGTTCCCCGGCGTGACGATGAACAGCGGACCCTGGTTGCCCGAGATGGTGAACGGCGAAATCGGCGAGGCACGCTGGACGCCCTGCGATGGCTCCGTGATTGCCTCCGGCACGCAGGATGGCGACGGCGGTGTCCTCAACTTCAGCGCAAGCCGTCTGGGTGCGTCGAGCCGTATCATCTCTCCGAAAATCAGCGTTGCCCATCTGCAAAAGCCCCTCCTCTCCTTCTGGGTTTACCTCACGGGCAAGAAAGACCAGCTGAAGGCTGAGCTCTCTGCCGACTATGGCGACTACACCCTGCTCAAGACCATCGCGATGGACGAGGCAGAGGCAGGATGGCACCGCTATACCTTTGACCTAAGCGCATGGAAGCAGAACCAATTCGTGCGCATCGCCTTCCAGGGCGTGGCTGTAGAGACGTATGAAGACATCACGTCGTTCGACAACTTTGCCATCGCCGAGGGTCTCGCCTTCGACCTTCAGGCCAACGAGCTGAGAGGCCCGGAGAAGATTAAGGTGGGCGAGAAGGGCAGCTTCAGCTTCGCCCTCCGCAATATGGGCAATGCCCTCGTCAAGGGCAGCGACTACAAGGTGGAACTCCTGAAGAACGGCAAGCTGTGCAGCAGTGTGGAGGGACTGGATATCCCCGTCGATGCCACCATCGAACTGACCTTGCAGGATGTGCCGACCATCGATGACAGCGAGGTCAGCGAATACACCGCACAGATTGTGGCAGCCGACGATGAGAATCCTGCCAACAATGTGTCGAACGCGACAAAGGTGGAAATCATTCTCCCTGAATATCCCCGCGTGACGAATCTGCAAGGCGTCTGGACGGGCGACCGTATCCGCCTCTTCTGGGAGGAACCGAACTTTGCCGACATGCCTGCCAAGCGCACCACCGAGACGTTTGAGGCTTATCCCGCCTTCGCCATCAGCGACTTCGGCAGCTGGAAGACGGTGGACGCAGATGGGCAGCGCACCATCCGCATCACGCTCGACGCAGCCTTCGGTCCGCTCGAATACCCCCACGCCGGCGAGCCTATGGCATTCCAAGTGTTCAACGCTACGGAGGCTGGCATTCCCTTCAGCTCTTGGGACCCCCACAGCGGCGAGCAGATGCTCGTGGCGTTCAAGTGTGGTTCGCCCAACGGCGGTATCACCGAGGTGAACAACGATGACTGGCTCATCTCGCCCGAACTCAACGGTACGGCGCAGACCATCTCCTTCTATGCCAAGACGGGTATGGGCGAGCCCTACGTTCCGGAGAAGTTCCAGGTGCTCTGTTCTACCACGACCCCTGAGCTCGACGCCTTCAAGCAGATTGGCGAGACGTACGAGATGACGAATGTAAAGGGCTGGCAGGAAGTGAAGGCACTGCTGCCTGCCGGTGCGAAATATTTCGCCATCCGCTGCGTCAGCGAAGCGAAGTTCGCCCTCCTCATCGACGATGTCACCTACATCCCCGCTGGTGCGGCGGCTGAGGAAATCTCCCTCATGGGCTACAACGTCTATCGCGATGGCGAGCGCATGAATGGCGAACCGCTCCCCGAAAGCGTATGGGAAGACATGACGACTGCCGAAAACGAGACGCACCTCTACCGCGTCACCGCCGTTTATGATAAGGGCGAATCGCTCTATTCGAACGAGGTGAGCGTAAAGAACACATCCATCGACCGCGTGGAGGCCGCTGAAGTGAACGTCGAGACGGGCGTCGGCTATCTCTGCGTACAAGGTGCTGACGGACAATCCGTAGCCATCTATGGCATGGACGGCCGTTGCCTCCACACGGGCATTGCCGCCGCACGGCATCGCATAGCTGCTCCCGCTGGCTACTATGTGGTGAAGGTGGACCATGCCGCCGCTGTCACTGTGCGCGTCCGCTGACCCGCCTGTGTTTTTACGGCATAAGTAGGTGTGCAAAATTATTTTTATAATGATTGTATTGATTAGTGATGCATAACCAGTATGTGACATAAAGGAGTGTAGTGACTCCTACTCGACTGTTGTCACTTGCTGATAATGCGCAGTAGGCGGTGCAACGTTTTCGTTAAGCCAGATGAGCAGAGCCAAACTTGTTTGAGCTCTGCCATGGCGAGAAAACGAAGGTATTTATACCAAGGATTATATAAATAATTTTGCATACCTACTTAACCCTACTTTAGCAAATGTGAGATGAAGAGGAAGGGGAAACTTCTGCCCGAAGCATTCCCCTTCCCGCATCTCACTTTTTTTCTTTCCGGAAACATACTCTCACACAATCTCATGACGAACATGAAGTCATCATATGTCCTCGCCCTCGCTGCCTGGCTGTATGGCTTGGGCGCAGGAGCCACCGCAGCGGCTGCTTTGCCGGCAACGGAGGCTGCAGACCACATCCCCACCCTCTATGGCAGCGTCATCTATGCCACCGGATGGGGCGACCTGGCACAGCCGCCCTACGGCATTTATGCCATCACGGACGGCGATGCCACCCGACACGAAGCCGTCAAACTCGACCCGAAACTCTTTGCCAACGGCGGCGGAGTATATATCGACGGCAAATATCATCTCATCCAGCACACCACGTATGCCGATGGCATCAGCGTAGCCCTCCGCACCTACGATGTCAACGATGGCTGGAAACTCCTCCGCGAGAAATATCTCGACACCACAGGAGCCATTGCCACCGACCTCACCTACGACCCTGTGGACGACCGCATCTACGGCTGCTTCGGACTCAGCTCCTCCGGCGGAGTGAACACCTACCGGCTCGGAATCCTCGATGAATATTCCGGCGAGGTGGAGGAGATAGCACCCCTCGACGAGGAACTCCTCACGCTCGCCTGCTCCCGCCAGGGCGAACTCTACGGCATCGGAGTCTATGGGAATCTCTACCGCGTAGATAAGCAGACGGCCCGACTCACCGTCGTCGGCAGCACGGGGCAAAACATCAAATACACCCAGTCTGCCACCTTCGACTATGCTACGGGCCGCCTCTTCTGGGTGGCCACGCCCCACGGCACGGACCATCCGGTGTATCTCTACGAGGTCAACACGGCCAATGGCAGCGTCACGATGCTATCGGAAGTGAAAGACCGCTATGAGTTTACGGGCCTGTTCACTACCGCGCCCTTCACGCTCCCTGATGCTCCGGGACGAATGTCGGTTCCCCGTGCCGACTTCCCGCAGGGTGCCACCTCGGGCACCATCGTCTTCGATGCCCCCGTCAGCACCTTCGGCGGCGCGACCTTGGAGGGCACGCTCAGCTATCGCATCCGCATCGACAATGAAGAGGCCGGCACGGGCAGTTGCGCCCCCGGTGCCACCGTCAGCCTCCCTGCCACGCTCACTTCGGGAGCCCATCTGCTGAAAGTAGATGTCAGCAATGCCGCAGGCCGCAGTCCGATAGCCGATGCGGAGGTATGGATTGGAGCCGATGTCCCCGTTGCGGACCACGTGGTGGGCACGCTGGAATCCGACGGCAGGGTGACGCTGACATGGGATGCCGCACAGGGACTCCACGGCGGATACATCGATGCCGCGGCCATCAGCTACCGCGTCGTCCGCCAGCCCGATGGCATCACCATCTACGAAGGCACCGACACTCACTGCACCGAGACGGAAGTCATCCGCGCCTACGGTGTCTATTCCTACGATGTGGAATCCTGGTGGGGCAATCAGAAGGGCGGTGTGGCCAGCAGCGCAGAGATGGTGCTGGGCGAGGCTGCCGGAGTGCCGTATCAGGAGGGCTTCAACACGGCCGCCGCACTGGGGGCTTACACCATCGTCGATGCCAATGCCGATGAGACCACGTGGCACTATGATGCGGGAAGCGTGGTATATAGCTACGACGAGGGCGGAAATGCTGCCGACGATTGGCTCATCACCCCTCCCTTCCGCCTCGACCCTGAATATCTCTACGAGCTGACGGCGGATGCCTCCACGACGGACGGCTATACCGACCTCCTCTCCATCCATCTCGCCCCGCGCCCCGAGGCAGCATCGATGGAACGCACCCTTCTGCCCACGACTGCCATCACACGTTCCGATGCGCAGACCCTCACCGCGCGCTTCCAGCCTGCCGATGCCAATCTATGCTTCATCGGGTTTCATGCGGAAAGCACGTATGAAGCGGGCGACTGTCTGACGCTCGACAACATTGCTCTGACCCAGAAGGCCTCCATACATGCTCCTGCAGCTCCTGCGGCTCTGACGGCGGAGGCTGCACCCGAGGGCGGACTGCAAGCCACCATCCGGTTCCAGCTCCCCGAAAATGCCATCGACGGAACGCCCCTGACGAAGCTCAGCAGCGTCAAACTCTATCGCGGCAAGCAGCTGGTGGGGACGATTGACGACTGCACGCCGGGGCAGACGCTCTTCCTGGCCGACGAACCTTCGCTGGCGGGCAACTACACCTACAGCGTCGTCGCTGCGAACGATTGGGGCGACGGCCTCGAAGTTGCCACCACCGTCTATGTCGGGGAAGACACGCCCGGCCCTGTTACGGATATCGCGCTGAAAGATTTGGGGAATGGCACCGTGCGCCTGACGTGGGATGCGCCCACGGTGGGCACCCACGGCGGCTACGTCAACCCTGCGAATGTGAAATATGAGGTGACGGACGTGGCCGGCAACACCACCACGCTGACCGCCTGCACGTATGAACCCTCCGTCAGTGTCCCGGTTGAGGGTCAGAGCATGACGTGGTTCAGCATCCGTCCGCGGAGCCTGAAGGGCAAGGGGCCGCTCTGCCAGTCAGACACGCTTTTCCTCGGACGGGCTTTTGCCATGCCTTTCGAAGAATCGTTCTCACACCGCGGCCTCGACTTCCAGCCTTGGAATCTGCAGGAACTCGACGGCGTGAAGTGGAGCCTGATGGGCTATGGCAGCTACGCCGATCCGCAGGATGCCGATGGCGGCATGGTGGCGTTCATCAATGCCCTGCCCGAGGGTGGCGCCAAACTCGTCTCGCCCAAAATCAGCCTGAGCGGGGTGCATCCTACGCTGCGGTTCTGGATGTTCCACCATCCTCTGGGGCGCAACGCCCTCACCGTGCTGCTCCGCGATGCCGACGGGGGCACCCATACGCTCGGACAACTCCTGACGGCCGACACCGCCGGGGAGCAGGGCGAATGGCGCTGCCACACGTTCGGACTGGAAGACTATCAGATCTTGGGCGATGTGCAGCTGGTTTTCCAGGGCGAAAGCCATCTGTCGGAGGCCCTGATGAATGCTTTCTACCTCGACCACATCAGCGTCATCGACTGGCTCGACCACGACCTTCAGGTGCTTTCGCTCGAAACGCCGGTGAAATCGGTGAAGGTGGGCGAGACGCTGCGCTTCACCCTCTCTTATGCCAACCGCGGCTCTCTGCCTGCCGTGGGCTATGATGTCCGTCTGCTCCGCGATGGCCGCGAAGTCTGCCGCATGGCAGGCGAGACGCTGGAGCCCGATGCCGAGGGTGCCGTCGTGCTGACCGATGTGCCGAACAGTGATGCCAAGGAATCGAGCATCTATGAGGCCGAAATAGTCTGGGGGGCTGACCAGCTGGCCACCAACAATCGTACCGAACCGCTGACGGTGACAGTGCTTCCCGGTCTGCCCTACGTCGAAACGCTCCAGGCTTCCGTAGAGGAGGGGGCGTGCGTGCTGCGCTGGCAGGCTCCCGACCTGGGCGATGCCGCTGCGCCTGCTGAAGACGTGACGGAAGACTTCGAGAACTACACCGCCTTCACCATTGAGAACATCGGACAGTGGACGCTCTACGATGGCGACGGACGCATCACCACGGGCATTCAGGATGGCTACGGCAACTACATCGAATACGACAATGTGGGGCTCCCCATGGCTTATCAGGTGTTCTCCCCTGCCCGGGCGGGTCTGGGCTCCGGCGTCTGGGCACCGCATTCCGGCAGTCAGGTGCTTGCCGCCTTTACCGTCGGACGCTATGCCGCCAACGACGATTGGCTCATCTCGCCCCGCGTAGAGGGCGGACAGACGGTGAAATTCTGGGCAAAGAGTCCGGACCACACGTACTACGGCACGAACGAGGTCATCCAGACGCTCTATTCCACCGGCGGCACCGCTGCCTCCGACTTTGTGCAAGTGGGGGCGGACATCACGGTGCCGGGCGTCTGGCAGGAATATGCCTTCGACATCCCTGCCTCTGCCCGCTATTTCGCCATACGCTGCATCTCTGCCGACCAGTATATCCTCTTCCTTGATGACATCACCTACCGCCGCGCGGCGGGCACGCTCCAGCTGTTGGGCTATCATGTCTATCGCGACGGCGAATGTCTGACGGCCACTCCGCTGGCCGAACCCTCGTATCGCGATGCTGACTGTGGCGATGCTGTGCACCGTTATCAAGTCTCCGTTGTCTATAACGAGGGCGAGAGCATCCTCTCGCCAGCGGTAGAGGCGAGTCTGACCGGCATCCGACCTGTCGTCGCTGCGCCTGCCTTGACGTATCGTGCAGGGAGCGGATGGATAGACATTCTGGCTCCTGACGCCCTCGATGTCCGCCTGACCGATGCACTCGGACGCACGCTCTATCAGGGCCGCGGCAGCCGACGGCTGACACTTCCCGCCGGCCTCTATCTGCTCAACGGCCGGAAGGTGCTCGTGCGCCAATAATGCCGAAGCGGGGTGTTTCTGCTGAAGAGGTACCCAAGCACTGACAAACACCCCGCTCCCCTATTTATTTATACCTGCTCCTTATTTATACCCGTTCCTCTATATATAAAATATAAAGCCTTTTCAAGATGCCTTACCTTCGTCCATCTCTTTCAGCACTGCTGCGCTCCCTGCTGTGCGCCCTCGCCGGCATCAGTGGGCAGTGCGTCGTTGCCCTCCCCGCCGACCCTCTCCCCCGAATTGTCGTCCAGCCCGACAGCAGCAGG
This sequence comes from uncultured Bacteroidales bacterium, assembly GCA_945787885.1. GTDB lineage: Bacteria > Bacteroidota > Bacteroidia > Bacteroidales > Bacteroidaceae > Alloprevotella. The sequence goes on along the minus strand of CALZJF010000034.1, from coordinate 11,889 downwards.
TTGACGGTGAGGCAGCTGGGCGATGAATTTCATCATTTCTTCATCACCCCCGACAGTCTGCCGCTCGTGGAGCAGGCGGGATATTTCTACTTCGCTCTGCCGCAGGGCGATGCGCTCGTCAGCACGGGGCTCCGGGCGGCCGATGCGGGCAGTCGCCATGCCGAGGCGGAAGCCTTCATAGCAGGCATCGACCGCTCCGCCACGCTTCAGGCGGCTCTGCAGCAGGGACGCTCCGCCCGCCGGCAGCGAGTGCTCTCCTGCACGGGGAAACCCCGGCAGAGGGCGTTCCCCACGACGGGGCAGCAGCGTTCGCTCGCCATTCTGGTCACCTTCCCTCAGACTTCTGGCAGCGAGGCCACAACCTTCAGCCACCCCGACCCCAGAAGCCTCTTCGACGATATGCTCAACAAGCCGGGCTTCGATACTGACGGGGCTACGGGCAGCGTGCGCGACTATTTCCTCGACTCCTCGTCGGGCTGCTACGACCTCACGTTCGATGTCTTCGGACCCGTAGAACTGGAGAAGGATATCAGTTTCTATGGCCAGAATTTCCCGGGCGGCGACCTCAATGCCTGGAATATGGTGGTGGAAGCCTGCCGGCAACTCGACGATGTCATTGACTTCACCCGGTACGACTATGACCAGGATGGGGCAGTCGATAATATCTACGTCTTCTACGCCGGGCTGGGTGAGGCCAACGGTGGCGAGGCCTACACCATCTGGCAGCATGCCGCAGAGGTGGAGACGATAGCCGGACGGGAGTTCTTCTTCGATGGGATGCGCGTCAACCGCTATGCCTGCTCGAACGAATTGAGACCCATCTACGATGCTGCCACGCAGACGCGCGAAATGCACTTGGAGGGCATCGGAGTGGTTTGCCATGAGTTCACCCATGTGCTCGGATTCCCTGACCTCTACGATGTGGAGTCGTCGGGGCAGTTCACCCCCGCTTCGTGGTCGCTGATGGATATCGGCAGCTACAACAACAACAGCCGTACGCCGCCCGCCTTCTCGGCCTATGAGCGTATGAGCATGGGATGGCTCGCTCCGCAGACCCTCTCTGTCCAGCCTGCCGACGTCCGTCTGCCTGCCATCCGTCACAATGCCGCCTTGCTCATCCCCACGCAGCAGGGCGAGGGGGAATTTTTCGTCTTGGAGAATCGTCAGAAGGAGGGGTGGGATGCTTATCTCCCGGGCCACGGTATGCTCGTCTGGCACATCACCTACGATCAGCAGCTCTGGGACCACAACCGCGTGAACGCCTCTTCGCTGCAAGGCATCGACCTCGTAGAAGCAGACAATGTCCGCAATGAGGAGACGCGCGACGGCGATGCCTTCCCCGGGACGGCGGGCATCACCGCCCTCTCTGCCACCACGATTCCTGCCCTGACGGACAATGCGGGGCGCGACTTGGGCTTCCGGCTCACGCAGATAACCGAGGCGGACGGCCACGTCTGCTTCAAGGTGAACGGTGGCGAACCTACGCTCCCTGCCGTCAGCGGCATGGAAATCACTGACTTGCAGCCCACGGCTTTCGTCGTGCGCTGGGAGGCCTGCCCCGAAGCTACGGCATACGAGGTGGAAGTGGGCACGGAGGAGGATGGCGAACTGCACTTTCTGGAGGCATACCATCCGCTTCGCACGCAGCAGACCTCGTGCGACATCGTGGGCCTCACGCCTGCTGCCACGTATCTCGTCCGCGTCCGCGCCCTGAATGCGGAGGAGGTGGGGGCTGATGCCGACTGGCTGACCGTCGTCACGCCCTTGCCGGGTTTTGCCTACGAGGCTCCGCAGGCATTGGTTGCCACCGACATTTCTGCACAGGGCTTCACCGCCAACTGGCTGCCGATGGCTGATGCGGAGGCTTACGCACTCGATGTGATGCACGGCGCACGGACGGGATTGGCTCAGACGACGGTGGATTTCACGGGAGGCATCAAGGCATTGCCCGAGGGATGGGCCACGAATTGCCAGCTGACGCTCTCGCTCAGCGGGGCGTATGGCGATGCCGCGCCCTCGCTCTCCATGCCCACCGATGGGAGCCGAGTGGAGAGTGCCGACTTTGCCGATGGCATTCGCCGCCTCAGCATTTGGATTCGCGAGCGCAATGCGCCCTGCGGGAGCAACTTCCTCACGCTCGACGTGCGCTGCGGCGAAGACGCGGAGTGGCAGCCGCTGGATACGCTCCTGCTGACGGAGACGGCTCCGGCATCGGGAACTACCGTGGTGTGGGCTTCGGAGATGGGCGATGGCACGCGGACGGTGCTCCTGCCCGATGCCTGCCGCAGCTTCCGCCTCACGTATCATCGTCTGGGCAGCGGCGCTCTTGCCCTCGACGATGTGCGCGTGGAGCACGGTGGCAGCATGACCTATGAATGTCTGCCGGGCTTCGAGGCCGTGACGGTGGGCAGCGGATGCAGCTTCCCAGTTGAAGGCATCAATCTCTCTGCTGCTCCCTGCTACTATCGCGTCTATGGTCTGCGCGGTGCAGAGCGTTCGCGTGCTTCGAATGTAGTGCGCGTGGATTACGATGCAGCAGGCATGGCTCCGCCTCTCCTCCCTTCCGTCCCGTCCGTCTGGACGCATCCCTCTGGCCGTCGCGTCGTTCAGCCCTCGCGGGGCGTGTATATTGATGCGCAGGGCAGAAAAGTGCGGTTCTGACCGCAATCATTCTATCTATACTTACTGCAAAATAATCGGCTTATTGCCTGCTTACTACATAAACGGCGACTCCGGCACGACGCGTTGTGCCAGAGTCGCCGTTTGATTGTTGATGGAAGTTCTTCATTGTAAGGCGTTTAATGCTCCAAGTCCGCGATTGTTCAACACATTTCGCCACGAACTTTCGGCTTCGCAGGGCTATAGAGTATCTTTACAAACAGTTGAAACTGAAATTCTCGCTCCTAAACTATTTTCTTGCATCTTTATGCTTATTGTTAAATCCGCGTTAAGTAAAACAGCGATTAGAGGCGAAGCCGAGGAGTGAGGAATAGGGGCGTCACACGATGTTCACATCATTGAAACGTTTTTGACATACGGGGGGCATACCTTTGCAGCGCAAAAACAAATATGCTGCAAAAGATTACAGAACAAACCATGAGCAAAGACAAACGGACGATGGCACTGCTCCTGCCGCTACTGCTGAACTGCGGCGAACTCTCTGCCGACGATTTGCGCGGCACTGTAGTGGATGCCGAAAGCGGCGAACCGCTGGTGGGGGCTACCGTGGTGGTGAATCAGAAACGGGGAACCCTGACGGACGAAGCGGGGCACTTCTGCATCAGCGGACTGAGCTGCGGCTCTTACACGCTGACGGTGAGGTATCTGGCGTACAAGACGCTGACGATGAACGGCGTTCGAAGCGTGGCTGAAGGCGACACCACGAGCCTGACCATCCCGCTCGAAAGCGACGACCAGATGCTCGATGAGGCAAAAGTGGTGGAGACGAAGCGCAAGAATACGGCGAACGCCATGATTCTCGATGCACGGCGCAGCGAAATCATCGTCAACAATATCTCGGCGCAGGAAATCAAGCGGGCGCAGGATGGCAACGCGGGCGAGGTGATACGTCGCATTCCGGGCATCAGCCTCATCGAAAACAAATTCGTCATGGTGCGCGGGCTCTCGCAACGCTACAACAACGTATGGATAAATGGGGGTGCCGTGCCGAGCACGGAGGCCGACTCGCGGGCGTTTTCGTTCGACGTCATTCCTGCTGGGCAGATTGACCATCTGCAAGTGGTGAAATCGCCAAGCCCGGAATATCCTGCCGACTTCTGCGGGGGCTTCATTCAAATCTTCACGAAGGATATTCCCTCGGAGAACGGCTGGACGGCATCGGTGGGCGGCAACTGGAACGACCAGACGCACTTCGCCGACTTCAAGACCTCCAAGGGGAGCCGCACGGACTTCCTCGGGTTCGACGGCGGGCTGCGGCGAATGCCGGGCGGCATGGGGGGGACGCTCCCCACGCTGACGGGAACGCAGAACGGCATCGGGCTCGCAGAGAACGGATTCAACAACGACTGGAAGACGCGGGCGCGAACGCCGATGGGCGACCTCAAGCTCCATGCCGACTGGAACCGACGCTGGGCGCTCGAACGGGGAAAGGCGGGGACGACGGCTTCGCTGGACTATACGCACGAATATCGGGCTTACAGGCAGATGACGAACAATCTCTTCGGCGTGTATGACGTGGCGAACGACCGCAGCAACTTTCTCCGCCAAAGCACGGACGACCAGTACAACGTGAACACGCGGCTGGGGGCTCTGCTCAACATGGCTTTCCTGAACAACGCGGGGAACCACAAGCTGGAGATGAAGAACATCCTGAACCTGCTCTCGACCGACCGCTACACGGAGCGCACGGGCGTGAATGCTCAGTCGGACAACGAGGTGGGGGCGGAATATCTCTTCCAGAGCCGCCTGACTTACAACGGGCAGCTCTGCGGCAAGCATACGTATGCCGGGGGGGATGGCACGGTGGAATGGGCGGGGGGCTACTCGTTTGCCAACCGCCTGCTGCCTGACCGCCGCAGATATACCACTGACGATGCCTTGGAGCGCGGCACGATGATGCTGACGGCGGGCAACGAAATCAACCGCGAGTTTACGAAGCTCAGCGAACATATTGCCTCCGTGGGGGTGTCGGACGCCCACACCTTCCGGCTGCCGCGCGTGGCTCCCACACTGAAGACGGGCCTCTACGGCGAACGGCGCTCCCGCGACTACACCACGCGCTCCTTCATCTACAACTGGCCGCTGGCTGACAGCTCTCTGCCGCAGGACTTCAGGACATGGGACATGCAGGAGTTGCTCTCTGCCCCGGAATGTCTGGGAGCCCGCGCGCTCCACCTGATCGAGCAGCAGAACATGCGCAACAACTATGGCGGGCGCCACTTGCTCGGGGCGGCTTATGCTGCGCTGACGCTGCCTGCCGGACGCTGGAACATTCACGGCGGCGTGAGATTTGAATACAGCAAGATGACGCTCATCACGAACACGCGCGACTATGAGGTGAGCCCCATGGAGCGCGACTACGACAATGCCGACTTCTTCCCCACCCTCGCCACTACTTTCCGCATCGACGCGCGCCAGCAGTTGCGGCTCTCGTATGGGCGGACGGCGAACAGGCCTGAGTTTCGCGAGGTGTCGCCATCGGTGTTCTACGATTTCGCCCTTGCCTCCCATGTGCAGGGCAACGTGGATTTGCAGACGTGCCACATCGACAACCTCGACCTCCGCTACGAGCTCTTCCCCTCGGCAGGCGAACAGATTACGGTGGCAGCGTTCTACAAGCATTTCGATTCGCCCATCGAGTGGACTTACACCGTGGCGGGCGGCACGGGGCTCATCTATTCGTATGAGAATGCCGACAAGGCCGACAACTACGGCATTGAGCTCGACATCCGGAAGGACCTCGCCTTCATCGGGCTGAAGGATTTCAGCCTCTCCTTCAATGGCGCGCTCATCAAGAGCGAGGTGAAATTCCAGGAGGGTTCGCGCTTCAGGAATCGCCCCATGCAGGGGCAATCTGCCTACTTGGTGAACGCCGGGCTCTTCTATCAGAACGCCCGCCGGCAGCTCTCGGCGGCCCTGCTCTACAACCGCATCGGAAAACGCATCATCGGCGTGGGACGCAGCGAGGGCAGCACGGGGAGCGACGAGAACGCCCGCGTGCCGGACAGCTACGAGATGCCGCGCAACGTGCTCGACCTCTCCTTCACGAAAAACTGGGGGGAGCACTTCGAGCTGCGTGCCAGCGTGCGCGACATTCTGGCGGAGAAGGTGCGCTACAAGCAGTTTGACACCGTCACGCTGCAGGGCGGGCAGACGAAGGACATCACGCAGACGACGCGCGAATACAAGCCCGGACGAAACTTCAATGTGGCATTCGTGCTGCATTTCTGACGGAAAGCATATCCCATCCATTATTTTCTTTCATACATCTTATGCAGAAAAAATTTGCTTACGGATGCCTCGGCATCCTGGCTGCCACTGCCCTGCTGACGGCGTGCAGCGACGACGACACGAACAATGAGAACGGCCACGACGCCGGCGCTGCCTACGTCTGGACCACGGACGGCGGACTGAAGGCGTGCGACCACCTGACCTTCAACGCCGACGGCACAGAGAATGCCGAGGGAGGGCAGATAGGAAACGGCGATGCAGAATTTGTCTTCACAGGCAAACAGACCCTGAAGCGCGGCACCTACACGCTGAAGGGCTGGGTGTACATTGCCGACGGGGCAGAACTGACCATCGAGCCGGGCACCATCATCAAGGGCGACAGGCAGAGCAAGGCTTCGCTCATCGTGGAACGCGGCGGAAAGCTCTTCGCACAGGGCTCGCAGACGGCTCCCATCGTCTTCACCTCCGCACAGAAGGCGGGCGAACGCAGGCCGGGCGACTGGGGCGGACTCATCGTCTGCGGAAAGGCACTGAACAATCAGGCCGAAATGCAGATTGAGGGCGGGCCGCGCACCAAGCACGGCGGACAGCAGACGGCCGACAATTCGGGCATCATCTCCTATGTGCGCATAGAGTTTGCCGGCTATCCCTTCAACCCCGATCAGGAAATCAACGGTCTGACGCTTGGCTCCGTGGGCAGCGCAACGAAGATTGACCATGTGCAGGTGTCTTACTCGAACGACGACTCCTTTGAATGGTTCGGCGGCAATGTGAACTGCAAATACCTCGTGGCATACCACGGCTGGGACGATGACTTCGACACCGACAATGGCTACAGCGGCAGCGTGCAGTATGGCCTGGCAGTACGCGACGCACGCATTGCCGACAAATCGCAGAGCAACGGCTTCGAGAGCGACAACAATGCGAGCGGCTCGAACGCCACGCCCTTCACGACGGCAACGTTCAGCAACATGACCTTCATAGGCCCCGCACTGCAGAGCGGCGTGCAGTTTGAGAATACGACGGACTTTATCAACGGCGGCAGCTACAATCCGAACAACGGCTCTGCCCTCGGACGCTTCCAGGCCTCCATGCACCTGCGCCGCAGCTCGCGCCTGAACGTCATCAACTCCGTGGCAGTGGGATGGCCCGTCGGCCTCATCCTCGACGGCGAGAAGGGCGACACGCCGAAGCAGGCAGAGGCGGGCGTGATGCGATTCCACAACAATGTGATGGCGCAGATGGGCATTCTGGGCTCGGATGCCAACAAGGTGTACGACGATGTCTTGTATGATGCCGCCGGCAAGAGCGTCATCGACGAGAAGCAGTGCTCCTTCTCCTCCACGTTCTTCCGCACGGCGACGCTCCACAACCAGTATTTCGAGACGGCCGCCGCGCTGGGCCTGACCGATGGTGGCGGCGTGGGCAGCCCGTATATGCCCGCCGTGGGCAGCCCCCTGCTGACGTCTGCCTCCTTCGACGGCGAGACCTCGGCATGGCTGGAAGCCGTAAGCTACGTCGGGGCTTTCCGCGCTGGCGACAACTGGATGGAAGGCTGGACGAACTTCGACCCGCAACACGCTGACTACTAATCTTTTCAAAGCAAAAGGCATACGTTCCTGAAAAGCGGAGCCTGCGCCCAGACACACATGGAAGCGCAGGCTCCGCCGGCTTTATTTGTGACGATTGCACAAAAAAACATCCACGTTTTCCACGCTGATTCAGCCATTTCTCCATACCTTTGCACCCTGACCCTCGGCCTCTCCGCCCTTTGCCGCAGTCAGGCAAGCAGGAATATAGTCCGACTGGCGGAAAAACGCCTGCCGATGATATAAATCCCGCCATGTTCCACTCTCTCTATATATACATACATAAGGTAGGTTCTATAAATTAGTTTTCAATGCAAGGCAGTGTTTCTGTTTTACTTGGATGTCTTCACACCTCTCGCACCGTAGGTTTTTGTCTTTCATTCAGTCACGTAGCCCGCTAAGCTCCCTCGTGAAAAACAAAAACCTACGGCACAAATCTTTTTCCGTCTGTCCTAACCCTCTGAAATCCATCGTCTTGGACAGTCAGAAAGCGTGAAGCCGAGGCAAACATCAGAGCTTCGCGCCCCTTCGGCAGAGCTTTTGCTTTCCAAGTGGTCATTTCCGCCCCTCAAAGTGACCGTTCTGACCCTTCAATGCAATCATTCTGCCCCCTCAAAATGGTCATTCTGAGGCGAAATGCGCAGTCGAATCAAAGAGTCGCACCATAGCCTCATCTTCATTGCCCTATTGCTCCGCGCAGGGCAGACAGCCCAAGCAAGGGCGATGATATGGCCTCCTGCATCATCCACTGGTCAGGAGACACAAAGAACCACTACGCTGGCTCCCAAAGAAGGCAATGGGAGCCAGCGTAGTGGTTCTTTTTTATGACTGTCCGCTGTGGAGAATAAGGATGCGAATGGGGCAGACGGAGGCTATTGCGCTGACTCCGCCTTGATGTGTACGAGCACGGGGTAGTGGTCGGAGGGGGAGCGGCGTTCCCTCGTGCGCAAATCTATCTCGCTGGGAGCATCCTTGCCCTTGCGGGGCTGTGCAGGCTTGTCGGTCCAGTAGGCATTGGTGAGTATGCCGTAGCGGTCCACCTCGAAGCTGGGCGACACGAAGACGTGGTCAATGCGCGAATCGCTCCAGAGATTGGTATCGAAAGAGTTGAAGGTGCCGTTTTCGGCAAATTTCAGACGTGCGGCGGCGTAGCTGTCCTTCAGAATGCCTGAGCCGGTGAAGATGCTGAAAATCTCGTTGTGCTGATCGACATTGAAATCGCCTGTCAGCACGACGGGAGCCCCTTGAGCAATCTGGCGAATCTTCTGCACGACCAGTTTGGCAGCTTCACGTCTGGCCACGAGGCCGACATGGTCCATGTGGAGATTGAAATAGAAGAAGCGCAACTTGCCATTCAGCTGGCAGAACTCTCCCCACGAGCAGATTCGCACGCAGGCTGCATCCCATCCCTTGCACGGCACGTCGGGAGTCTCGCTGAGCCAGAAGTTGCCACTGTGCAGCAGTTTCAGGCGGTCTTTCTTATAGAAAATGGCGGAATACTCTCCTTCCTCCTTGCCATCATCGCGGCCCACGCCGATGTAGGCGTAGTTGTCAAGGCTTGCCTGCATGTCGTGCAACTGCCCTACGAAAGCCTCCTGAATGCCGAAGGCATCGGGCGACTCGAAGTTTATCTGGTTGCAAATCACGTTGCACCTCGTTTCCCACACATTGCCCGCCTGCTCATCGCCACTGTTGAGCTGGCGTATGTTGTACGTGCCGACGAAGAGTTCCTGCGCATGGATGCCCAATGCCATGAGCAGCAGCAATGCTGAAGTCATTATGCGTTTCATAGTTGTCAGATATTGTAAGAAGATGTGCAAAATTACATTTTTTATTTCGCAGAACGCTGCATTCTGCCTGACGTTTACGAGGGAATCAGCGAAAATGGGCATTATTCTTCATTTTCGCTGATTCTTCATGGGCTTTGAGGGCTCTCACATCTCCCACGAGAGGCCGAAGGCGAGCGAGAAAAGCCGATGCCAAGGATAGTGGCGATTGCTGACTTTCGAGAGGATGTAGATGTCGCACGTGGAGAGCTCATAGTAGGCGGAGACGGAGGAATGGAGGCGGCGGTAGGCCTGGGGAATATCGTAGCGGAAACGCTGACCGATGAAGATATTACTGCGGATGCGGGTGGAACACCAATAGTAGTTGGCGGGATATTTGTCGGGCTGGCTCCGCCAAAAATCATTGGAGGAGATGGTGTTGAAGAAGAAGCCGACGGTGAGGGGTTGGCACACCCACGTGGAAGAGAGGCGGCAGTGCCAGGGTATGTAGCGTTCCTTCAGGGTGAAGGTGAACTTGGCTTTATCGGAATGATAGCGCGGGAGGAAGCCGAAGAGCATGTCCGTCTCCCAATGTTCGCCTCGGCCATATTGCCAGCCGGGTCCGAAGGAGAGGAGTCCGATGCTGCCGGCATACTGCAGACTGGCCCGCTCGGGGATGAGATTGTTCCAGCGTTGAATGCGCTTCGAGCGTAGCGTGGCGTAGCGGTCTTTGGCAGGAGCCGGTATGGACTTTGAAGCAACGGGGATGGGCATGAGGACATAGCGCACGACGGTGTCGTGGACGACGAAGCAGCGCGCGCCCTCGTCCGCGGGGCGAAGAGGGGGGAGCGTATCGGGGGCGAGGCTGTCTGCCTGCGAGATGATTCCTGAAGCAGCCATATCCGAGCCAAAGAACTCTGAGCCAACGGATTGCGCAAGCGCTCCCATGCCCGGCGAAAGCCCCAGCAAGAGGGGGATGGCAAGGCGAAACGGATTAGTAGCTGACCACTTCATAGCTGTAACCTCCATCTGATTTAAGGGTAAAGACAAGATATTCGCGGTGCTTGGCAGAAGCGCACTCATAATACAGGACACCATCGCCAAACCATTCGTTCAGCTGCGTGTGGTGGCCATGTCCGCAGAGGCAGAAAGCCAAGCCAGGATAGCGCGTAATCCGATATTCGAAGAGTTCGGCAACATTGTTGTTGAACTGCTCGCTCTTGGGTTGGGCGTGCATGGCAACGACTGTGCGGCGAATGCCTGAGGGAAGGGCCGAAAGGTCGGCACTGAGAAAGGGGAAGTTGGGGATGTCGGTCGAATAGTCGTATTCAAAGGCATTCGTGTTCAGGCAGATGAAGTGGGTGTCGCCGGCATTGAAGGCGAAATCGGGGGAGCCGAAGATGTATCGGTAGGCGTCCGCTCCCGTACCGAGGCAGTCGTGATTGCCAAGAATGACGACGTAGGGCACACGGAGTTTTTCGAGAATATCGCGCTGGGCTTCAAACTCCTGAGTAGCCCCAAAGTCGCTGATGTCGCCTCCGTGGATTACAAAGTCGATGTCAGTGCGGGCATTGATGCTTCGGACGGCAGCCAATGTCTCGTCGTACCAACGCTGGGTGTCGCTGATGAGCACGAAGCGCACACTGTCGCGCCCGCTGGTGGCAGCCTCGATGCGAGCCATGCTGCGGGCGTTGATGCCGTGGGCACCATCGACACGCACGTCGTAGGGATGATAATCAATGAGGTCGCACGCAGTGAAGGCTGTCAGACACAGACTGACGCATAGCCAACGGTTGGCTACGCCCCGACTGCCGGCAACGCTCCAACGGCTGAGCAACTGCAAGCGGCGCACAAACTGCTGCACGGCATGGCGCACAGAGGGCCGAAGCTGCTGTAATAAGTTCTGTCTGTTCATCATTATTTCTCGTTCTGGTTAAGCAAGATGAATGGGAAATGGCCTTGGACGTCTGGCCCGCACTGACGAAGCTGGGAAGAATCGTAAAAGACCATCATGAAAAAAAATCATGCCACCCGTGTCTCACGACAAAGATGGCACACACAAATAAGGTCTGTGAGGGAATTTCTATGTGCAAATGTACGAAACGCAGGAGATATGCTGCAAGAAAAAACGTCAGAAACTTCAATAGTTTTCCGTTTTTTACCAACATTTTGCAAAACTATCTCGCGTTATTGCGTTTTTCGGCATCTTCTTCCGCTCTTCTATTTGACGAGAAAGGCAACGGACGGAGGGCATAATGGGAGGGGCAACGCAGGGCGTGAATATTGGCGTATTAGTCAAGGTTGATTCTATAAATTACCTCCGTTAAAAGGGTTAATAATTGGCTTATAGGTCATTTCGGGTGTTTTTTAGGGGTTTTCTTTGGCATATTCCAAATTGCATAATGCTGTATATCAACACTTTAAAGCATGTTGCAATCAGTCGCTAGACCTTTTCAAAACTTTTGAACCATCGTAACAAATTGATTTTCACAGTAGTTACAGCGATTTTAGCACCCGAAATGACCTATACGCCTAATAATTATGGTTTAACGTTTTGTCATCTTTTGGCTTTCGGTTCAAATTGCAAGTCTCATCGGTCACGTAGCCCGCTACGCTCCCTCTTC
>CALZJF010000033.1 GCA_945787885.1 uncultured Bacteroidales bacterium | reverse complement strand
AAACACTTTCTTGAAGGTCAGGTCAGCCTTGGGGTCAAGATATTTAGTTGCCATATACGGAATTATTATAGTGAGACAAACGTCAATTGGTCTGTTTATCGCGTGGCAAATATAGGCAAAATTTCTGATATTCAGTCAGAGAGGCATGAAAGATTGCGTCTTCCGCGGTTTTTCCATTGTCCCCTTTCGTCATCTGTTCTGTCTTTGTCCGCAAGCAGTGGAATTTACCGGTAAGATGCTTGAATATTCTGCCTATCGGGCAGCACATGGTGCAGCATGGTTTGGCATGCGAAGGGCATGGCTATATGCTGCTCCGTTTTTTTCGATGGCTGTTTCCAATTTTCGACATCACATTTCGTCTCCAAGTGAATATTTTGAGGGTTGAAATTGACCATTTTGCGGGTTGAAAATGGTCAATTATTGCCTTTAAGGCATGGGTGCTCGCTGTATTTTGAGTAGCGCCGAACAAATACCTCGTTTTATTCCACACCTCCGCGTGTGGGTGATAACCAGCATTCGCCCCCTTTTTCGCATTACCGCTGTTTCAATCCATACCCCTACGTGAGGGGTGACCTGCTTCCGGTTGCCCCATGCGATGGTTGATGCAAGGTTTCAATCCACACCCCTACGTGAGGGGTGACCAAAAGCTCCTTGTAACCGTTTTCGGTCTCATCGTAGTTTCAATCCACACCCCTACGTGAGGGGTGACGTTGTCGTCTTATTGCTGCTCAGACTGATGGCCAGTTTCAATCCACACCCCTACGTGAGGGGTGACTCGGTGATTATGCTGGTAAGGGTTCATCTTATGGTTTCAATCCACACCCCTACGTGAGGGGTGACATACGTCCCGAGTGATAAATTACAGGATTTCGAGGGTTTCAATCCACACCCCTACGTGAGGGGTGACATACGTCCCGAGTGATAAATTACAGGATTTCGAGGGTTTCAATCCACACCCCTACGTGAGGGGTGACTCGGACGGGATGCCAAGTTGCAACGCCGTAACAACGTTTCAATCCACACCCCTACGTGAGGGGTGACATTGGTGAGACTCTTGACCTCGAGGACGTACACGGTGTTTCAATCCACACCCCTACGTGAGGGGTGACCTTAAGAGCAAAAAACAAATCGTTGCAGTAGTCAGTTTCAATCCACACCCCTACGTGAGGGGTGACTGCGGGCGTTACAACGTGGGGTGGCACATTATGGTTTCAATCCACACCCCTACGTGAGGGGTGACCAAATAAGTGTATCACTATAAAATAATAAAAATGGTTTCAATCCACACCCCTACGTGAGGGGTGACGGCATCAGGGGAGTCACCATACTCGGACGATATAGTTTCAATCCACACCCCTACGTGAGGGGTGACAGAGTTAATTTAAGTTAAGGGATGCAAAATTCTCGTTTCAATCCACACCCCTACGTGAGGGGTGACCTTGTAGTACTTAATTTGAGTACCGACAAGAAGACTAGTTTCAATCCACACCCCTACGTGAGGGGTGACTGTTGCAGTTTTAACAAACTGCTTATTAGATAGTTATGTAGGCAAAAATGCGAAGGATAGCTGATTTGCTACATAAAGATAATAGAAGTAGGCGTAAATGCCTGAAATTCAAGAGGTGCGAAGAGGTGCGGTTTTCTGCATTACCCGTATTTCGCACATTTGGATGATGCGCATATAGATTTCACACATATATGTATTGTACATATATATTCATGCACGTATGGTCTTCGCGTACTATATAATCAATGTGTCTTCTACATTCAAGGATGTGTCGCGTCCCATAACGTCCACACGACGTTTCTCGTTTTTGTTCAAATGATAGATTCTTATGCTGTCATTGATGCGGTCCATCGTTTGATGCAATTTGTCTTTTAGCTCGCACAATTGAACCTCTGTAAGCACACACTCAAAAACAGAATTCTGTACGCGATGACCATAGTCTTTGCATAATCTTGCAACTTGGTACAAACGATGTCGGCCAGCTGCGTCCTCCGTGTTTACGTCATAAGTAATCAGTATGTACATAGTTTATTTTACGAGAAAAACGGGATAAGTGTCAATATCTCCACGGATGCACCGAGCCATCAGCATGGCTTGTGCAAAAGGGATGAGGCCGAAAGGTATTTTCTCCTCCAAAAAAGGATGAGTAATCATATCTCTTTTCCGGCTCTGCCATGCCGACAAGAAGATCTTGCGGCCATTGTCGGTCAGCTTCACGCCTTCTTCGCCTTGAAAGATGAAATCCTGCTTTGTTATTTGGCGGCGGTTGATAAGTGACAATATAAAGCGGTCGCCCATGTAGGCACGCAATTCTTCTACCATATCAAGGGCAAGCGAGGTCCGACCGGGGCGTAAGGTATGGAAAAAACCTACGTAGGGATCAAGTCCTACCGATTCGAGGGCAGAGGTGACATCGTTTGTAAGCAGCGTGTAAGCCAACGAGAGCATGGCATTGACGGCATCGCGGGGAGGACGGCGGTTGCGACCGGCGAAAGGGAAATCGTCCTGCTGGTTGATGATAAGTTGGGGGAAAGCCGAGAAGTATGAACTGGCAGCACTCCCCTCCAAACCTCGCAAGGCTCCTTTGGCATTGCAGGCTAAGATAAGCCTTTTTGCCTTGTCCATTTCGGAGGCGGCGGATTCTACGACCTCGTTGCCACCATAATCGCGCAGAAAGCGGCGAAGGATATTACGATAGTTCTGCACCTTTCCTGCTATGCAAATCTTTGCCAATTCGAGCGACGTGGCCTCGTCGTCGGCCAATGCGTATTGGGCTTTGCGCAGGAGTACATTCCCCTTTACTGGCCCCTGCACTCGGCTGATGAATCTGCCGGATGGCGACAAGAAGCACAGACTGACGCCGCTGTCTGCACAGAGCTTCATCAGTCCGGGGCTGGCTCCCATGTATCCAAAGGTGACAATCGATTCGATGTTGAGCACAGAAATCCGAAACACCTCTTGCTGACGGACGGAAATTACAACGTTCTGCCCGTCCTTGCTCAGATAGGAGTCAGGAGTGGTGACGTACAAGGTGTTAAGTAGTTTCCTCATACAGATTCCGTTTTAGATAACTGCTGGCACTGGCGGTATGGGCTGACTGAGGCATACAAATATCCATGAGGGAACACCTGCGACATCGAGGCATCTTCTCAGCATGGGGCACCTTGCAGGAAGCAAAGACCTGATGCATCTGAAAAGACAGCGCGCGCACTTCAGAGCGCAGGGCATCGTCAAACTCCACCTCTTCCCGAGACTTGCTTTCTCCGTAATACAGGGCTCCCGAACTGATGCGGATGGAATATTGTTCCTCCAAGCACATGGCTTGAGCACAAAGTTGCACGGCATCTGTATTGTCGCGTTTGCTACGCCCATGTTTGTATTCTACAGGATAGGGCAACCAGTGGCCGGGATAGCGCGGATGGGTGATAGTGTTCGATGACTTTGGGGCGGGATGTAGTTCTACCAAATCGGTGATGCCATATAGCCCCAGTTCGCGGGATGCAATGCTGACGGCACGCAGACAGACGATGTCGCCCATTTTCTGCCGATAGGAAGGCTCATCCACATGGCGGTGCATGATTTGCCCTTCGATTGTCAGAAGGTTTTCAGACCATTGCTGTTCGATATGGATGAGTGCCCACTGCCGGGGACAGAACGCGAAGTGCTGTATCCCCGACAGCATGAGCATATCATCTTCTTCGTAATACATTCAGAGCAACTCTTGCGGAGCGTTCACTCCTTCGAAATGTTTGTCTGCAATGGTCACCTCATAGTCGGCAAAGGAGCGGGGAGCACCTTCGCAGAGCTTCTTTATCTTTACCAAATCGAACAGCTTGTTGGCAGGGGCATTGCCTAACATGGAATCGTGTCTGAAGACAATCAGGCGCTGGGCAGACATAAGGCCGCGTGCTGCCGAACGATCTGCATCGAACATGTTTTTCAGGGCATCCCAGAAGATTTCCAGGTCTTGCTCGTCGAAGCCCGTCTGCTGTGCCAGACTGGCAGAAATGAAGCCGTGGCAAACATAGAGACCATAGGGGACGGTGGCCTTGCGTCCCATGGTGCGTTCCTTATCCTGGTCTTCCGCTTTTGTGACGGCCATTCGTGTGATGGAGTGTTCGGCCACGGCAATGGGATTGACCGAGCGGGCAAAAGTGAGTTGGACAGGCCCGCGCACTTGTCCCTGCTTGTCTTTCGTAGCTATGACGGCTCCGAACGTGCGTATGTCGTAGTACTTATTGCACATGGCGTTTTTAGCGGCATCCTTCTGGGTGGCCTGCGGAGCTCGCTTGACCTCGTCGGAATCATAGATGTCATTGACAAGATTGTCAAGCACGGCCTTCTCTTTTACGAAGATATCATAGCCGTCTGCCAGCCCCTTGGCCATCTGCACATAGTTGCGCACCTTCCGCTTGAGGCAAACATCGGTGACGAGGCCCATGCCCGTCTCGGCATCTACACGGGGGAGGTTGCCGGCATCGGGGTCGCCATTGGGGTTTCCGTCTTGCACATCAAAGATGTAAACGAAATCGATTCTGTTCTTCAGTGGTTCAGACATAGTATTGTAGGTTTTATTCAGTTGTTGTCCATTGATTGTTCATTGGTTTCGCTCTTCTTCGTAAAGAAGTCCTGGCGCTGATGGTAGTATCCCACGAAGAAGCGTCCCTGATCTTGCAGGTCAAGGTGTGGGGGAAAGCCGTCGGCGGGGAGCTTGCCGATAATCTCCTGTTTCAGCCTTTCATGGAAAATCTTGCTGCCCTCGTTCAGTTTCTCGCTGTGATGAACCGAGAGGTTGAGCACAGTGGGAAAGACGGCAGACGGCGTAGCACTGGCAGCGTTCATGTAACGCTCGCGGATGCTGTTGATGTGGCTGGCATCCTCCTGTATCTTTTCCAGAACGGCAAACAGGCGCCCACAGAGGTAGCCGATGTTGTTGTTTTCTCTGTCTAACATGATATACAGTTTTTTGTTTTCGTCGTTAAGTCGGTTGAGATAGGCCTTCAGAATAGCCACGCGGGCGAGGTAGGGGCTTTGCTCGGCGCGGATGCGTCGGATGCAAGAGGAGAAGAGCGTGAAAGGATAGGGCAGCCCCTGGAATATGCTCCTCGCCACGGCTTCGGGCAGATTGGGCGTGGCATCGGAGACCTTGCCGCCCAGAGTGACGGCAGAAAGCATCTCGCGAATGCCCTGATAGGGCTTCTTGTCAGGACGATTGTCCGCGAGTTCCATATCGTTGAAGTGGTTCATGATGCGACCGGCAAAGTCGCGCAGAATGGTTTCAGCCCAATATACCACGGCTATGCGCGCAGAGTTGGGAGCGAGGCCGAGGATATAGAAGCGGTCATCGAGCGTGGTGCGCAGCTGGCCCGAATAGATGGCCTGGAAGACATCGCGCACTTTCTTCACGTGGGCATTCGGGTCATCCTTCTTTTCGTCATGGAATCCCAGCAGGCTGAACAAGCTGAGCTCTGCCTCCTGTGCAGCCTGGCTGCTGCCAGACGCCCAGAACAAGAAGGTGCGGGTGCCCAGCAGAAACTTGTTGCGCGATGCCTTGCCCAGCAGGGCTTTGAGCGCGGTGGTATAGGCAAACTCTGCTTCTTGGCTGATGGGAGCGTTATAGCATTTGCTCTTGCCATAGGAGTCATAGCCCGAATTGACCTGAAATGACACCAATTTGGCAGTGGCCTGGCTGCCGGGAATCATTGTGGCGGTGGTGGTTTCTACGCTTGGGCCTCGCTGGCCAGTGATCAAGCAGAGGTTTTGAAGGCCGCCACCATCGTCTTCCGCAGTTTCCAATTGCAGCAGCTCACGCTTCTCAGCCACGATTTTCTTGTCGCCCTGGATTCGGAATGAGAAGGTGGAATATTTTTTTGAAAGATTCCTGGCTATATCCTCCCAAAGAGGGTCGCGCATAGCCTGTTCGAGGATGTTCTCACGCCCCTGCTCGTAGAATCTGCGAACGGCAGTGATTGCTGCGTTGTCAGGAAACAGGCTGCTGATTTCCTGCACCTTACGAATGAATACATCGTAGCATTTACGAGTCTTGTCTGCTTCTTTCTGCCTGGCACTCTCGTTCTTGGCCTTGTCCGGATTGCAGAAGCCTAACACATAGGCACAGTTGTCATAGAGATAGTTAGCCACAGGCGAGCTTGAGCGTCCCACCTGTTTCCTGACGAGGAATGTGCGCGCGCTGTTCTTGTCTGACCTGCAATCTTCAAACTGCACGAAGCGGCCCTCAGGCGTGATGACGATGAGAAACCCTATTTCCTTCTCCTCCAATCCCGGTGCCGGCAGACCTTCGCACCGATGGTAATAGTCATATAAAGCTTTTAGTATCATCGCAGAATCTCCTCGCTGTCTGTAGGTGGAACGATAATTACGCCTTGGTGCATTTGGGCGTGGAAGAACATGGCTTGGATGTTCTTCGGGTCAGAAAAATCCATGTCGTAGAGCATGATGCCCAAATCGCGATTCTCAGGGATGGCAGGCATCAGCGTCTCGCCCTCCTCGATGAGGCGGAATGAGCAGGCAAACTCCCTGCAGCCCAGATAGGGCTGGTTGAAGCACTGCCCCTTTGCAGCGCGGCGGCAGAACGTCGCATAGTATTTCATGGGGTTCTCGTCGGCACGGGGTTGCTTGTCCGCCTTACGGTCGCGCGGTGGAATATATATCAGCTTGGCACTGATGCGATAGCGCACGTCACGCAGCAGGAGCGAGTTCTTCTGCTGTCGCTTCTCTTCGATGTAGATGCACGTGCTCTTGCTGCTGCCTACCGCGCCCACCTCGTTGCGACGGACAGACTGCCAGCGGATGGGGCGCAGCACTTCTATTTTTGTCACCTGCCAGCGGATGGCAGGCTTCCAGAATATGGCTTCAAAAATGGCGCGTGCGGCTGACGGCGTGATGACATCGTAGCTCACGCGCTCCACCTTTAGTTCAGGGCGGGTGAAGCATGCAAAGTCGCCCCAAACCTCCAGGCAGTATTCCTTGTCAGTGTATTCCATATCGGTTATTTTATGAGTATTTCTTCCAGCCAGTGGTTTTCCATTGTCAGTCCCACTGCCGGGCTATATTGTTCCCTGTCGCGCGCGACGTAAATGCCTTCAATTTCCTCCGTGAGAATGCCACGGAGTCTTTCAAAATCACGTCGATGCACGCTCACTGTGTATTGCGCCAGCTGTTTCAGGAGCGAATAGCTGGGGCCCTCCTGCTTCAGACGCTCCACCATAGCCAGGCTGTCGCCGAAATTGACGATGATGCCTACGCCGCTATCCTCGATGAGGCGAAATTCGCGTGCGGCTTGCTTAAAACACATTTCCTGAGGCTGATACAGCAGTTCGGCGATGCCCTTCGCATCAAAACTCTGCTGGCGGCAGTAATACTGTCGGAAATATTCGGTCATCGTTGCCGGGGCGAACCAGTCAGGCTCCCCGACGATGTTGCAGCGAGCAGCATTGGCAGCAGAGATATGTCCGCGGGGCAATGGCCGCTCTGCCGAGAGACTGAAGACGTGCGTGGTGCAGAGCGGCTGTAGGCCTTCGCGATTGCAGCGGCCCGCTGCCTGCAGCACGGAGTCCAGTCCGGCCTCCTGCCGATAGACCACGGGGAAGTCAATATCCACGCCCGCTTCTATCAGCTGTGTGGCTACCACACGGATGACGGTGGCGCTGGCATCGCCGAGGGCATGCTTGATTTCCTCTATGGTCTGGCGGATATGTGCCGGACACATCATGCGCGAGAGATGGAGGGTGATGCCCTCTTGCGGTAAGCGATTGTAGAGTTCCTGAGCATCGCGACGGGTGTTGACGATGCAGAGCACACGGTCGTGGCGGGCAAGGCGTTCGGCAATATCATCGTAAGTGCTACCCTGACGGTCGATTTCCAGCGTTACGCGGCGGAGGGCTTCGTGCAGGCGGAAGTCATCGGGGATAATCTCGTGGATATTCCTGATGCCGGGGAAGGATGCTTTGGGATTGCAGCCTTGTATTTCCCCGCTCAGTATGGGTTGGCTGGCAGTGGTCAGCAGGACGGAGATTCCGAATAGATGCTGATAGCTCTTCAGCGCATCGACGATGGGCTGGAGATACCCCGTCGGCAGCGTCTGCACCTCATCGAGGATGAGCACACTATGGCAGAGGTTGTGGAGCTTCCGGCAGGCAGAGGGCGAGCAGGCATACATTGACTCGAAGAGCCGGACGTTGGTGGTGACGACGATGGGGTAGTCCCAGTTCTCAGTGGCAAGCTTCATCTGCCGCCGCAGCAGTGGGTCGTGAATCTCATCGGGGTCGGCATCGGAGTGATGCTCCAGCACGTTCTCCTCGCCAAAGATGTCGCGCAGCACGCCAGCCGTCTGCACGATGATGCTGGTGTAGGGTATGGCGATGACGATGCGCCGCAGTCCATGGCATACGGCATGCCGCAGCGCCCATACGAGCGATGATAGCGTCTTGCCACCACCCGTGGGAACGGTGAGGCTGAAGCATCCAGGCTGCAGCGCAGCCGCCTTCCGACACTGTTCCTGTACGCGCTGACGCACGGCATTGACGGGATTCTGAGGCTTCTCGCTCATCAGGCGGAGCCGTTCTTCGAGCATCGGGAGGAGTTCTGCCAGTGTCTTACGCCGTGTGCGGAGTCTGCTGGCATCGCTGTTCATAAAAGCCTCAGTGTCAAGATAGTCGGCATCTACCAGACAGGAGTAGAGCATGCGGAACAGATGGTGGAAGTCTGCTTGGCAACCTATGTTTTTCAGCTTTTCGACAGAGGGTCTTACGGCAGCGCCATCATAGGCAATGCCCTCGGGGAGTGGCTGCTGCAAGATGTATTGCAGTTCCGTATAGTCGTACAGTCCGGCATGATGTCCGGCAAGCTGATTGACCATGGCATCGGCAAAACCAGGATAGGCTTTTCGGGCCAGCAATGCGCCTACGTAGGCATGGGCTTTGCCGTCGTGTGTCCAGTTTGTATGGCCGGGAATGCCATTCACGCAGCGGATATAGTCTTGAAATTCAGGCTTTTCTTTCCCCTTGTCATGGAGCAGCCCCAAGATATATCCCCATTCGCCCATGCCGAACTCGCTGGCAAACCGTTGTGCCAGATGTGCTACGCCCAGGCAATGTCCTTCATTGCTTTGATAGGCAAGTGTCCCGTCAGGAAGCTGCTTGATATGGGCAATGTTTGGAGGTATGGGGGATGTTTGCATAGTGTGATATAAAGCGGTTCGTGGGGGAAAACTTCCCACCGCATAGCCCTATTTATCAGTGTGCCTGATTTCTTCGATGGTCAATCCCGTAGCTTGAGCTATCATCTCGTCGCTCAATCCCATTGACCTCATATTTAGGACTACTTTTGCACGCTCTTCCGCACGTCCTTCTTCAATGCCTTCCGCGCGCCCTTCTTCAATGCCTTTAGCATGTCCTTCTGCAATGCCTTTAGCGCGCCCTTCTGCAATGCCTTTAGCACGCCCTTCCTCAATGCCTTCCGCACGCCCTTCTTCAATGCCTTTAGCGCGTCCTTCCGCAATGCCTTTCGCGTGTCCTTCCGCCAGTCCGCGTCTGAGGGCACTGCCGTAGTAGGTCTTTTCGGTGCGGATGATGTCCCAGAATTTGTCGTAGCCGAGCAGCTGCTCAGGCGTATAGGCCGACTCCTCCACCACGGTCAGGGCCTTGTTGATGTTCGGATTGTCGAGCAGCTCCTGAGGTATCGACTTGGTGTTCTCTTCTATCTCCGTGAGGTATCGCAGCCAGAGCACCTGCATTTTCTTCTCCTCGAAGGTGTGGGGGCGGAACTTGGGCAGTTCCACAAAAATCAGGTGCAGGCCGTCAATCACGCGGTCGGTGTGCTTCTCATGCACCATCCTGTAGTAGTGGTAATATTCGTCCTTATACTCTTTCCCCTTTATAAACACATCGTTCACCAGGTTCAGGGAATAGACGGGCTCGAGCAGATGATAGTCCTCGTTGCGGTCCAGCTGGCTGACGTAGGCCTTTGAGGCATTGAACATGACGCGCTGCATGAACTCGGGCGACCATATCATCTGCATCTCCACGATGAACTGCCTGCCATTTGCGTCGCGGCAGCGGACATCCACGATACTGTTCTTTCGCAGCGGCGTCGCAGGCACCATTTCCGGAGTGAGATACACTACGTCCTCTATCTCCTCCTCCTTCGATTTGAAGGGAAGGAGGGCATTGAGCAGGCTGATGACCAAGTCGGGGTGTTCGCCAAACACTTTCTTGAAGGTCAGGTCAGCCTTGGGGTCAAGATATTTAGTTGCCATATACGGAATTATTATAGTGAGACAAACGTCAATTGGTCTGTTTATCGCGTGGCAAATATAGGCAAAATTTCTGATATTCAGTCAGAGAGGCATGAAAGATTGCGTCTTCCGCGGTTTTTCCATTGTCCCCTTTCGTCATCTGTTCTGTCTTTGTCCGCAAGCAGTGGAATTTACCGGTAAGATGCTTGAATATTCTGCCTATCGGGCAGCACATGGTGCAGCATGGTTTGGCATGCGAAGGGCATGGCTATATGCTGCTCCGTTTTTTTCGATGGCTGTTTCCAATTTTCGACATCACATTTCGTCTCCAAGTGAATATTTTGAGGGTTGAAATTGACCATTTTGCGGGTTGAAAATGGTCAATTATTGCCTTTAAGGCATGGGTGCTCGCTGTATTTTGAGTAGCGCCGAACAAATACCTCGTTTTATTCCACACCTCCGCGTGTGGGTGATAACCAGCATTCGCCCCCTTTTTCGCATTACCGCTGTTTCAATCCACACCCCTACGTGAGGGGTGACGGCTTCTAAATTATATAGCTGATAATTTAAGTTTCGGAAGTAAACTATGGTGTGAAGATATTGGCATAAAAAAGGCATAGGATTTCTTGCGTATGTCGCAAAAAATGAGTAACTTTATGGTGCAAAACAAAAAACTCATATATCCTATGCCAGTGCACAAAGTTACAAAATTTCTCTCAGAGAAAAGCACATTTTTCAAGAAAAGTGACTCAGAGACCGCAATGTTTGCCATTATGAACGTGATTAAGGGCATAAGGATGAACGAGCAGACGCTCTTCGGCCGTATATCTGTAAATTATACCAATGTAAAATGGTCAGTTAGGAACTTCCGAAACTTAAATTATTTTATAGTAAGTAGATAGTAGGAATTACTGTAGTGAGACAAGTGACAGCAGGCGGTTTATCGCGTGGCAAATATAGGCAAATTTTCTGATATTCAGTCAGATAGGTAGGAAAGATTGCTTCTTCCGCGTTTTTTCCATTGTCCCCTTTCATAATAATAGTTAATGTGGGCGGGGCATTCTCCTTCTTCTTATTCTGCTGCACTCAGTATTGAGGGTATTGATGTATTGTCTTTCTTCACGAATTTACTCATTGTGACGCACATACTGTCGTTCTTCCATCAAGGAGATGAAGTTAGAATCATTTTGTCTTTTTTTCTTGGTGAAATAGTGTTGGAAGCGGTTTCTTGTCAAAGAAACCGCTTTTTTTGCAAAAAAACTTGTTGGAAATTTGTAAATAATCGTATATTTGCATTGTCCATGCGCAGGCGACATCCGTTGATGTCGGATTTCTGATTCTATAGCGATAGAGTTGGTGTGGTTGGACACCATATATGGAAAAGGCGTTTATCACGCGCTTTGTTCTCTGACAATCTGAAAGCCTAGGAAACTTCTCAAATTACAGTCAAGAGACTCAGCAACGATAGATGCCCATGTGTATGATATATGCGAATATGCCCCACGTTCTACGTTGGTGCGCAATAGCCTCATGTTATAGGCTTTTTGCTGCCAGCAGGAATCATGAGGGGCTGGTTGTATGTTTTCATATCAGCGTGGGGTCTTAGGTTGCTCGTTTCGACTGTAAAGGGCATTCCTAGGACCTCAGATTGTGGAACGAGCTACTGAAGCAGTCTCCACGCTTTCTTTATATATGTAGAGATAAATAGTCTAATAGAAAGCATAACTCTTGTGGGGACGAAGGGTGGATAGTTAAATAAAGAAAAATTAGAAGAAAGATTTATTTTGCAATCGCACTATTGTTGATTTGCATAGGACAAGGAATATATATCCTTTATCGTCCGTTGACCTTATATATGTTTTGGCCTTTTAAGGCTACGAACACGTTGTTCCTCATTGACTTTATAAGAGAAAGCCCGATTTTCCCGGCAAAAGATGTTCTCCCTGAATGGATGATATATAGTTTACCCGATGGAATGTGGCTATTATCCTATATGCTCTTGATGGAGGCAATATGGGATAAGGAAGACAGAAAAATCCGTATTTGCTTTGTGTGGAGCATGCCTCTTCTTATTATGATCTGGGAAGTCATGCAATATATGGGCATTATGTCAGGAACATGGGATATAGGTGATATGTTAGCATATATATTAGCGATAATACTTTTTGTTAAAATGACAAGACTATGAAAAAAGAAACAAGACTTAAGTTGATGTTATCACTGCTCATTGGCACTGTTTTCGTTATAGGAGTTGCAAGCTGCAACAATAATAATGGCACATATAAAGAATATAAAGAGGCTTATAAAAATGCAGCAAGAGGTCATAAAAATTCCTCAAAAGACGGGTCAGAATATCAAATAAAAGAATCGGACAAAGAGTTTTATAAGTTCTATCTGGAAGAAAAAGAAGTGAATTAACCAAGGATAAAGTATTCACAAAACAAAACAATATAAAAAACAGAAGACTATGAAAAAAGAAACAAGACTTAAGTTGATGTTATCACTGCTCATTGGCACTGTTTTCGTTATAGGAGTTGCAAGCTGCAACAATAATAATGGCACATATAAAGAATATAAAGAGGCTTATAAAAATGCAGCAAGAGGTCATAAAAATTCCTCAAAAGACGGGTCAGAATATCAAATAAAAGAATCGGACAAAGAGTTTTATAAGTTCTATCTGGAAGAAAAAGAAGTAAATTAACCAAGAATAAAGAGTTTGTCAAACAAAGCAATATAAAACAGAAGACTATGAAAAAAGAAATAAGACTTAAGTTGATGTTATCACTGCTCATTGGCACTATTTTTGTCATAGGGGCTGCAAGTTGTAACAATGACAGCACCACAAGTATATCAGACTCAATGTCAAGAGATGGAGCAGAAATTCAAATCGATAATTCTGAGTCAGAATTTCAACAGCTCTATTTAGAAGAAAAAGAAGTTAATTAGAAGTGTGTGAAATAAACCTTGAGATTCTGCTAATTATTTTTAATGCTTAAAAACTAACAAATAAATAATTATTATGAAGAAAAGAACATTTTTCGGTAGCATCATTTCCACTATGTTGATGTGTGCATCCTGCGGTTCGCCCGCTATCTTTCTTGATTTAGCCAGCCCCGAGGAGTCTGGACTGAACCTTGTAAAGATAACCGATGAGGCAAATGGTAGTGTGGTAGGTTGCGGACATGGTAAAACTACATACATCAATTATGTAAACGCGCAGTGTGGTTTCAATGAGAAGCAAAAGATACGATGGACGTGCTACCCCAATCTCCAAATTTCACCTTCTGGCGACAAACTTGCTTATCTCAGTCGAGATAAAGATCAGAGCAACGTCATTGTGAGAAATACTAATTCACAGGGTATTTCCACCCAAAGAACCTTTCGCGATGTTGGAGGAGGTTTTACATGGGGAAATGATGGCAGAATCTATTTCTCAGACAATAATGGTGCCAATAGGTTCATAAGTTCTGTGGAGTCAGAGAAAGGCAGCGTCATGTTGCAGCATACCAGCGGTAATGTAGATGATGCATTTCCTGCTTTGAGTTCAGATGGCAGTATTATTTATTTTACACGTTGGGTCTCCAACTACGGGCCGTCTATTTGGGCTTTTAATAAAGAAACCGGTACGCTTTCTTCTTGTGCCAGAGGCTTCAACCCGTGTCCTGTCCCTGGCGACAATGAGTCGTTTTATTGTGTAAGAAATAGCACGTCTGGCCGTAGTGAAATCTGGCTGGTAAACTATGTAGCGGGAACTGAAAGCATTATACTTTCAGATGTGAACCATGGGTTTACCAGTCCTGCACTTTCGCCAGATGGTAAATGGCTGCTTGTTGTTGGCAACACTACATCGTCAATCTCCAAACAGGAAAACACCGATATATTTGTAGTTAAGACAGATGGCACGCAGCTGACACAGCTCACTTATCATCCTGCTATTGATATTTGCCCTGTATGGTCAAAAGATGGAAAGAGTATCTTCTTTATCTCATCACGAGCTAATAAAGACCAGTACTATAATGTGTGGAAGATGAATTTCAATCTTAACTGATAATAAGAGGGAGTCCTTTCCAATAATACTTCTATTAAAAAATAAGGCTTTCGAAGCTATCTTATGATAAGTCTTCGAAAGCCTTTTATCGTACTTTATTAGCAGATTTTGTTTCCTGCGATATACTTGTTAGCACAGGAGAAAGTGATAGGGCGAGCCCATTGTGCGGTATAGGTTCTTTGCAGCCTGCTGTGCTGTTTACTGTATTCCGAGCTTTGCCTTTACGGCAGCGGTGATGTCAACGCTGATGGTCTCGTTGATGACAACGCTGGTGGTGGATTTATCGATGGCATAGACGTAGCTGCCCTCTTTGAGCACAGCCTCTACGGCATCGCGGAGCTTCTGGATGATGGGCTGCATCTTCTTCGCGCTCTCTTCCTGATAGGACTTCTGATTGTCCTGATATGCCTGCTGGATGCGCTGCTGGAGGTCGTTGAGCTCTGCCTCGCGGCGCTGGCGCATATTGGCGGGAGTGGATTCGTTGACCTCTGCCTGATATTTCTCAAACTTCGTCTGCAGTTCCTTCTGCATCTCTACGATGTCATCTTCGTATTGCTTGCCGAGAGCTTCAAGCTCCGTCTGAGCGGTGAGGTAGGCAGGATATACTTTCGCTATCTCCTGAGAATCATAATGTGCAAACTTCTGAGCGAAAGCGGCGATGGGCGCAAGCATGAGCACCATCAAGAGGATTTTTTTAACCATGGGGGTGTTTGTTTGAAACTGATATGTTTATTGATTTTGACGTTATAGGCGGGGATGGGGTTTAGCGTCCGTAGCCCAGCTTCGTGAGGACATCGTTTGAGATGTCGATGTTGGGCGATGCGAAGATGATGCCTGCGCCCTCGCTGGAGCGGTCGAGTATGAGCTGGAAGCCTTTGGAAGTGGCGATGCCTTTGACGGCATTGTAGATTTCGTCTTGTATAGGTTCGAGCAGGGCGATGCGCTTTTTGTAGAGCTCGCCCTCAGGGCCGAAATATTTCTTCTTGAGTTCGCTGGCCTCCTTCTCTTTGTTTACGATGGCGTTTTCGCGCTCCGTCTTTTGTGCTTCAGAGAGGAAGACGGCCTCGTTCTGATAGTTTTTGTAGAGCGTCTTAGCTTCGCTGTCGAGGGCTTCCACCTCTGCCTGCCAGCGTCGGCTCACCTGCGAAAGTTGTTCGTTGGCGCGCTCGTAGGCGGGGATGTTGGAGAGGATGTATTCCATGTCTATCAGTGCGAACTTCTGCGCACTGGCCTCGATGCCATAGACGGCGAGGAGGAGAAGTAGGGAGATGATGCGTTTCATAGGTGGGGTGATGGTTAGGGGGATAAGTAGTGCTTGTCAGAACTCCTGTCCGAGCACGAAGTGGAACTGCGAGCCGCCAATCTTGGAGCCGTAGGCATCGTATTTCTGGAAGCCGTATGCCCAGTCGATACCCATCAGTCCGACCATGGGGAGGAGGATTCGCACGCCGGCTCCTGCCGACTTCTTGAGTTTGAAGGGATTGACGCGGTTTACGTCGCTCCAGGCGTTTCCTGCCTCGGCGAAGGCGAGGGCGTAGATGCTGGTGGAAGTCTCAAGCATGACGGGGAACCGGAGTTCCATGGTCAGACGCTCGTAGGCATAGCCATTGCTGGAGGAGTTGCCGGCGAGCGAGCCGTTTTCGTAACCGCGGAGTCCGATGGTCTCGGTGGCATAGCCCGTGGAATATCCCGACATGCCGTCGCCGCCGACGTAGTAAGTCTCGAAGGGCGACTTCTTGTGCTTGTTGTAGGCACCGAGGATACCGATTTCGGCACGGGTGTAGAGCACGGGGCAATGTTTGAAGGAGCTGGAGAGGGCGATGTAGTTCTTGAAGGAGAAATGCCATTTATGATATTCCACCCATCTGTATTTATCCTGTGCCTCCTTCTGATAGTTGGCAGCATAGCGGTTCGTGGCGAGTCCTTCGTATTTGATGCCGTCCCAGAGAGAGTAGGGCGGTGTGAGGGTGAGGGAGAATCCGAACTCTGAACCCGTGCGTGGGAAGAAGCTGTTGTCGATGCTCGAACGGTTGAGCGAGAGGGTGAGGTTGATGTTGTTGCAGTTACCGTCGGTGATGAGGAAGTACTGCCAGTTCTTCAGCATGTATCGCGTATATCCGAGCGACACCATGAAGGAGAAATAGTCGTCGGGCCACGTCAGTCGCTTTCCGAAACCGATGCTCAAGCCGAACATCCGGACATATTTGTCGGGGTCGTAGTAGTTCGTATAGTTGTAATATCCCGAGTTCGTGCCGTAGCCGTAGTAATAGTTGTAGAGGTTGTTGTAGTAGTTGTTGTAGAAGTTGGAGTTTACGTCGCTTTGCTTCGAATAGTAGATGCTGAAGGAGAAATTGTTGGGCCGCTTCTTTCCGAACCAAGGATCGACGAAGCTGAGCGAATAGCTCTGATAGTATGTGCCGTTGGTCTGTCCTTGCAGCGAGAGCGTCTGCCCGTCGCCCTGCGGTATGAATCCGATGCGCTTGTAGCCGCTGCGTCCGAGGAGATTCTGGAGGGAGAAGTTGGTGAACTTGAGTCCGACTCGGCCGATGATGCCCGTCTGTCCCCATCCGGCAGAGAGTTCAATCTGGTCGCCGCCCTTGGTGGTGAGGGGATAGGTGATATCGACGGTGCCCGTCTGCTCGTTCGGCACGATGTTGCCCTGTATGTCCTGTGCGAGGAGTTCGGGGTCAAACTGGTTCATGTTCGACAATTCGCGTATGGAGCGTTTGATGCTCTCCATGGAGAAGAGGTCGCCGGGCTTGGTGCGGAGCTCGCGCCGTATGACATAGTCGAACACGCGCTCATTGCCCGTGATGCGCACGCGGTTGAAGGTGGCCTGCTGGCCTTCGCGAATGCGCATTTCGAGGTCGATGCTATCGCCTTCCACATTGATTTCCACGGGGTCGAGACCGTAGAAGACATAGCCATTGTTGTAATACTGCTGCCCGATGGCATCTTCGTCTTCCGAGAGGCGCTTGTCGCGCAGGCGGATGTCATAGACATCGCCCTTCTTCATGCGGAAGGTATGATTGAGGGCATCGGTGGAATAGACCGTATTGCCCACCCAGCTGACATTTCGGAGATAATATTTCCGGCCTTTGTAGAGGTGGAGATAGACATCCACGTGCTTCTCATCGTAGGGCACCACGGAGTCGGCCTTGACGAGGGCATCGCGATAGCCCCATGAGTTCATCTTGTCAATGAGGAAACCCTTGTCTTCCTCATATTTGTCTTCGAGGAATTTCTTGCTGGAGAACCATTTCTTGATGCTCGAACGGTCGTTCGTCTTCTTCATGGCCTGCTTCAGGGGCTTCACCTCCTTGGGGTCAACGCCAGTGATGTAGATTTTGTGGACGCGAATCTTGCTGTTCTTGTTGATGTTGATGTCCACCATGACGCGGTTGTCGGCAGTGATGTCTTCGCGCTGCACAAATTCCACCTCGGCATTCTTGTAGCCCTTCTCGTCGAAATACTTCGTGATGCGGTGTTTCGCGCGGTCGATGAGGTTCTGCGTCACTTGGTTTCCCACTTTCAGCGGAATGCGCGCCTCGATGTCTTCGCGTTCGCTCTTCTTCACGCCATTGATTTTGAGCGATGAAATACGTGGCTGCGCCGTGAGCTTGATGTGGAGATAGATTTTTCCTGCCACGATGGAGTCGGCCTCGATGGCAACGTTCGAGAAGAGGCCCTGCTTCCAGTAGCTCTTGATGGCATCGCTGATTTCGGGTCCCGGCACTTCGTACATCTCGCCGACGACGAGGTTCGAGATGTTCAGCAGCAACTCATCGTCGTAGCCTTTGATGCCATCGACGGTGAGGCCGCCAAGCACGTATTTAGGATGCTCGGAGGAATAGACAATTTCCGGTTCCACCTGCTTCTGCGCACTTGCTGAAAGAGCTACGGCGAGGCAGAAAAGCACCGAAAAAAGATGGTTGACGTATTTCATTGAATATAGAATGAAGAAAGAATATGGAGGGAGAGGCATGCGTCCGCCTTCGTTCCATATTATATGGAAAAAGCTAATTTGTGGGTTCCGGGTTCAATGTGTCTGACAGAGGATTTCTCCTGACCCGTATCTCTCTCGCAGAGGGGAGCGAGGCGAGGAAAGCATCGTTGCCGTGCTCACTCGCCGTCTTTCACCTGCGCCGACGTCTTTCCGAACCGCCGTTCGCGGTGCTGATAGTCCTCGATGGCATCGTAGAGAGCCTGCTCATCGAAGTCAGGCCAGAAGATGGGCGTGAAATAGAGTTCGCTGTAGGCACACTGCCAAAGGAGGAAATTGCTGATGCGCTGCTCGCCGCCCGTGCGGATGATGAGTTCAGGGTCGGGGGCGAAGCTGCTGTCGAGGCAGCGGGCAAAGGTGGCCTCGTCGATGTCAGCCGCCTGCATCCGTCCTGCCTCCACTTCGCGGGCTATGCGGCGCACGGCATCCGTGATTTCCCAGCGGCTGCTGTAGGAGAAGGCGAGGACGAGCGTCATGCGGTCGTTGCCCGCCGTGCGTTCCTCCATGGCTTCGATGGCCTTCATGACGTGGGGAGCCACTCTGCTGCGGTCGCCGATGATGCGCAGGCGAACATTGTTCTTCATGAAAGTCTCTTCGACGAGATTGCTCAGCAGCAGCTGCATGATGGCCTCCACCTCAGCAGGCGGACGGTTCCAGTTTTCCGTGCTGAAGGTGTAGAGCGTGAGGTATTTCACACCGAGGCGCGCACATTCAGCCGTTATTTTATCTACACTCTCCGCTCCGGCCTGATGCCCTTTGGAGCGATTCTGCCCCCGCGCTTCGGCCCAGCGGCCGTTGCCGTCCATGATGATGGCGATATGACGGGGTATTCTGTCTGTATCTATCATAGTTGTCAGAGGGGTTGAGGGGTGGATGAGTGGATGAGTGGATGAGAGGGAGAGTTTACCGTTCGGCACGCTGGCAGGCAGGGCAGCGCTTGGAGAAATCATAGGTCAGCGTGAGCATCGTCCTGCCATAGTGGTCGGCATTTCTGAACATCTTGCTGCCGATGCCCTTGGGGCCTTTGATGTCGTCGAGCTTGTCGGAGGGCGTGAGGTGCATGGTCCAGTCGATGGCCATATTGACGCGGGGCCCCACCTTCCATTTCAGTCCGAATCCCAGGGGGATGTTCATGGTGAAGGCCTTTCCGGCATCGCTGTAGGTGAGTCCGAGTCCGAACTGTATGAAGGGCGTGATGCGCTTGTAGCCCTGATAGCCGGCGTGGTAGCCGTAGGGCAGGAAGTTGAGCTCGTAGGTGGCACTGAGGTCGGTGATGCCGCCTGAGAAGGCTTTTTCGAGGCGTTCGTTCCCGCTCGTCGAAGGGTCGGCAGGATAGAAGTCGGCTACGCCCGAGGTCTCTCCTTTTATATTATTATAGGAAGCCCCCACCTTCACCGCCATCCGGGGGTTGAGCAAGAAGCGCAGCAGGAGTCCGCCGCTGAATCTTGTGTCGCCATAGGGCGTGCTGTTCACATCGTTGAGCATGAAGTTGCCGCCAAGGGCAATGCCGATTTCCTTGGTGTAATGCTCCTCCTCCTGCGCCATACCGCTGCAGGGCACGGCGAGAGACAGCACGATGAGCAGTGAACGAAGTATTTTCACAAGAGAGTAGGGATAAGAGTGTAGAGAGAGAGAGGGGAGGAAAAGAAGTAGGGATGAGGGAGGAGGAGGGGGAAGAACCGCCGCCGCTTCAACGTCTGACCCCCCGTGCGCCCTATCGCTGCTGCAGCCCTCTGATGAAAATGCCGTCTTCCGTCTTCCAGGCTACGCTGTGCGCACGCCCATACCACGTTTCCTCCTCATCAATGAGCAGCCAGAGATTCTGGTGAGCGTCGATGCTGGCCTGCAGCGAAGATGCCGTGCGCGTCTTCAGCTCATCGGGGAGCTGCAGATAGTTGTGGTTTTTCCAGATGCGTCCGCCGTCGATGCTGTATTTCAGGCTGATATGGCCATCGCGGTCAATGCCCACGAGGAGCAGTCCGGCATCATACTTCAGGAGCGTGGGGCAGCGTAGGGCCCGTGCGGGGAAGCGGTTCTCCACCGTCGCAGGGAGATATTCCCAGACATAGCTTCGCGCCCCCGTCGTGTCGATGAATCTGCGCCAGATGCGGCTGGCGAGCGAGTCGGCCTGCTGCACGGTGCCGTAGAGCAGTGCCTGCTTCGTCAGCTGGTCGGCAGTGCCGTCGAGGAGTATCCATGCGGCATTGTCCGTAGGCAGTTCGCCCGCGTTCGCCTCCTCCAAGCCGTCCGGTGTGGCAGCAGTCTCGCCCTCCTCGCCTGCGGGGCAGACGTCGATGCCCCCGCTGCGGAGCCTGAACTGCAGGCCGCACGCCTCGAATGTCGTGCCCCTGTGGCCGCACTGCCGCTCCTCGCTCTCCCAGGCCTCGCGCGTCAGCTTTCGCCATGTCAGGCTGTCGGTGGCTTCGCGGTGTATGCGGACGTCCACGGTGTAGGTGCGGCGCGATGTCCCGTCGAGGCCGTAGAGCTTGAACTTCCGCGGGCCGTTCGAGAAGTCGATGGAGTCCGATGTCGTGTAGAGCGTGTCTTCCTCCGTGCCGGGCTTTTCGATGGCGAGGGTGCCCTGGCTGGTGTTGAATGTGCTGAAGATGATTTTCGCAGCATCCACCCCCAGGGGCAGCGAGTCGGCATTGTAGATGGTGTTCGAGAGATGGTCGATGCTCAGGGGATAGAGCGAGGCGGCAGAGACGGTGGTCTTGAAGATGCTGTCAGAGCCGTCGGAAGCCGTCGTATGCAGATAGCGCGGCATGGAGCCAAATGCCACACTGCTCACGAAGAGGTCGTTATATTGCGTCAGGTCTATCTCGTCGTCATTCTTCAGGCACGATGCTGGCAGAAGGCATGTCAGCAGCACGGCGATGAGAGAGAGCAGCGGGCGCATGTCAAATCTGTTTTTCATGAGATGGGAAGTGAGAGTCTGGTTCTTTGTGTGTTTCGTTTTGAAGGAAGGGGGAAATCGTTCTGTTCGTATCTTCTTTCAGGGCTGTCCCCCCCCCCTACGGTTTCAGCAGAGCGGGCTGCCATCGCCGTTGCGGAGAGGGAAAAAGCGGCAGAAAGGAGAAAGATTTTTTAACCATAGATACATGATTGTTCAGTTTGCAAAATTATAAAGACTTTTCCGAAACGTGGCATTCTGACTCTCATTTTCTACGAATTTCGGACTGAATGCCTCGAAAACAGAAACTTAACCGACGGTTTTCCATAAAATTGACTTAATTTTGTCGGCCACAATGTGTGCTTTTCGGCTGTTTTCTGCGCGATAGTGGCTGCAAACATGCCTGCGCAGCATCCCGCAGGGAAGCATAAAATTGCATTTTTTTCATCTTTCACCCCTCTCCTCCATCCCGTTCTGACCATGTACTATGCCGTCATACTCGCCGGAGGCACCGGAAGCCGCATGGGCATTGACCGCCCGAAGCAGCTCCTGCCCCTCTGCGGAAGCACCGTCCTGGAACACAGCGTTGCCGCCTTCGTCCGCCATGCCGCCATTGCCGCCATCATCATCGTCGTCCATCCCTCCACGCTTGCAGAAGTGGAGGGCATCGTGCGGCGCAGGCAGGCGGCAGAAGCAGCGTGGGCGAAGGTCTGCCGCATCGTCACCGGTGGCGCCACGCGCGCTGAATCGTCATTGAAGGCGCTGGAGGCCATCGAGGCCTTGCGGAGCGAGCAGGGCGAAGAGGCAGCCCCCGCCCATGTGCTCTTCCACGATGCCGCACGCCCTCTGGTCAGCCAGCGCATCATCACCGATGTCTGCCAGGCTCTCCGGCAGGAGAAGGCCGTCAATGTGGGGGTGGCGATGACGGACACCGTCGTGCGCTGCATCGACGGCATACAGACGGAGACCCCACCGCGCGACGGACTCTTCCGCGTGCAGACACCGCAGGGATTCTGCCTCGACACCATCTGCCAGGCCTATGCCAAGGCTATGGCTGACCCGGCGTTTCAAGCCACTGACGATTGTGGCATCGTATTGCGCTACCTTCCACACACGCCCATACGCCTCGTGGAAGGCGATGAAAAAAACCTGAAACTGACGTATGCCTCTGACATCCCCCTCTTCGAGATGCTGCTGGCACGCGCGGCTTCGCCCCAACCCTAACCTACCCTCCATCACAGAATTATGAACATTACACCCGTCGTCAGAAAATTCCTGACCCACCGCATGCGGAGCATCGAGCGCTACACTGACCATGCCGAAGACATTCAGCGCGGCGTGTTGCGGCGTCTCGTCAATGCTGCCGAACATACGGCGTATGGCAAAGCCTTTCAGTTCGACAAAATCCGGCTCTACGAAAATTTCGCCCAGCGCGTGCCGCTCAATGACTACGACAGTCTGAAACCCTATATCGAGCGTATGCGCCACGGTGAGCCCGACGTGCTGTGGAAGGGCCATGTGCATTGGTTCGCAAAGTCGTCCGGCACCACCCACGATAAGTCGAAGTTCATCCCCGTCTCTCCGCGTGGCCTGAAGCATATCCACTACAAGGGCGGCACGGACAGCGTGGCCATCTATCTCCACCGCCATAACCCGGAGAGCCGGCTGTTTGAAGGCAAGGCCCTCATCCTGGGCGGAAGCCATCAGCCCGATGCCAATCTGCCGCAGAGCCTCGCCGGCGATTTGAGTGCCATCCTCCTTGAGAACACCAGTTCCTTCGTCAATCATTTCCGCGTGCCGTCGAAGCCCACTGCCCTTCTCTCTGATTTCGAGCAGAAACGCCTGAAGATAGCAGAAGAGACCGTGGGGCAAAACGTGACGAACCTCTCCGGCGTGCCCTCATGGATGATGGGCGTCATCCGCACCGTGCTGGAAAAGACGGGGGCATCGACGCTCGACGAGGTGTGGCCCAACCTCGAAGTCTTCTTCCACGGAGGCGTGGCCTTCACGCCCTACCGCGAGCAGTATCGCCGCATCATCCCCTCTGAGCGCATGCACTATGTCGAGACATACAATGCCTCTGAGGGATTCTTCGGCATTCAGGATTTGCCCGATAATCCCGGCCTCCTCCTCATGCTCGACTATGATGTCTTCTATGAGTTCATCCCCGTCGAGGAGGTGGGAAAGGCGCAGCCCCGCATCATTCCGCTTTGGGAGGTGGAGCCTCACCGCAATTATGCCATGGTCATCACCACGAGTTGTGGCCTTTGGCGCTACCAGATTGGCGACACCGTCCGCTTCGACTCCGTCCGCCCCTACCGTTTCCGCATCAGCGGCCGCACAAAGTGCTTCATCAATGCCTTCGGCGAGGAGCTGATGGTGGACAATGCCGAGCAGGGGCTCGACAGGGCTTGTCGCCTCACGGGGGCTGAGGTGGAGGAATACACTGCCGCTCCCGTGTTTATGGACAGCGAGGGGCATTGCCGCCATCAGTGGGTTGTAGAGTTCAGAAAGCAGCCCGCTTCGGTAGAGGCGTTTGCCGATGCCCTCGATGCTGCCCTCAAGGAGCTCAACTCTGACTATGAGGCGAAGCGCTACAAAGACCTCACGCTCCAGCGGCCCGAAATCGTGGTGGCACGCCAGGGCCTCTTCAACGATTGGCTGAAAAGCCGCGGAAAGCTGGGCGGACAGCACAAGGTGCCGCGCCTTGCCAACGACCGCAACATCATTGAGCAGGTGCTTCTGCTGAACAAATAGGGTGGTGCTGATGCGGGGGGCTGACTTTGTCCTCCCCATCTCCCGCTATCCTGAAATTTTCTATTCCGAACCCTTCAACATCCTTTTCCCTCTTGAAATCGCTCCACACCCTGCTCCTCCTCTTAGCCGCCGCCTTCATCCTGTGCTGTGTGGCAGCCTGTGCCAACATGGGTAGTGGCCCCGACGGTGGGCCCTATGACGAAACGCCGCCGCGCATTGTCGGCATGACGCCGCCGCAGTCCGTGGCCTCGGGCATGGAGAAAGGCAAAAAGCGGAAGTCGGCAAAGACGCGCTTCCAACTCATCTTCAGCGAACTCGTCACCATCGACAATCCTTCTGAAAACGTCATCGTCTCACCGCCCCAGCAGGAGATGCCTGAAATCGATGTGGCGGGCAGGAAAATCACCGTCACGCTCCACGATTCCCTCATCCCCCACACCACCTATACCGTGGATTTCGCCGATGCCATCCGCGACAACAATGAGGGCAATCCGCTCGGACATTTCACCTATATCTTCTCCACTGCCGAACAGACGGACACGATGCAGATGGGGGGCTATGTGCTGAACGCGGAAGACCTGGAGCCCATATCGGGCATTCTCGTCGGACTGCACCCCGGCGCGGAGGCGGTGGCACCGCAGGGCGACACGCTCTTCACGAAACGCCCCTTCGACCGCGTGGCACGCACCGACGGCAACGGATGGTTCAGCATCAAGGGCGTGGGCGAGGGGCGGTCATACAATGCCTATGCCCTCCGCGATGCCGATGGCGACTTTGCCTTCTCGCAACGCTCGGAGCAGATAGCCTTCTCGCGCCGCCTCCTCGTGCCGTCGAGCTTCCCCGATGTCCGCCGCGACACGGTGTGGGCAGATTCCGTCACGATTGATTCCGTCCGCGTCACGCCCTTCACCCACTTCCTGCCCGACGATGTCGTGCTGCTGGCCTTTCAGGAGGCCAACCAGCCGCGCTCCCTGCTCAAGACTGACCGCTCTGACATCGACCGCTTCCGCGTCTTCTTCACCGCGCCCTCAAAGCATGTGCCCCTCATCGAGGGGCTGAACTTCGATGCCCGCCATGCCTTCGTCGAGCAGCGGAGTCTGGGCAACGACACCATCGTCTATTGGCTGCGCGATTCGCTCCTCATGCAGCAGGACACGCTCTCCTTCCGATACGCGTATATGGCATGGGACGATTCATTGCAGACCCACCTGCTGCGCACCGACACGCTCGACCTCGCCTCGCGCATACCGTGGGAGAAGCGCGTGGCGCAGTGGAAGAAGGACGAGGAGAAACGCCTGAAGACCATCGAACGCAAGCGGAAACGCGGCGAAACCGTTGATGATGCGCCCCCCGTGGAGCGACTCGGACTGAAGGTCAGCGTCGGCAGCACGCTCTCGCCGGCTGACAACATCCTCCTCCAGTTCAATACGCCCCTGGCTTCGATCGACCTTGCCAAGCTCCACCTCAACCTCGTCACGGAAGACTCCGTCGAAACGCCTGCGCGCTTCGAGCTCGATTCGCTCGATGCCGACATCCTTTCCATGCGCCTGCGGGCGGAATGGCGGCCCGAACAGACGTACCACCTCACCATCGACTCCGCCGCGGCGCAGAGCATCTACGGCACGGTGAACCTCCGCTCCGAGAGCAACTTCAGCGTGGAGCCTCTCGACAATTTCGGCACGCTCTTCGTCACGCTCTCAGGCTTAGACTCCGTAGGCGTCGTCCTCCCCCCTGCTGAGGCGGGGCTGCCCGACAGCATCGCCGCAACGCCCCCCTCGGCGTACGACTGTTGCCGCGTGGAGCTCCTCGACGGCTCGGGGCGTTTGGCATACGCTGTGCGGGCGGCAGACCATCGCGCTGAGTTCTACTATCTCCGCGAGGGCGAATATTTCCTGCGCTGCATCATCGACCGCAATGGCAACGGCAAGTGGGACACGGGTTCGTGGGCTGACCGCCTGCCGCCCGAAGATGTCTTCTATCTCCCAGAGAGCATCGTAGTGCGGGCGGGATGGGATGTCAATACGGATTGGAATGTCACCGCCCTGCCCCGTTTCCGCCAAAAGCCCGAAAAGCTCATCCGCCAGAAGGCCTCGAAGAAAACGCAGTCTTCTGCCCACGAGCGCAACATCAAGCGTATGGAGGAGCGCACGGGCCGCGCAGAGAAAGACCGCAAAAACCGTGCCGAGTCGCGGTAAGCCTATGTTCTTTTCCGTATTTCCCTCGCTTGCTGACAATTTCCCCCTCGCTTGCTGACAATCCTTCATTTGCCGGCAATCCCCCCTCGCTTGCAGCAATCCTCTCCCTTTTGCAGGCAACTCCCTTTCCCTTGCCGGCAACCCCTCATTTGCCGGCAATTTATAACAATCACTTTGCCCCCAAAAGTCATCATTCTGGCCTCATAATAGATGACTTTTGGGGGCTTTTCCCATCGTTTTGCGACGAAGAAGCAGGAGCGAGAATATCAAAGCGGTATGCGCTGAATGCAATACTGGGGCGCGCAAAACAATCAAAATAAAAAGTTTTTCAGAAGAAAGATAAATGAAACATTTTGATTTCAGAAAAATATTTAGCTATATTTGTGTTGTAAAACAAATGCGAATAATTTAATTCAAGCAATCACACTACAATCACGCCCGCAAAGCATCATCAACGCTCTTCCCCTTATAATCCTCCAAATTTTTTCCTTGTCCCCCCTTATATATCCCCCTAAAATAATAATAATAATAATAATAATAATAATAATAATAATAATAATATCATGATAAGGGCGCGCGAGAAAAAAAGAGAGGGGTTGGGAGATGAGGAAAGCGAAGTTTTTTTGGGGGGAGAAAGGCAGAGAGGAGGCAAAGGCAGGGAGAATGCCTCCGTTTCAGAATGCCTCCGTTTCATTCATGGCGCAACCTCGTTGTTCATGGCGCAACCATGCGTCGTTGTTCGTGGTGCAACCGTGCGGCACGTTTACCCGTTCCACTATACGCTTCGCATTTTTATCAACGCTAATTTGAAAAACCTCCAAGGTCAAAACATAAAGGTAGGTTCTATCAATTAGTTTTCAATGTAAGGCTGTGTTTCTGCTTTACTTGGATGTCTTCACGCCT
>CALZJF010000032.1 GCA_945787885.1 uncultured Bacteroidales bacterium | reverse complement strand
GTCGCCGCCATTTTCACGAAGAGCCCTGAGTTCGCATTGAACTTGGGGCTCTTTTCATATTGAGGATTCAAGGCAACGGTGTCGTTAAGCCTAGTCGCGCCGATGGTACTGCTTATTAGCACTATTGGCGCGGGAGAGTAGGTCGCTGCCATTTTCACGAAGAGCCCTGAGTTCGCATTGAACTTGGGGCTCTTTTCTTGTGTGATAGCTTTGAGCAATGCCTAACTTACGCAAGTCAATAAGCCTCCTAATAGAGTGGGAGGGCTAAAGGCTGGGAGCATTGCTGTAAGTATCTGAACAAATTACGAAAAGTATGCAAGTATGTATGCTTACATCGAATAAAACATACATGGCTTCTGCACACAAAAACCGCAACGGCAGCTAACTGATTCCTGTAAGAATCAATTGCTGCCGTTGCGATTTTATGATACTAACGGTTTCATACTATATTCATCAGCTTTATGCTGATAGCCTTATCACGAAATTAGTCGCCCCAAATATTACTTTTGGTGGTTCCTTCCTCTATTTGAAGATTTCGGTAGTTGTTTTCTTCCGAGTCACATGAGCCTGTAATGACTCCTTCTCTGGGAACTGGGATAACATCTACTTTAGGATTGATAAAGGTCTTCTTTTTCATTTGAATATTTTTTTATTATTGATGATTTGAATATTTCTATAGGTGTTGCTATTTATTTTCTTTCCAAAGATGTCATATGCGACAGAGGAAGTAGGCGTATCTGATGGAACAGCCGACGTAATGCTGGTTGTGCCAGATTGTTCATAGACTTTAAGGGAATAAACCTTTGCAGGAGCTTCTGTCGGATTGTATGTTGGAACTTTATCAAGGTCAATATACGCTCGGTTAGCTGCAATCTTACATCCCATACCGCATTTGACGATTTTATTGTCACTGAGGAGATACATACTTTCAGGAACGTCGCATTCTTTAAGGGAGCCGATAAGTCCGTTGTGTTCCGTAGCTGTGGAAGTGGTCTCCCCTGTATATGCAGCAATTAGTGTAGCATTGTCAGCTTGGAAAAGGTAAGGTTTTCCAGCTTCCAAAGATTCAACTTTGGAGAGAATAATCTCTTTGGATCCGTTTGCTTCCTTTAGTCCTTCTATTTGATAGAACGTTGCTCCTGTAAATTCATTAGCCGATACACTGTATGCTAAGCAGATTGTCCCAAAGTTTCCATCTGTTAAACTCTCCCTGACATAGCCCGCTTTAATTGGGTATGCGTGGAGTTTTAAATAAGTCCCAGGTTTTTTATTGTAAGTAAACGTGTTGTCTGACTTCAATAATAAATACTGTACATTGCTTTTGTCTCCATAAACTTCATTGTATTTTGTGAAATACATAAGTGTTGCATCGCTTATAGAATTTACAGTAAAAAAATTAAAACTGTAAGTTCTAAGATATTTGCTATCATCTTTGTTCTTCAAGTATTGTTTTGAATAGTATGTCCAAGTTATGCTATTTGCATTAACGTCCTGAGGTGCAACTAACAGCGTGTCAGGCGACTCTATTCCATACACCTTGATGGCCTGTAGATTATTAGAACTTGTAGGCACATTGCTCATGGCACAATAATAGTCATCGCGTTTTGCAGCGATGGCAAATTCGCCATCCAGCACGGATGACGCCTGCGTATCAGACGTAGCAGTAGTCTCCAAATCACAATTTTGGGCTTGTACGGAGAAGCATACAAAAGAGAGGAAGAGGGTAGATAAGGTTTGTTGATATGATTTCATAGTGCGAAGCAATATAGAAGTGTGATATACTTGCAAAGTTATGATTATTTCCCGAAATCAGCAAGGGGCGCAGAGCCAATTCTTGCTAATAGTATTTTTGCACAGTCTTCTTTGATTTCAGCTTACTCTTCCAAGTATGCGAGGAAAGCCTCTACCTGTTGCCTTAGCATAGCTTTTTGCTCTTCCGACAATATCATGCGCCCTTCCGTCCATGCCTCCATGTTTAGCTGGATGCCCGTCTTAGGCTCAGTCATCACGTCGGCACGTATAAACGGCAGGGATAGTAGCTCCGTGAGTTTCTCCCTGCATTTCGCTGTTGCCGATGCGCCTCCCGCCCCGCTCATAGTCGTCTTCTTCCCGTTGATGGCGAGCGGCGTCTGGCGGTCGCCAGCGATGAGCGGACGTGATAGCCAATCAATGAGATTCTTCAGATGACCGGGATAACTATAGTTGTATTCAGGCGAGAAAATCCAAAGCCCATCAGCCTCAGCCACCTTTTCCCGTACTCTTTGCACAGCCTCTGGTGCAGGAAATTCCATGTCTTGGTTCATCAGAGGCACATCTGAATAATCGAGATATGCAGTCGCAGCACGCCCTGAAAGCAACAGCTCCACCTCGTGAGCAAGTTGCCTATTGAATGATTCCCTGCGAAGGGAACCAATGATAAATAATATTTTCTTCATCTTTGTCGTATCTATAGATTCCTTGAATGTTTTTCCATTTTATCCCCTCAGAGTCCAGCCCTGTTCGCCGTGGTAAATCATCTGGCGCGTCATGCCCCCATCGATGCAGATGTTTTCGCCTGTGATGAATCCCGCCTTGTCTGAACAGAGAAAGAGCACCATGTTGGCGATGTCCATCGGATTGCCTACACGTCCGGCAGGCTGCTGCACGGCATCCGGACCGTCATATTGCTTGAAGTCCGTGTCAATCCATCCTGGCGAAATGGCATTGACCCTTGCTTTCCCCCGAAGTGTGATGGCAAGCGCATGGGTGAGGGCGGCAATTCCCCCTTTCGCTGCTGTGTAGCTCTCAGTTTGAGGCTGACTCATGCGGTCGCGTGAGGAAGAGATGTTTACGATCGATGCTCCTTCGCTGAGATAAGGCGCGAGCAATTTGACCAAATAGAAAGGCGCAGTGACCCCGACTGTCAGGGCATACTGAAAGTCCTCCCACGAACATTCGTCTAACCCCTTCATCAATGGCAGGGCGTTATTGACGATGTAGTCCACCTTCCCGTATCTGTTGATAATCTCTTTGGCAAAGGCTTCCAATACGCATTTTTTAGAGATGTCTCCGACGTAATGGTCGCCTTCGCGTATATCAATGACTACTACGGTCGTGCCGCATTTGCGAAATTCATCAGCAATACATTTGCCGATGCCGTGCGCACCACCAGTCACGATAGCTATTTTTCTTTCTTTTCCAGTGTCCATTGTGTTTAACTATAGTTGTAACGCTTCTCCCATCCTTCACAAGTTTTGTCTATCTGTTTGCAAAGTTATTAAATTTTATTTGTAAGTAGATAGTGAATTGTAGTTTGTAGGAGGAATTTTTAATGAGATAATATATGTTTTAGTCTCATATCACACAATTCTTCCCCATTTTTGGCTCAAAAATCACCATTATTACTGCATTCTTTTCCTGTTTCAGGGAGAAAATGAAACATTCGACATCACTTGTTCTTCACAAGCAATCATTTCGAGGGGGCATTATGGTCACATAAAGGGGAAAAGCAATCACTATTGGGGTTGAAAGTGGTGACATGGGAGGAGGAAGCACTGTAGGAAGTGGCATGAAGCTCAGTTATATAATTGACTGATGAAAATATTTTGTGGATATATATTGTTTTTTTGTGAGATTTGTTAGTGTTTGCATGTATAATTGCCTGTTTGATTAAAAACAAACTTTTTTAATACAGATGGCTAAAGATAATGCTACCATAATAAGAGCGAGCATCACAGTATAATGCTCTCTCTCTTATTTTTTATAATCAGTTTTCAATAAGCAAGCAATAGAAATTAGTTTAAGTAGGCGTGCAATATGTAGATATTGAAAACTTGCCAACAAATTTGCACATATATAGGTACAAAAAAGCTGAACGAAAGGTATTGTGCAGGGAGTAAATTTGTGATTCTGATAGTTTTTCGTAAATTTGCGCATAAGGTGTTGCCCCCTACAGGGGGGGACTCTTGAGGTGACAATTCGCCTAAACCAATATTCATCATCCATTTACTCCCACTATAAACAAGGCATGACGAAATTCTATTTTGAGGTTGGAAACTTACGCTATGGCATTTACTTTTGCCAGGACAATGTGTGCTATCAGGAATGGTTACCTACGCATGAGGTCTTTCAGACAGACAGTCCGGGCGACAGTCCGCTCTTCATCCTCACCGTTGTTGATAGTCAGGCCACCACGGAAATTCCTGAAGACGCACAGCATGTGGGCAATTTTGACAATATCGACTGCACGCTTAGAATTTACAAATTGCCAGAAGATGGTTACTGCATACTTGTTTTCAATATCAGACAAAAGTTGGTGGCTTCGCTTTCGGCCAACAAGCACTTCACCGATTGCCGAGTTGCACTCAACGGAAGCCATTCAGAACAAAGTTTTGGTCTGGAAAACAGCGTGATGATGGCGTATGCCTTTGCGGGATGCCATCGGAAGACATTGCTGATACACGCCAGTGTAGCTGTCAGGGCAGGCAAGGCATACGCATTTCTGGGACGCAGCGGAACGGGGAAGAGCACCCACTGCCAATTATGGCTCAGGGAACTTCCGGAAACTAAACACTTGAATGACGACAACCCCGTAGTCAGCATCCTGCCAGATGGCACCATCATGATTTATGGAAGCCCCTGGAGCGGCAAGACTCCCATATATAAAAAGGAGGGGTATCCCGCAGGTGGTTTCTTGCGTCTGCATCAAGCCCCTCAAAATGTTATACGCCGACAGTCCACCGTGCAAGCATTTGCCTCGCTTTTAGGCACCGCCGGAGGTCTGCTTTCAGACAGCGAAGCCTCCAACAATCAGATGCTCACCATCAGTGAAATCATAAAAAAGGTGAAATGCTATGAGATGGACTGTCTGCCCAATGCTGCGGCAGCACATATCAGCTACGAGGCGATGGCCAAGGACAACGGAACAGAAGATTTACAATAAGGGCGCATGGCCCCATCAGGCTAACAAAAAAAGAAGTGGCACTGTCTCCCGACAGGGCCACTTCAACTCTTTCATTTAGGTATTAGTTCTTTAAGGTAAAAAGATTGAATAATAGGATAACAATGCAAAATTAGCACGTTTTT
Source organism: uncultured Bacteroidales bacterium (assembly GCA_945787885.1). Lineage (GTDB taxonomy): Bacteria > Bacteroidota > Bacteroidia > Bacteroidales > Bacteroidaceae > Alloprevotella. The sequence continues at coordinate 22,098 of CALZJF010000032.1, read as the reverse complement.
CGTAATGCTGCAAATAATTCCCAGATAATTTTTGCACGCAGTATCATATTTCCCCTCGTCAGCGGGCATCCGCAGAGGATTATGGGGGAGAGGTATCGTTATTCCTTGGTGTCGGGAGCAAGTTCTTGCTGCCGGAACAACTTTTCAAGACGACGCAACACACGTAGATTTTCAGCGGCAGCACTTTCAAGGCTATGTATGCGGCGCCGCGTTTTTTCGCTCTGAAGATTGGCATAGCTCTTGCGCAGCATGGAGAGTTCGCTCTCTACGGCTCGCTTCTGCATAAGGGCTTCCTGCCATTCTTCAGCCGTACGGCGTGCATCGGTATTCTTGAATTGCGAAAGTGAATGGTATATCGTACGGTCATTGATAACGAAGCGTACGCCCTGCCCTGGAGCCTGTGCATCTTCCGCCAGAGCATCTTGCCATTGCCTTCTCAGGCGTTCCACAGTCTTTGCATCACTCTGCGTGGCAGCAATGCTGCTAAGGGCTGCATAGGCTCTCAGCAGGACAGTGTCGGCCTCTATTTCGGCAGCATCTGACGAGGCAGAGGAGTCAGGATGGTAGGGTGCTCCCTCGAAAACACTGTCAATGGAAAGCCAGTAGAGGCAGACTTTGTCGGCAGGCTGACGGCGGTCAGTAACGAGCAGTGCCACACCTGCGGTCTCGTCGGTGGCAAAGAGATAGTCGTTGGCAGGGGAATTATAGGGGAGACCCAAGTTTTCAGGGCGCACGTATTTGCCCGTCTCCTGATTAAAACGCGTGACATAGAGATCGAGACCTCCCAGACCTTCTTCGCTCTCTGCGGCAAAATAGAGCGTCACGCCGTCAGCCTGCACAAAGGGGAAGTCAGCATAGGCGTAAGTTCCAAGCCCTTCGAGAGGCGATGGGGAAGACCATACAGGTCCGTTTCGGAATGCTGCCCACAGGCGATATGCGCCTGCAGTGTCAGCCTGAGTGTAATAGACTGCCGAAGAGAGAGCATTGACGAAGGCCGCCTTTCCCATAGGAGGAAGTGCGGCATCAGCATTGAAGAGTTTACGAGGTTCGGAGAAACTTCCAGCATCGCGCGTAAGGCGCATGGCAGAAAGAAAGGCATCTTTGTCCGTGACGAGGCTGTCAATGACGGTGATGCTGCGTGTGCCTGTCAGCATTTCGTCGTAACGCTGTTGAAGGGCCATGTTGCGTAGCTCTTCTTCCGTGGGAGGCTGTGGGGCAGCCTTTGAACGATGCCGCTGAGCGAAACTCGTCAATGGGAGAATGAGCAAGGTGCAGACTAAAAGTCGTGTTAAATGACGCATAAACATGAGGGTGTATGAAGGGAAAGTCAAATAAGATAAGCATTTGCATCCAGTTCATGGCGGATGGTGGTAGCAGAACCATGTCCTGGATAGACGATGGTTTCTGGGGGAAGTGTCAGCACTTTCTCGCGTAAGCTTTCAATGAGGGTTTTAAGACTTCCGCCAGGGAAGTCGGTCCGCCCGATGCTTTCTGCAAACAGGCTATCGCCGGAGAAGAGAACCGACGGGGAGCTGGACGAGAAGAAGCAGCATCCACCAGGGGTATGGCCGGGAGTCGCAATAACGCGGAGGCTATGTTCGCCCAGAGGTATCAATGCTCCATCCGTCAGCGGCTGGTCAGGCTGTGGAACATCGAAGGTGAGATGAGTGCCAAACATCTCGCGTAACTGCTGACAGCCTTTCAGATAAAGAGGGAAGTCGGCCTCCATCAGTTGCGGGCGAAGGCCGAAGACTTCAAACACCCACTGCGCACCGAAGATATGGTCGAAATGACCGTGGGTAAGCAGAGCGTGACGTAGTATAAGACTGTTGTCAGACACGTAACGTTGTATCGTAGAACGTTCGTGTAGGGTCAGTGCGCCACAATCTATGATGACGGCAGACTTTGTGGAATCGCTGACCACGTAGGTGTTCTCGGCAAGAGGATTGTTCGTAAAAGTCTGGATGTGAAGCATATTCTACGCAGAATGAAGGAGGAATGGGAGGTGTTGCGGAGGTGTTGCAATGATTCAAAGGCTGACATAGACCACCTTTTTGGTTTCAAAAAAGGGATGAGCAAACTGCTCTGAGAGATTCCATTCCACACTGCAATGTTTGAAAGGAAGCAGTTCGGCAGAGACATCGCCACCCTTGAGGGCAATGACACCATTAGGAAGGGAATTGCGTTGCTCGTGATGTACATTCTTACGAACAAGACGTACGAGCTCTGGCATCTGCATCACGGCCCGACTGACTACGAAATCGTAGCGTTTCTTTTCTTCAACGACGTTGAGATGTTTGCAAATGCAGTTTTTCAGGCCAACGGCCTCTGCAACGGCAGTAGCCACCTTAATCTTTTTGCCAATGGAATCAACGAGGGTGAACTGCACTTCAGGAAAAAGGATAGAAAGGGGGATGCCAGGGAATCCGCCGCCAGTGCCGACATCGAGCACTTGCGTTTCAGCACGAAAACGGATGATGCGAGCAATGCCCAGACTGTGAAGTATATGGTGGGGATAGAGATTGTCAATGTCTTTTCGACTGATGACATTGATTTTCTCGTTCCATTCGCGATAGAGAGGGCCTAATGCCTCAAACTGTTCAATCTGGAGAGGCGACAGATGGGGGAAGTATTGCTGAATGAGGGCTACACTCATAAAATATTATAGGAGGGGTTCAAAAAATCCCACACCGTCATAGTGATTTATAATTGTGTGGGGGAAGGAGAAGAATATAGACAGCGCACGACGCACTATGACTCTCCACCTTTCTTTTGCTGCGTACGCTTCTTTTTTCTCTGGGGAGAGGCTACATTCTTAGGAGCGTCATGGTGGGGTTTTGCCAGATGATTGGAGCGAGGATTTCCCCTGCGCTTTCCACCCTGCTTGCGCGGTTCGGAGTGCGATGGCTCTTCAGGTTGTTTAAGACCAGGAGGGAGGGGACGGCGAGGAAGTTTTTCTTCCAACAGGCGTTCTATCCTTGCCAGCAAATGACGGTCTTTCTCGTTCACGAGCGTGATGGCTTTTCCTTCGCGTCCTGCGCGGGCTGTGCGGCCAATGCGATGCACATAATCTTCAGGATCGTGGGGGCAATCATAATTGACCACCATCTGAATATCATCAATGTCAATGCCACGACTGACGATGTCGGTAGCAATAAGCAAGTCGGTCTTCCGTTGTTTGAAGGCCAGCATCACCTCGTTGCGCTCTTTTTGGTCAAGGTCAGAGTGCATCTGTGCGCAATTAAATCCTTTACGCTTTAGTGCAACAGTGAGCTCTTTCACACGCTGTTTGCTGGACGAAAAAAGAATGACGCGTTGCGGATGGATTTCTGCAAAGATATGCTGTACGATGGCCGGTTTGTCGGCATCGCGGCAGACATAAATGCTCTGATCAATCTTCTCAGCAGGTTTTGAAACCGCGATGCGTACTTCTGCAGGACTTGTCATAAATTCCTTAGCCATAGCATCTATTTCAGGCGGCATGGTGGCAGAGAAGAGAATGACTTGCCGCTGCGCAGGCAACTGCTTCATGATGAGCTTAATATCATCGATGAAGCCCATGTCGAGCATGCGGTCGGCCTCGTCGAGAATAAGGTGAGTGGTTCGGCTAAGATCGAGATTACCCAATTGGAGATGCGTAATCAGACGTCCGGGAGTGGCGATGACGATGTCAGCACCTTGCTGGAAGGATTTGCGTTCCTGTTCGAAGCGCACGCCGTCGTTGCCACCATACACCGCCACGCCATTGATGCCTGTATAGTAGGAAAAACCCTGCAGAGCCTGGTCAATTTGTTGAGCTAATTCGCGTGTGGGCGACATAATGAGGCAATTGACGGCATCAGCATCAATATGCTCGCGCGCGAGGAGCGTGAGCATGGGGAGCAGATAGGCAGCCGTCTTGCCCGTTCCAGTCTGTGCAATGCCAATAAGGTCGCGCCCCTGAAGGATATGCGGAATACACTGTGCCTGAATGGGCGTGCATTTCTCAAAACGCATATCCCAAAGAGCATCAAGCACATCGTCGCTCAGTTCAAGGTCTTCAAAATAGACCTCGGGATGTAGTTCGTCAGACATAAAATAATAAAAAGGAGGGTGGGGAAGTGTTATTCTAAATTACAATCACTACTGCGGTGTGCGATGATAATACCATGCAGCAATGAAAAAATATACGATATTGGGTGTCCAAACAGCCAAGGCAGCAGGCCATCCTGCATTGATGGCAAACGAGCTGGACACCGTTTGGAAGAGGATGTAGGCAAAAGTCAGGGCAAGGCCGATGCCGATGGAGGTTCCCATGCCGCCCTTGCGCTTTTCGGAAGACAGCGATACTCCAATGAGAGTCAGGATAAAGGCTGCAAAGGGGGCTGCAAAACGTTTATGAAATTCCACCTCGAACGTGGCTAATCCTGCACTGCCACGCAACCGCTGGCGATCGATGAAACTGGAAAGCTCGCTGACAGTCATCGTCTCCTGCTGACCGTAGGCATAGAAGAAATCTTTCGGTTCCATCAGGATGGTAGTGTCCGTCTGCTGCCCGGAGGTGATGAAATCTCTCGCACCAACGGTCTTGCGGATAGTGTAGTTATACAGCGTCCAAGAATATTTATGGTCTGCCAGCGTATCATACTGGATGGTTTCTGCCGTCAGATGCTCTACCACCTGCTTCTCGGCAAGACGGTCGAGGGAGAATCCCGAACCTGATTTCGTGCGATTGTCGAAGAAGGAGATGTATGCCACTACGCCTGTATCTACCTGCATTTGTACATTTTCCGCCACATCCACCATCTGGCGTTTCTTCACATGCTTGTTCTCAAAACTAAGTTTCTCTATATTACCATGAGGAATCACCCATCCGCCCAAATAAAAACTCGCACTGGCAATGATGGTAGCACCGATGAAATACGGCACAAGCAAGCGGCGAAAACTCATGCCCGTGCTCTTCATGGCGATAATTTCAGAGTGAGATGCCAGATTGGTAGTGAAAAAGATGACGGCGATAAAGGTGAAGAGAGGCGAGAACATATTGGCGAAATAGGGGATAAAATTGGCATAGTAGTCAAACACTATTTCATACCATGTTGCTCCCGTGCCTGTCAGTTTGTCAATCTTTTCGTTAAAATCGAAAATAATGGCAATGATAATAATGACGGCTATGAGAAAGAGGTAGGTGGTGAGAAATTTCTTGAGAATATAGGCATCAAGGCGCTTGAAGCCCAATGCTCTGACCAGCATGCACCATGCTCGCCATAGCATACGCAGCCCCCACCACAACAATAGCAGCGGAGAAATCGGGAGGAGAAGGAGATATTTCAGGAATTTGCGAAGAGATAAATGCGCCATAAATATGAGAGATTCGTTTTATCCAAACTCTGATGCTGCTCAAAGTCTGCGCGAAAGCTGAGGGACGATGGCTGCTTTCCAACGTGCAAAATCGTCAGCAAGGATATGTTTGCGAGCTTCGCGTACGAGCGAGAGATAGAAGGCGAGATTATGAATCGATGCAATCTGCATGGCCAGCAGTTCTTTAGCTTTGAAGAGATGGTGGACATAAGCGCGCGTATAAATCTGATCTACACGGCTTTCGCCCTCAGGGTCGAGCGGAGAAAAGTCGGTGGCCCACTTGGCATTGCGGAAATTGATAATGCCCTGCCAAGTAAATATTTGCCCATTGCGCCCATTGCGCGTAGGCATGACGCAGTCAAACATATCCACTCCGCGCTCTATGGCCTCCAGAATATTGACGGGCGTGCCAACTCCCATTAAATAGCGTGGGCGCGATGTGGGGAGAATGTCATTCACCACTTCTATCATTTCATACATCACCTCAGCTGGCTCACCCACAGCCAGCCCACCAATGGCGTAGCCCTCAGCCTCTAAGTCTGTAACGAAATGTGCACTTTCTCTGCGCAGCTCGGGGAAGACGCAGCCCTGCACAATGGGGAAGAGACTCTGATGATAGCCATATCGAGGCTCTGTCTGGACGAAACGCTGTACACACCGCCGGAGCCAATTGTGAGTCAGGGTCAGACTTTTGCGTGCATATTCGTAAGAGGCCGTGCCAGGAGGGCATTCGTCGAACGCCATCATGATGTCGGCCCCTATGCTACGCTCAATATCCATCACCCTTTCTGGCGAAAAGAAGTGTTTAGAACCATCAATGTGGCTCCTGAACTCGCAGCCCTCCTCGCTGATTTTACGAATACCTGTCAGGCTGAATACCTGAAAACCACCACTGTCGGTCAGCATAGGGCGATTGAAACCGTTGAACTTATGCAGACCGCCGGCAGCTTCCAGCGTCTTCAATCCTGGGCGTAGATAGAGATGATACGTGTTGCCTAAAATTATTTGTGCGCGGATGTCGTCTTGTAGTTCATAAAGATGCACGCCCTTTACTGACCCCAATGTGCCAACGGGCATGAAGATAGGAGTCTGAATGAGGCCGTGCGCAGTGTTCAGTTGTCCAGCACGGGCAGCTGAAGAGGCATCTGTATGTTCAAGCGTGAAAAGAGGAGAGGCGGGGTTCCATGTTTCACGCAGGGTGAGAGAGGGTGTCGCTGTCATTGACAAGGGTTATTTCCAAAGGGTTATCTACTTTTTCTTCCAGCAATGCGATGCTCCAAACATCCAGTATAGTGTCCACATAATGGAAAGTCAGACCTTCGGTGTATTCTGCCGGGATGTCGGCAACATCGCGCTTGTTGTCGCCAGAAAGAATAATATCTGTGATGCCAGCACGCTTTGCGGCAAGGATTTTCTCTTTGATGCCACCTACGGGGAGCACCTTACCACGTAGTGTTATCTCACCAGTCATGGCAAGATGGTCGCGTACGCGGCGTTGTGTCAAGGCTGAGGCAATACTCGTGGCAAGCGTTATGCCCGCCGAAGGACCATCTTTCGGGGTAGCTCCTTCGGGGACGTGAACATGCACAGACCACTGTTCAAAGATGCGATAGTCAATGGCGAGGACATTGGCGTGGGCTTTTACATATTCCAGTGCCAGCACAGCACTCTCTTTCATCACATCGCCAAGATTTCCAGTCGTCGTCAGATGTGGATGTCGTGAGCGCGAGAGACTGGTCTCTACGAAGAGAATATCGCCGCCGACAGCCGTCCATGCCAGTCCGGTGACCACACCAGCGAAGGCATTGCCCTGACAACTGTCGCGCGTAAAGCGCGGGCTGCCCAAATAGTGTTCCACATCGGGCAGCTTTACCGTGATACTTTTGGGCAAATGCCCATCGCAGCCCTTCTCCAAAATGGCGCGTCGTATTATTTTTCCAATCTTCTGTTTCAGATTACGTACGCCGCTTTCGCGCGTATAGCGCTCTACTGTAAATTCCAGCGCAGCAGGCTGTATGCGCACCAGAACGGGAATCTGCATTTCTTTTAATGTTTCGGGTACGAGGTGACGGCGCGCTATCTCTATCTTTTCTTCTGTCAGATAGCCTTCCACCTCTATGAACTCCATACGGTCTCTCAGAGCTACGGGGATGTCGGCAATATTGTTCGCCGTAGCAATGAAGAAGATGCGACTCATATCGTAGTCGAAGTCGATGTAGTTGTCATGGAACGCCGCATTTTGCTCTGGGTCAAGTAATTCCAACAGCGCGCTCTGAGGATTGCCGTTAAAGCTCTGTCCGCCCACCTTGTCAATCTCGTCAAGGATGAACACAGGATTGACCGTTTTGCATTTTATCATGTTTTTAATGATTCGTCCGCACATGGCTCCAATATACGTGCGCCTGTGGCCGCGAATCTCCGTCTCATCGTGCAGACCGCCCAAGCTGATGCGTGTATATTCACGTCCGAGAGCTTTGGCTATGCTGCGTCCGAGACTGGTCTTACCGACTCCCGGAGGGCCATACAGACAGAGTATGGGGGCACGCTCCGATTTGCTGAAAGCCATGACGGCGAGATGCTCCAAAATGCGTTCCTTCACCTTTTCCATTCCAAAATGGTCAGCATCGAGTATTTTCCGAGCACGACTGATGCTGATTTGATCGCAGGGTGATGCTTGCCAGGGAAGCGAGAGAACGGTATCTATATAGTTGTAGAGCACATTATAGTCGGGCGAAGAAGGATTTTGCCGCTCCATCTTCGATATTTCCGTTTGAATGTGCGTTTGTATGTTTTCCGGCATACCCACAGCTTCTTGCAGCCGTTGCTGAAAGCGGGCAACATCGCCCCCTTCGTCAGTGCCCAGTTCGCGCTTGATATTGCGTATCTCCTGCTGTAAGAAAAACTCTCGCTGCTGCTCGTTGAGCTCGAAACTTGTCTCTTGCTTCACCTGTTGCAGCAATTCCAATCGTGCCACTTCTCTGGCCAGACTTTTAGTCATCTTCCTCAACCGCTCTACATAAGTATTGGCTTCCAGAGCCTCCATTTTGAGGACTATGCTGAGAGGGACGTTCGTGGCCATAAAGTTGAAAAATATGCGCGAACCATTCAGATTCTCTGTGGCATACTTCATCTCTGGGCTAACTTTTTCATCTAAGTGAATATAACGGGCCACGACATCGTGGAAGGCGGCCTCTAATGCTGCCGTCAGATTGTCGTTGGCAATGCCGGGAGATGTTTCTTCGTCAGCCACGCTCTCCACGCGCGCAGTAAGAAACGGTGCACCGTCGTCCACAGCCTCACAAATGACACCGCGCGAAAAAGATTGTACGATGGCGCTCGTAGATCCGTCTGGCAGATGTAACACTTTCAGCACCTTGGCCAAGACGCCCATCTTGTAGAGGTCAGACACGGTTGGATTTTCAACGTCCGCATCCTTCTGAGCCGCCATGAACATCAGTGCGTCATTGCCTGCATGTTCCATATATTCTATAAGTTCCCCACTGCTCTTTCGCCCAATATTGATGGGCAGATATACACCAGGGAACACCACCATATTGCGCAGTGGCAAAACGGGCAGCACATCGTTGACTGCCATATAGGGAATCTCTGAGGGATTGCCGTCAAACTCTGCGATAAGTCCGAACGACGATGTCTTCATTGTATGCTTTTCTCTTGTCATTACGTTTTTCTTGACAATATTCTTAATTGTAATTCTCAACTATGGAGAATCTGGCAAATTTCAGTAGCAACTTTTTCCGGCCTACCTGCTCAAACTGTATAACGACCATTGTATTATCGCCCTCACCCTCAATGCTTACCACACGTCCTTGCCCAAAACGAGATTGAGAGATGACGGTGCCAACCCTGATACGCCCAAAGCGAGTGCAGACGGATTCCTGCTCATGTGCATGGTCCGAAACACCAAGGGTGCTCCCCGTCTCCGCCGTCATCGCCTTGTGGGGTGCAGGTGATAATTTCCTGAGTGAACGCTGTGCAAGCGCCATTGCGCTGCGACCTGCTCCAATGGAGAAAGCAGGCTGGGATGATGACGAGAAACTCTGGCTGCGGAAAGAACGGCGGCTATACTCATGTCCAAGATACTGATCGTCTATTTCGTCAATAAATGGACTACGTTCAGCCTCCTCAGTTTTTCCATATACAAAGCGGCTGCGCGCATATGTCAGGAAGCAGCGCATCTTTGCGCGTGTCACGGCTACATAAAACAGTCGCCGCTCCTCCTCTTGCTCTTTAGGTGTGAAAAATGATTTCTGGGCAGGGAAAACATTGTCTTCCATGCCTGTTACGAATACCGTGTCGAATTCCAATCCCTTTGAGGCATGCACCGTCATCAATGCCACGCCACGCTCGCCCTCTTGCATCGCGCCAGCAGCATCAGTCATCAGTGCCGTTTGTGCGAGAAAGCCTCCGATAAGTGCGCGCTCACCGCGCTCCTCATGGACTTCCTTCACGTAGGCAGCAATGCCTGCCAGCAATTCGTTGGCGTGCTGTTGGCGTTCAGTTCCCTCATCGCTGGTGTCAGAAGAAAGGGCCTGTTGTAGTCCGCTCTTTTCCATGATATAGCGTGCCAAATCGCATGCCTCCCATTCAGCCGCCTTCTCTCGAAAATCCTGAATCATAGCGCAGAAAGTTTCCAAACGCCCTATTGTGCCGCGGTTCATCTTCAGTCCGTAGGCAGCAGGATTTTCTGCCACGTCCCATAGCGATGCCCCATGCTCCCTACTGGCAAGGATGATTTTTTGAAGCGTTGTCAGTCCGATGCCGCGCGACGGATAGTTGACGATGCGTTTGAAGGCTTCTTCGTCGTCAGGATTCACTGTCAGACGGAAATATCCAGTAATATTGCGTATCTCCTTACGGTCATAAAAGGAGTTGCCACCATACAGCGTGTAGGGGATGGTATAACGGCGGAAGACCTCTTCAAAAGAGCGACTTTGCGCTTTCGTGCGATACAAGACTGCCATATCCTCATAGCCCACGCCTTTGTTTCGCTGCAGATTTCTTATCAGTCCGCACACCTTCAGAGCCTCCTCCGTCTGGTCGGCCGTCTCCACCACTTGAAGCGCATCGCCAACTGCATTTTCTGAAAACACAGTTTTCGGAATCTGGCTACGGTTGTGGCGAATGATGCAGTTGGCTGCATTCACAATGTTCTGCGTAGAACGATAGTTCTGCTCCAATTTCACCGTGAGAGCTTCAGCAAATTGGCGGTTAAAGCGGAGAATATTCTCAATACGAGCTCCGCGGAAGCCATAAATGCTTTGGGCATCATCGCCCACAACACAGATATTCCTGTTCTCCTTCGTCAGGAGTTCCAAAATTTTATATTGTGCAAAATTCGTATCCTGATATTCATCTACCAAGATGTAGCCAAAGCGTCGGGCATACCGCTCCCTTGCCTCCTCATCATTATTGAAGAGTAAGAAGGTATAGAGTAGCAGGTCGTCAAAGTCTAAGGCACCCGCTGTACGGCATCGTTCCCAATAAGCGGCATAGATTCGGTGCGTCTCGCCAATCTGGTTTACATCATCATATTTCAATAAATTCGAGTCGTTGGCATAGTCAGCTGGTAGCAGTAGACGATTTTTAGCAGCAGAAATTCTGCCTGCAATGGTAGCAGGCTTATAGACTGCATCATCGAGTCCCATCTCTTTGACAATGCTTTTTATGAGCGAACGCCCGTCGGCAGCATCATAGATGGTAAAATCGCGCTTAATGCCGATACGATGATGCTCCGCACGCAAGATGCGAGCAAAGATGCTGTGAAACGTTCCGCTCCATAGCCCTTTCGCACGTTCGTTGCCTACCATCTTGGCGATACGGTCTGACATCTCGCGTGCCGATTTATTGGTAAAAGTCAGGGCAAGAATCTGCCACGGTTGCCAGCCGTGTTCGAGCATATAGGCTATCTTGAACGTCAGTACACGGGTTTTACCCGCCCCCGCCCCTGCTATCACCAGCAGTGGACCCTCACAGTGGCGTACAGCCTGCCATTGTTGCTCATTGAGCACAGCCTGCCAATATTCATCCGGGCGCACCGTCGTATCGTTCGAAATCCAGTCAGCATATTCCATATTATGCACCTTATTTTCCGAAGAGCTCAGCACGATCATGTTGGAGTTTCTTAAGATAAAACTTTACTCTGACATCGCGGTCGTCCATCGTAGTATCAGCCGTGGCAGCAAGGAGTTCTATGCTGTCCATCAGCAGAATGCCCTGACGGCGGCACGTCAAGGCCAGTGGGCAAGAGTCGCGCATGGTCTCTATCGTTTGGCGGGCAGCATCGAAATCTCCCGCCTTAATCAGCGTGCGGGCTTTGTCCAAGAATAACTCTGCCTTCTCTTCGTCAGCGATGCGTTTATCAGAGGCATCACCATACTTTCCGTGGCATGCAGAAAAGAGAAGCAAGGCGAGAAGAGTCAGCAAAAGGGGGCGAATAGATTGCATGGTTCGAGATTCTATAATCATTTTTTTATGGGAGGGTGCGGCGAGCTATCAAATCCCCGTCATCACCAGTTTTTTTAATACAATGAGTAGGTTGAGGTAAATTAGTTCATAGTAAGATGCCTTACTTCTACGGCACATTTCGTCTCAGAGTGACCATTTTGAAGGGAATAATGGCCATTTGCTGGGGTCAAAATAATCACTTAGAGGGGTGAAAATGATTACTTGGGAAGCAGGAGTTCTGTAGAAGGGCTGTAAATCCCAGACTTTTTACCCACATACACATTTGGTACTTGTTGTAAACTAATTCTTGCGACTTACTTATGCCCTGCAAATATACAACTTTTATCTGGTGAATAATGTTTGTTATTGCAGAAAAAGTTGTTGAAAGGCGAAATGTAAGGGTAAAGCGAAATGTTCACACAGGATTTGATAGTCAAAACATCGCTTTATTAGATGTATTGTTGTGTCGGTAAGCGATATGATTTGGACACAATGTAGCTCTTTTGACCCATTTGTACATCTTGTATTTAGCTATTTCTATGAGGCAATATGGACAAAAAAAGAGAAAATCCTCCCGAAAACAAAAATAGTTAGAAAAGCAGCAGGTAGGACAACCCGTTTTTTGTATATTTGCAGGGCGAACGGCTCGGTATGGGTGCCTCATATTAGTATTATTGAGATGTACCCAAGATGGATAGACGTATGCCCGCCGCAAAACAACAACGAAAATAATGACGACAGAAATACACAGAACACCTTCCACGGTGCTTCCCGAGAGAAAACCAACAATCTGTCTGATTGGCGCAGGACGTTTGGCTACACAACTATCGATTGCCCTTCAAACGGCTGGCTATAGGATAAGTGGCATCTTCAGCCGTACAACGGAATCTGCCATGCTGCTCAAACAGCGTTTAGGAGGGGACGGAGATATCGTGGCTACCAATAGCCTGCAGTTGCTTCCTGCTTGCGATATATATATTGTGGCAGTGGCGGATGGTGCCATAGAGAGCATTGTGCGGCAATTGCCGGAGCAGGCGAAGGGTGGGGTAGTGATACACACAGCTGGTGGCGTGGCAATGAGCATTTTGGCTAATGCTGCTGAGCATTATGGTGTGTTATACCCTATGCAGACGTTTACAAAGGAGAAAAGAATTGATTTCTCACAAGTGTATATCTTTATAGAAGCTAACGATTCTCAGACGCTCACGCTTTTGCGTGCGTTGGGAGAGTCGCTCTCGCCAAACGTCGTCGAACTATCGTCGGCAGACCGCGGATGGCTGCATATTGGGGCCGTCGTAGCGTGCAACTTCACGAATCATCTCTACGATTTGGCCTTTTCGCTCCTTGAAAATCATGGTATAGAGCCTCAATGCCTTTTTCCTCTCATTGATGAAACGGTGGGGAAGATTCGCGAGATGTCGCCTCGAAAGGGGCAAACGGGGCCTGCTGTGCGGGGAGACATGAATGTCGTCAATAATCATCTCTGTAAACTGAAAAAGGAAAATCCGCAACTACAGCAGATATACCAGTTGCTTACTGAAAGCATTCTAAGAAGATTTGGACATTATCCTGCCAAATAGTATTTGTGCAGCTTCCAGTGCATTTGACAGTATTTCAAAAAGAATAAGTAAAAAAATGATACCTTACGACTTGAAAAAAATTAAAGGCATGGCGTTTGATGTAGATGGCGTGTTGAGTAGCCCCTTGGTCACGCTCTCAGGCGAAACTCCCACACGAACGGCAAATATCAAAGATGGCTATGCGTTGCAACTGGCAGTGAAACGAGGTTTTCAGGTGGCAATCATTACTGGCGGACGATGTGTATATGTGAGACAACGTTATGAGGGATTAGGTGTTCAGGACATCTATATGGGGCAAAGCATAAAAATCAAAACGCTCACAGAATGGATGGAGAAGCATGGGTTAAAGCCTTCAGAGGTACTCTATATGGGCGATGACATTCCAGACTATCAAGCTATGAAAGCCGTGGGATGTTCCTGCTGCCCGCAGGACGCCACAGAAGAAATTAAGAATATTGCTACTTATATTTCGCCCATCTGCGGCGGTCTCGGCTGTGTGCGCGACGTCGTGCGGCAGGTGATGTTAGCTCAGGATTGCTGGATGTCGGATGATACGGCTTTTGGCTGGTAAGATAGTAACACTATGTTATATTTATAATTATGTTTTCAAATTTAGAGAAATATCGTATTATCCTTGCCAGCCAAAGTCCGCGGCGGCGCGAATTGCTTTCGCAACTTGGTCTGTGTTTCGAGGTGCAGGCTCTCCCGAATGTCTCGGAAGACTATCCTCGTGGGCTGGGATGTGAGGACATAGCCAAATTTATTGCCTCGAAAAAAGCTGAGCATTACAGACCGATGATGTCGGCCCGCGACTTGCTCATCACAGCAGACACCATTGTCTGTGTAGATGACATGGTGTTAGGCAAGCCGAAAGATAAGGACGATGCGGTCAGCATGCTACAGCGACTTAGCGGACGAAGCCACGAGGTTATAACGGGTTTTACTGTCAGCACAACGAAACGTTTTGAATGCGAAAGTGCGATAACGACTGTGGAGTTTGCACCACTGACGGAAGAAATGATTCTATACTATGTGGAGCATTACAGGCCTTTTGACAAGGCTGGCGCGTACGGCATACAAGAATGGATAGGCAGCGTGGGAGTTAGGGGCATCAATGGCTCATTCTTCAACGTGGTAGGTCTCCCAGTTCAAAGACTTTCAGAGGTGCTTCTGAAATTTTAGACTAAAACATCTGAATGACCATTATGTAAAGTTGTGAACCCTATCAACATAGCATATACCTTAAAGATAATGACTATAGAAAAGAATTTGACAGTCGAGAAAATCAAGATACCCTGCCACAAAGATCATCGTGGATGTTTGGCTTTTGTAGAGAATACGGAACTGCAAAAAGCAATTCCATTTAGATTTGAACGCGTATTCTGGGTTTACAATATACCACAACATGCAGAACGAGGTGGACATGCACACAAGACCTGCTCTGAATTTTTTGTGGCAGCCTCAGGAAGTTGCGACATGGAACTTCACGATGGCAAGCATATGGTTCAGCTACATTTAGACAATCCTGATGAAGGCATTGTCATTGCGCCGATGGTTTGGTGTCGCTACTACAACTGCTCGCCAGACTTCTTAGGGCTATGCCTTGCATCGCACGCATACACCACAGAAGGTTATATCTATGATTTTGAGAATTTTCTCAGAGAAATCAATTCTTGATATTGCAAAGTGCAAAAATGAAAAGATGACAAATTTCTTTTTATGATGCCATCAATACAATCAATACCATACACTTTGTCTGACAAGGCAGCTTGGGATAACTTTGTCTCGTTATCTCGCAACGCCACCTTTCTCTTCTACCGCGACTTCATGGACTATCACGCAGACCGCTTCGTGGATGCTTCTTTGATGTTCCTGGATAGCCATGGAAGGTTAAAGGGATTGCTGCCTGCATCATGGCACGAAGGTTCGAGAGAAATTCGGAGTCATGGCGGCTTAACTTACGGTGGACTGTTGCTTTCGCCTACCACTCACGCTCAGGAGGTGGCAGAGATGCTTTTGAAAGCTCGCGACTACTATCGAAGTACTTTCGCTGCGGAACGTATGCTCATCCGCCATATCCCGTCTATATATCACAAAATGCCATCAGATGATGAGCTTTATTGGGGGTTTAGGTTAAACATGCAGTTAGTAGGTTGTGCCTTATCGTCAACGGTGGAGCTACATCATCAAACACCTTTCGCCACCTTACGAAGACGGGGAATGCTACGTGCAAAACGCTTTGGACTGAGTGTTGAAGAGTCCTCCAAAAGCAAAGACTGGGAAGGCTTTTGGAGCTTACTCACTGATGTCTTAACCTCACGACATGGGAGAAAGCCCGTGCACAGCGTGGAAGAAATCATGGTACTCAAAGGGCGTTTTCCGCAGAATATCAGATTAAAAATTGTACGAAGCAAAAGCGCAATCATAGGGGGGGCTGTGCTCTTCTGCGCACCTCCCGTCGTTCATGCTCAATATATAGCAGCCTCAGATCTGGGATGTGAACAGGGTGCCCTCGATCTTTTGTTTTACAATTTGCTGCAAGAATACAGTCAATCAGATACTTATAGATATTTTGACTTTGGTATTTCTACAGAGAAAGATGGCCATTACCTCAATAAGGGGCTCAACGCACAGAAGGAGGGATTTGGAGCCCGATCGACGGTCTATAACACCTTTGCTTGGGAATTTTCCTAATATCCTCATGGTAAGCAACAGTTATGATAAAATTTCTTGACCTTCAACGGCTGAATGCCAGTTTTCAACCTGAATTATCAGATGCAATAAGACGTGTGGTAGATGCTGGCTGGTATCTGCGTGGCACGGAGACAAACCATTTTGAAGCAGAGTTTGCGGAGTTCTGCCAACAGAAATATTGTATCGGTGTAGCAAATGGGCTGGATGCTCTGACACTCGTCCTACAGGCAAAGAAGACGCTTGCAGGATGGGAGGATGACTGCGAGGTCATTGTGCCTGCCATGACCTTTGTGGCAACGGCCCAAGCGGTGGTAAGGGCACGACTGCGCCCCGTGTTTGTGGATGTTGATGAACATGGTCTGATAGACCCCACCCTGCTTGCTGAGGCAATGAGTCCCAAGACGCGAGCTGTGATTCCTGTACATCTCTACGGGCAGTTGGCTGATATGGAAGCGATATGGCAGTTTGCAGAAGCGCACAATCTCTTTGTGCTGGAGGATGCTGCACAGGCGCATGGTATAGCCAGGGCCGGACGAAGTCAGGCCATCGCGTTCAGTTTCTACCCCGGGAAAAACTTAGGTGCGCTGGGTGATGGAGGCGCTGTCGTCACAAGCGATGAAGAACTGGCAGAAATAGTAAGAACGTTTGCCAATTATGGTGCCAGACGGAAATACATACACGAATATTCTGGCTGCAACTCCCGGTTAGATGAAGTGCAGGCGGCGATACTTCGTGTGAAACTAAAACGACTGATAGCAGACAATGCCCGACGGACTGAAATCGCACAGTACTATGAAGAATCTATCAGTGCTATGGGTTGCAAGGATGTCATAGCTACCCTACCCCACAGGGCTTCTGTATATCATATATTCCCCATACTTTCTCCTCATCGGGAAGTCCTTCAGCAACGCCTGTATAAGGCGGGCATTGAGACCTTAATACATTACCCATTACCCCTACATTATCAGCCCTGTCTGAAAGCATTCAATGGAGGAGAACGGCGATTCCCCATGGCAGAATACATCGCAGAAGCGGAACTGAGCCTGCCCATGTCGCCGCTATTGACGGATGATGAGGTGAAGGAGGTTGTGCAGCAGATTCAACTCTCAATATAACCCTCTATAGAACACTCTAATGAAATGCTTACTATCGATATTCTGATTTGCTCGTTCAATAAGGGCGCGGTAAAAGTGGATCAAGTAATTCTGCCTCCTGCTGAGGGGGTAAGATATATCATCTCCTATCAATATACGGACGAAAGATATTTGGAAATGTTCCCTGAAGGGCTGAAGCATCGTGATGATGTGACAATTTTCTCCTATCGTGGGCAGGGATTATCGGCCAATAGAAATCAGGCTCTATCGCTTGCAAAGTCAGACATCGTGCTTTTTGCTGACGATGATTCACGAATAGACGAAGGCACGTTTGAAACCCTGCGCGAAGTATTCGCTGTCCATCCAGATTTGGATGTTGCCTTCTTCCAAGCTACAAGTTATACAGGGCGCCTGCTGAAACACTATCCTGCAAAAGAGTGTGAAGTGGCAGGACCTCCTGCAGACTATCATCTTTCCTCTATAGAAAAGGCTTGCCGCAGGAAGAGTATTCAGGGAAAACTTCGTTACGACGAGCGTTTTGGCCTTGGCACGCAGTTTCTGACGTGCGGAGAAGAAGACGTATGGGTATATGATGCCGCACGAAGCAAACTTACAATGCGATATTTCCCACGCAAGATAGTGGAAACGAATATGATGCTCAAGCAATCTATGATTTATGTAGATGCAGGAGTCCAGCGCTCATATGGTGCTTTTCAATATTATATTCATGGCTCTATGGCTTTCCTGCACTGCTTCTTTTTTGCCTTCAACAGTATGCGGAAGGGCTATGCCCACTTCTTCCCCATGCTACGCCACATGGCCGAAGGCATACGATATATGCAACAGAACAACCAATAACATATTTCAATTCCCCAAAGAAAAAACTATTTATCACCTTAAACACACAAATCAAAATGAAACTTCAAGCAACTTCCATCTTATCTTCCATCATTATTGCCTGCGGTTTGACCGCTGCAGGATGGGGCATTCACTGCGGTATGGTAGATTTCAAAGACCGTGACCGCATCGTTACGGTGAAAGGTCTGGCAGAACGAGAAGTCATGGCCGACAAAGTCACATGGCCGCTGGTCTATAAAGAACTTGGCAACGACCCCTCTGTCATGTACTCCCTGCTGGAACAGAAAAATCGCATTGTTGTCTCCTTCTTAAAGAAAGGAGGCATCAGCGAAGATGAGATTAGCATCAATCCTCCAACGATTTCTGACCGGCAGGCAGACAACTATGGAAACGAAATCATGAACTACCGCTATAAGGCTACGAGCGTCATCACCGTGACGAGCAGGAATGTGGAAAAGGTCAGGAATCTCATGAGCCGTCAAGCAGAATTGATGAAGCAAGGCATTGCTATCGTCAGCGAAGAGTATGGCAATAATACCATCTCGTATGAGTTTACAAAGCTGAATGAAATAAAGCCTGCCATGGTAGAAGAAGCAACGAAGAACGCTCGACTGACGGCAGAAAAATTTGCCGCCGACAGCGGTAGTGGACTTGGCAAAATACGTTCGGCCACACAGGGACAGTTCTCTATAGAGAATCGCGATGATAATACGCCTTATATTAAGCGCGTGCGCGTAGTGAACACAATTGAATATATGCTGAAATAAGGCTCTTAAATGGATAATAGCTTTCAGCATAAGAGCATCTTCCAACAAAAATTCTGGCGTAGCGTCTTCGCGCTGACTGCCGCCGTGGTTTGGGGGTGGGCATACCCCCTTATCAAAATGGGATTTGCTGAGTTTGGCATAC
Organism: uncultured Bacteroidales bacterium; assembly: GCA_945787885.1. GTDB lineage: Bacteria > Bacteroidota > Bacteroidia > Bacteroidales > Bacteroidaceae > Alloprevotella. The sequence continues at coordinate 3,158 of CALZJF010000032.1, read as the reverse complement.
AATCTTCTATGACGGGAAGCAAAATGCTTTTTGCCGGCATACGCTTCTTTTTCTCCGGACTAATCATTCTGCTGTTGGCCAAAAAGACGAAACGCTCATTCCGCATGAAGAAAGCATCGGCATGGGGGCTGTTAGTGATTTATTCCCTTCTGAATACCACACTGCATTATGCCTTCTTCTATTGGGGACTATCGTACAGTGCCGGCTCTCGAGCCGCCATCTACAATGCTCTCAGCGTCTTTGCCGTAGTGATATTTGCCGGACTGTTTTATAAGCAGGAGAAACTGACTGGAAGCAAGGTGCTGGGTTGTCTGATGGGCTTCATCGGCATCTTGTTTCTCAATGTTGGAAATGCTATCGACAATAGTTTTATCTGGCAAGGAGATGGTATGATTATCCTGAATGCTTTGTGCGGTGCTGCCGCCACTCTGATGACGCGCAGACTGAGCAAACACATAGATATTTTTGTCGGAACGGGCTACAGTTTGACAATAGGAGGCTTTCTGCTGCTGTTGCCAGCCTGGGCAGCAGGCGGAAATTTGCCTATAGTCAATTTACGTGGTCTCGTCATTCTTGGTCTGCTGATAGGTGTTTCTACCATTGGTTTTGGACTGTACAACAAACTACTTAGTTGTAATCCCATAGGCAAGGTTGCTATCTACAATTCTCTTATTCCCATCGTGGGCGTCGTCACCTCCTGTCTCTGTCTTCATGAGCGTTTTCTCTGGCAATATTGCATAGCAGGTATGCTGACTGCTGCTGGAATTTATATCATTAACCGCGAAAAAAGTTGAATCTCCTGATCATGAATAAAATTTTTTCTGCATTATTTATCTTTGGTGGAATCTTCACCTCTTGCAAACAAGAAACCATGAATCCCCTCATCAGTCCCTCCAACGAAAAGTTCGGCATCGAGCCTTACAGCCTGATTACCATCGACCATTATCGCGAGGCTTTCGAACATGGCATGAAGACACAGAATGAAAACATTCAGGCTATCGTGGAAGACACGGCGGCCCCGAATTTTCATAACACCATTGAGGCCTTTGATAAGTCTGGCGATGAGCTACAGCGCACAAGTCTGATTTTTAGTGCATTGTCAGAAAGCAACTCTACAGAAGAAATCCGAAAATTTGAAACGGATATTTATCCGAAACTGGCTTCACATAGCGACGACCTTTATCTGAATGCCCAGCTCTTTCAACGTATTAAGACCGTCTATGACCATATTTCGACGTTGGAAACATCTGACACCGCCGCGCTACACCGCTTACTCAACCGCGAACAGCTCAGCACGGTAAAAAAAATCTATCGTGAGTTTGAGAGAGCTGGTGCAGCGCTGTCTGAAGAACAGCAGAAACGTCTGCGCGAGCTCAATCTAAAGTTGAGCGAACTGGAGTTGCAGTTCAGTCAAAATCTGTTGCACGAAACGAATAACACCTATGTGTTTATAGAAGATAAGGAGAATCTTACAGGACTCTCTGACGCTAACATTGCCGCTGCAGAGCAAATGGCAAAAGAGCAGGGCAAGGCAGGACAATATGCCTTCAACATGCAGCGGCCCTCCTGCTATCCCGTACTTCAGACATGTTCTAACCGCAGTGTCCGTCAAAAGGTGTATGAAGCCTATTATGGGCGTGGCAATCAGCAGAATGAATGGAACAATACGAAGATTGCCGAGGAAATTATCGCACTGCGCATTGAGAAATCCAAACTATTCGGATATGATGCCAGTGCTGACATGATACTGAAGGAACGTATGGCGAAGAATCCCGAAGCCGTCTATCATCTCTTGGATGCCGTATGGAAGCCTGCGCTTGGTAAACTCCAGGAAGAGTTGGCTGCCATCCAGCATGCGATGGAAGCCGATGGCATAAAAGATGAGCCGATGGGATGGGACATCATGTACTATCTGAATAAGATCAAGGCATCGAAGTATCAGGTAGATGAGCAACAACTTTCCCAATACTTTGAAATCAACCAAGTGCTCAAGGGCATTTTCTATGTGGCAGAGCGTCTGTATGGCTTGACATTCAAAGAGATTACCGATGAGGTTCCGGCCTATGAGCCCTCAGCAAAAGCATGGCAGGTGGCAGACAAGAATGGCGAAACGCTGGCTATATTCTACACGGACTATTTCCCGCGCGATGGTAAGGGAGCAGGCGCATGGATGACGGAATTCAGACGCCAGACATACGATGCAGAAGGTAAGCGCCGGATTCCCATCATTGTCAATGTCTGCAATATGACCAAACCTTCTGCCGGCGGGCAGCCTGCTCTGCAAAGCATCGACAATGTGCAGACCATGTTCCATGAGTTTGGGCATGCCTTGCATTTCATGCTTCACGATGTTCACTATAATGCCGTATATGATGTTGAGACGGACTTCGTGGAGCTTCCGTCGCAGATAAACGAACATTGGGCTCTTGACCCTGCCGTCCTCAAGGTCTATGCCAAGCATTGTCAAACGGGCGAAACGATTCCTGATTCGCTCGTGAGCAAACTGGATGCTGCCAATCAGTTCGGACAAGGTTTTGCCACGGTGGAATATCTGGCAGCATCGTATGTCGATATGGATCTCCATACCCTCAAGGCTGTTCCGCAAGCGTTTGATATCATGAAATTCGAAAGCGAGCGTTTGCTTTCGCGTGGTATGCCACAACAAGTCTATCCGCGTTACCGCGTGACGAACTTTAGCCATAGCCTTGGCGGTGGCTATTCCGCAGGCTACTACTGTTACCTCTGGAGTGAGGTGTTGGATGCCGATGCCTTTGAGGCCTACAGGGAAACGGGCAATGTCTTCAATACAGAGGTGGCTGCGCGATTCCGCAGATTTTGTCTTGCACCTGGTGGTATCGATGACGGCATGACGATGTACAAGAATTTCCGTGGCAAAGGTCCGCAGATCGATGCTTTACTCCGAAACCGCGGACTGAGCCGGTAACGCCTGATTACACAGAGTGTAAATAAGAACAAGAGGCTGCGCCCGTAATGAAGGTTTACGGCGCAGCCTCTTGCTTTTTAGCCGCTGAGGGTGGAATATTTCTCAGGCGACCGATTTCTGAGGTTCCCAAAATATGCGATTCTCAAGCGGTAAAATACGCGATAAGTAGGTAATGAAAATTAGTTTTATGTTTGAATGCTCTATTTGGATGCAG